>JACQTK010000075.1 GCA_016210845.1 Acidobacteriota bacterium | reverse complement strand
GTTCAATTCGCATAGCGGTCCCAGGCGCGCGGAGCGCGCGCCAAGCAGATACTGGCAGCCAGCCAAGGGCGAGATCGGCGGGCAACGGCAGCAATGGGATATCACAGGGCGAGCCCTTGGCTGGCTCATCGCGCGCCTCCGGCGCCCTGTGCGCGCTGACCGGCGGCCGCACCCCTGTTGCCTGGGAATCGAGGCAGCAGGGGAGAACCGGTGGTCGTCGTTGCGCTCGTGCTCTGCCCGGCCGCCAGCCCAGTGACGACCTGAGCGCCTTCGGCGAGCGACCCCTCGATCGCGGTGTTGGCGCCGTCGCTGACGCCAGGACGCACCGCCACCGGCTGCAGCCGGCCGTCGGCGAGCACCCAGACGCGGGCGCGCGGGCCCGCGTCACCGTCGATCGGCCCGTCGCCTCCGCGCGCACCGCGCCCCTCGGCCTGCCGCGCCGAAGCCTCGGGCGAAGGCGGGCCCGGCCTCGCCGAAGCCTCGGGCGAAGGCGGGAACGCGGCCAGCAGCTCCGCCGTGGGGCGGAACCGCAGCGCCGCGGCAGGCACGCGCACCACGTCGTCGGCCCTGGCGATCTCCACCGTGACGCTGGCCGTCATGCCGGGCTTCAGCTTCAGATCGGGATTCGGGACGTCGATCACCGTCACGTAGCTCACGACGTTCTGCTCGACCACGGGCTCGAGGCGCACCTGTGTCACCGTGCCTGTGAAGATGTCGTCCGGATACGCGTCCACGCGGAACCCCACCGGCTGGCCCGCCTCGATGCGGCCGATGTCCGACTCGTCGATGCGGGCGCTCACCTGCATGCGCCTCAGGTCGTTCGCGATCACGAACAGCGTGGGCGCCGACATGCTGGCCGCGACCGTCTGGCCGACGTCGACGTTGCGCGAGATGACGATGCCGTCGATGGGCGCCCTGATGATGGTGTGATTGAGGTTGACGCGGCTCTGGTTGAGCGAGGCGCGCGCCTGCACGACCTGCGCCTCGGCCGCCTTCCGCGAGGCCTCCGCGGCACGCGCGTTGGCTTCAGCCGTCTCGAGATCGATGGCTGGGATCAGCTGTTGGGCGGCCAGCTGCCGCGCCCGCGCCAGCTTGAGCCGCGTGTCCTCGACCTGGACCTCCGCGCGATCCACCTCGGCCTGCAGCCGCACGAGCGTCGCCTCCGCCTGCTCCACCTGCGTCTCGAACAGCGACGGATCCAGCTCGGCGACGATCTGGCCCTTGCGCACGCGCGAGTTGAAGTCGGCGTGGAGGGCCTTGATCGTGCCCGATACCTGGCTGCCGACCTGTACCGTCGTCACCGCCTCGAGCGTCCCCGTGGCGTCGACCGTCTCGACCACGTCTCCGCGAATGACGGCCGCGGTCAGCCACTGCGGGCCGCTGCCCGTCTGGTTGGCCCGGTAATAGGCCGCCACCGATGCGGTCACGGCCGAGAGCCCGACAATCACCAGCAGGAATCGCCTCTTCATGCCCTCATTGGACGGGGCGGGTGTGGCCGGTCCGTGGTGCGTCTGTGAAGATTCGATGGCGGACGCGGCCATGATTTCTTCACATCCTTGACATCGCGTTAACACCGCCGCGGGGTGGAATGGGGCCCATGGGCCCTTCTCAAGCGGCGGACTACACTGAACCAGCCAAGGGCTCGCCCTTGACGTCCAGCTGCCCGAATCTCGCCCTTGGCTGGTTGGCTGTGTCTGCCTGGCGCGCTCCGCGCGCCGAGGACCGCTATGCGGAGAGACAACTGGTACAGAATCTTGGTTTGGGGCCGCATAGCGGTCCTGAGCTGCCCGTGGAAGCCGCGATCGCGCCCCGCCCGGAGGTGCTCGTCGTCGAGGACGAGACCAACATTCGAGAGCTGATCTGCCTGCACCTCGGCCTGGAGCACATGTCGTGCGTGCAGGCCGCCGACGGCCAGGCTGGCCTGCAGCTGGCCAGGGAGCGGCCGTTCGACCTCGTCATCCTCGATCTGATGCTGCCCGGCCTCGACGGCGTCACCGTCTGCCGCGCCATCCGCAGGGAGTCCAGGAACGTCGAGACGCCGATCCTGATGCTGACCGCGCGTCGGGAGGAGTCCGACAAGGTGGTGGGGCTCGACAGCGGCGCCGACGACTACCTCACGAAGCCGTTCGGCGTCCGCGAGCTGATGGCGCGCGTGCGGGCGCTGCTGCGGCGGGGGCCGCGCGCGGCCGCGGCGGAAGTGTCCGGTACGGCGAGACCGGTCACCTACAAGCACATCGAGATCGATCCGTCGCGGCGGCGCGTCCGCGTGGGCGGGCGCGACGTCGAGCTCACGTCGCAGGAATTCCAGCTGCTCTACGTGCTGCTCTCGAACCCTGGCATCGTCTTCAGCCGCGAGGCGCTGCTCGGCCGCGTGTGGAAGGACGACACGTTCGTGACCGGGCGCAGCGTCGATACGCTCGTCAAGCGCGTGCGCAGGAAGATCGAGGAGAACCCCGCCGAGCCGTCGGTCGTTCTCACTGTGTGGGGCACGGGGTACAAGGCCGCCGATGTCTGACCCTTCGACTCCGCTCAGGGCAGGCCTTGCGACTGCGCTCAGGGTCACCCCGAGCCTGTCGAGGGGTGACCCTCGCTGGTATCGAAGCCTGTACTGGCGCATGGGCCTTGGGCTCATCGCCTTCCTCGCGCTGATGCTGGCGGCGCAGGCGGCCCTGATCCTGTGGATGACGGACCGCATCGCTGGTGCGATGCCCGCCAGCAGCCCGCAGCGGCTGGCGCAGCTCGTCGCGTCCGACATCAGTACCTCGCTGACGGAGGAAGCGGATCTCGATCTCGATGAGTACGTGCGCAATCAGTACGGCAACGTGTTCCAGGCCATCCTCGTGGTGATGCGCGACGGCCGCATGATGGCGAACCACGATGACGTGCCGCAGGAGTTGAGGGACGCCGTGAGGGCGGCGGCCGAGCGGAGGACGCTGTTTCCTCCGGGCGGCCGATTCTTCCCTCGAGGGCCGCGCGGGCTCACACAGGGCGACGGTACGCTCGAGCGAGGAGGATCCCCTGGACCGTTCCTGGGACGAGGAGGCCCCGGACGGGGGGCCGAGTTCGCGGCGGCGCCGATCGTCGTGGATGGCGACCTCGTCGGGCGTGTGGCGGTGCTGCCTGGCGGCCCGCCCTTCTCGCGCGTCGCGCGGCGCCTGGGCCCGACGCTGGGCCTCGTCGGCGGGAGTGTGCTGGCGGTGGGCGCCGCCCTCATCGCATTTGTCGTCTTCGGCCCGGTGCGACGTCGATTGAGGCAGGTGCAGGACGCGACCGAGCGTCTCGGCTCGGGCGATCTGAGCGCGCGCGCGCCCGAGCAGGGGGGCGACGAGGTGGCCGCGGTGGCCCGCTCCTTCAACCGGATGGCCGACGAGCTGGCCACCCGCGCGCGGGCGCTGGAGGCCGCCGACAAGGCCAGGCGTCAGCTCCTCGCGGACGTGTCGCACGAGCTGATGACGCCGTTGACTGCCATGCGTGGATACGTCGAAACGCTCACCATGTCTGAGGTGACGCTCGATCCGGCCACACGCCAGCGCTACCTCGGCATCATCACGGACGAGACGCACCGCCTCGAGCGGATCGTCGGCGACCTGCTGGACCTCGCCCGCCTGGAGGGCGGCGGCGCCGCCATGCGCCAGGACGCGGTCGACGTGGAGACGCTCTTCGCCCGCGTCGCCGAGCGCCACGAGCGCGAGCTCACGGATCGCGGCATCACGCTCGAGCGGCGCGTCGCCGCGAACGCCGCCCGCCTCGTCGGCGATCGCGATCGGCTGGAGCAGGCGCTGCAGAACCTGATGGCCAACGCCCTCCGCCATACGCCGGACAGCGGGAGGATCGCGCTCGCGGCGGACGCGGTGGAGGCGGGGCTCCGGATCACCGTGCGTGACAGCGGCCCTGGGATCCCTCCAGAGCATCTGCCGTCGATCTTCGAGCGGTTCTACAAGGCGGACGCCGCGCGGGCCTCGACCGGCAGCGGCCTGGGCCTCTCCATCGTCAAGACGATCGTCGAGCGCCACGGCGGCACCATCACGGCGCGCAACGACCAAGGGGCGGTGTTCGAGATCACGTTGCCCGCGCCCAGGCGGACCTGAAGGTCCGCCTCTTGCGACGTGGTAGCCTGAGAGGATGGGTCACACGGACGCGGCCCCTCCGATCGGCCTGGGCCGCCGTCGCGCCATCACGGCTGGTCTGCTGCTCGGCATGAGCCTCGGCGCGCTCGAGGCCACGGTCGTCAGCACGGCCATGCCGACGGTGATTGCCACGCTCGGCGGCCTCGCGCACTACAGCTGGGTCTTCTCGGCCTACCTGCTCACGTCGACGGCCTCGGTGCCGATCTGGGGGCGGCTCTCGGATCTGTACGGGCGGCGGCGCATGTATCTGACCGGGGTGGCGTTGTTCCTCCTCGGGTCGATGATCGCCGGCGCCTCGACCTCGATGGCCATGCTCATCGCCGCCCGCGCGCTTCAGGGTCTGGGGGCGGGCGCCATCATCCCGCTCAGCATGACGATCATCGGCGAGCTGTACGCCATCTCGGAGCGCGCCAGGACGCAGGCCGTCTTCAGCGGCGTGTGGGGCGTCGCCTCCGTGGCCGGACCTCTCGTCGGGGGCTACATCACCGACACGCTCTCGTGGCGGTGGGTCTTCTACCTCAACCTGCCCTTCGGCCTGCTCGCGGTGCTGGTACTGATGCTGGCCTATCCTGCGCGCCGTCACACCAGCAACGTGCGGGTCGACTGGCTCGGCGCGTCGCTGCTGTTTGCCGGCATCAGCGCCCTGCTCATCGCCCTCGGCGGCGACATCGGCGCGAACGCGTGGTGGTTCGCCGCGGCCGCCGTGATGCTGCTGGGCGGCTTCGCGATGGCCGAGCGCCGATCGGCGGATCCGATCCTGCCTCTCGACCTGGTCAAGGACCCGCTGATGGCGCGCACGCTGGCCGTGGCCTTTCTCGCGGGGACGGCGCTGTTCGGCGGCATCACGTTCATCCCGCTGTTCGTCCAGGGTGTGATGGGCGCGACGGCCACGCAGGCGGGGCAGGTGCTGACGCCGCTCTTCCTCGGCTGGGTGGTGATGTCGATCCTCTGCGCACGCTTCACGGTCCGCCTCGGCTATCGGCCGCTGGCCGTTTCCGGCAGCGCCCTCATGACGCTGGGATTCCTCGTGCTCACGCTCGTCCACGCGGACTCCTCGCGCAACTCCGTGCTCGCGGGCGGCCTGCTGATCGGGTCGGGGATGGGGCTGTCGATGCTGTCCGTGCTGCTGGCGGTGCAGCACGGCGTCGCGCGCGCGCATCTCGGCCTGGCCACGTCGCTCAACCAGTTCTCCCGCAGCGTCGGCGCGGCCGTGGGCGTGGCGGGGATGGGGGCGCTGATGACGCGCGGGCTGTCGGGCGTAGACGTGGCAGGCGGCGCGCAGGCCGTGGCAGCGGGCGCGCTCCTCAGCGGCCCCGCCCGGCTGCAGTTCGCCGCGGCGCTGCATCAGGTGTTCATGGCGGGGGCCGTCCTCGCCGCCGCGTCGCTCGTGGCGACGTTCTTCCTGCCGCCCGTCGACTTCTCACGCGGCGTGGGCGCGGCAGCCGGCGAGCAGATGCTCGCCGCCGAGATGGCCAACCTCGAGCCCGAGGACGAGCCGGTCGGGGTGGCGGATTCTTAGGGCGGGTAGGGCGGGTAGGG
>JACQTK010000082.1 GCA_016210845.1 Acidobacteriota bacterium | reverse complement strand
TTTGAGGTCATCAGCTTAGGGGACATTTCTATTTCGCTCGCGAGGGGACATTACCAATTCGCGTCAACAGGACGAAAATCGTGCCTGAACATCGTGTCAGGCCGGACGTCCGCGACCAAACCACAGACACCGAAGTGCCCCTGCGGGCCCGCATCCGCGGTCTACTGCCCTCCCTCCCCCGTCTGGGTTTGTGGCGCTGCCGGCGCTGGCTGTTGCTGCTGCTGACTGCCCGGGCGCCGGGGCATCTGGTCCGCGGTAAAGCGCGGCAGCAGCTCGTCGCGGGTTGCCAGGTGATACACCGCCGAGGCGATCACGATCGCGGACTTCTTGACGTCGTCTTCGACGATCCGTTCGTAGGTGTCGAGATTGGTGTGCCACGTGTGGGACTCGTACTGGATCGGATCCTGCTCCATGTGGATGCCGGGCAGGCCGGCGTGGTTGAACGAGGCATGATCGGAGCCCCCTCCGCCGCGATTCTGCGTCGTCGTGGCGCCAATCACCCCGAGATCCCTGAAGCCCGAGATGGCCTCGCGAAGGACCGTGGCGGCGGCCGATGGATCGAAGACGGTCATGCCGCGCGTTCGCCCGGTGCCCTCGTCGATGTTGAAGTAGCCGGCAAACTTCGCGTACGCGGGCTTCGGCTCCTCGAAGGTGCCGAAGTGCTCGCGCACGTAGGCCTGCGACCCGAGCAGGCCCTGCTCCTCGCCGCTCCAGAGGGCCACGCGAATGGTCCGCCGCGGCTCCGCGCCGACGGCCACGAGAATCCGCGCCGCCTCCATCATCACCGCGGAGCCAATCCCGTTGTCCGTGGCGCCAGTGCCCGCGTGCCAGGCATCAAGATGTCCGCCGAGCATCACCACTTCACCGGCCTTGTCGGTCCCCGGGATCTCGGCGACGACGTTGTAGCTGGTCCGCCCCTCCGGATAGAGGCGATTGACGATGTCGAACTCGAGCTCCACGGGACGGCCGCCGTCGAGCAGCCGCCAGATGCGGCCGTAGTCCTCGTTGCGCAGCACCATCCTTCCGCGAAGCGTGGGTCTGAGCGTGTCGAAGTACGCGTTCAGCTCGTCCTGCGTGGCGCGCTGCGGCGGCGTGAGCCGAACAGCCGCACCGCGCACCACGCCGTTGGTGCCTGGCGTCCACCCGAGCGCCTCGACGACGAGCGCGTCCTTCACAGGCGAGACGAGGTGGGCCGAGAGACGCTCGTTCAACCAGCCAGGCCGCCCGAAGTCCCACGGCTCGAGGTGGCCGTTGGTCAGACCCCAGGCGTGCATCTGCTCGACGGCCCACTCTCCCGCTGCCTTGAGATTGGGCGACCCGGTCAGACGCGGCGCGTACACGTCGGTCAGCACCTGCAGCGTCTCAAGGATCTGCGAGTTGTTGGTGCCTTCCTGGCGGATCTTCCAGAAGACGTCCTGGTCGATCCGCTCCTGTCCGCGCACGGATACGAAGACGATCAGCACACCCGCGCCGACGAAGAACGTTTTTCGCATGATGACGCGTCCGATGTCGTGAGTCTGGTGTTGCAGGGGCCGGCCTCGAGGCCGCCCCCTGCCCTGTGTGAGGTTATCTCGCGAGCGGATTCGGCCGGAGCTGGAAGTGAACCACCTTGCTCGTCATGCTGGTCCCGCCCTCGGTGTGGAACGGCGCGCGCGTCCCCCACGTGGCCCACAGCCCCTTGCCCTTCCAGCCAGCGCGCGGATCGTCGATGCGGCCGTCGAGCCCCTTGGCAAAGAAGCCGAGCGGATACGGCACGCGGAGGATGGTGAACTGTCCCGTCTGCGGGTTCAGCGCGAGCAGCGAGTCCGATCCGTTGCCGGTGACGATCGGCGTGTTCTGGCCGAGTCCGAACGTGTCGAACTGGTCGACCCAGTTGTAGTAGTGCGAGTCGGCGTTGGCGCCCTCGGTGGCGCCCTTGAAGTTCGGGCCAGGCGTCTGGTAGAGCCGCCAGCCCTCGGGGCAGTGCTGGCCCGTGGCCGTCGGGCCGTTGAGCGGGCCCGTGCACGTGCGCCGATCGAAGCTGGCGAAGTGGCCGCTGGCCAGCGCCACCCACACCACGCCGTTGCGATCCACATCCATCCCGCGTGGCGAGAATCCCTGCACCGGGGCTTCGGCGTTGCCCCACGGCACCTCGTAGATCTCGGCCAACGCCGTCTCAGGCGGGTTGACGCCTGGCGCGAGCCGCACGAGCGAACCGGGGAAGCCGAGCGACGATCCCCAGATCGATCCGTCGGCCGGGCTCGGCATGACGCCGTAGAAGCCTGAGTTCAGCCGCCTGTCCTTCATCGGATCGATCGGCTGATTGGCCTCGACGTACTCGTCGCGCCGGCCGTTGCCATTCGTGTCCAGGACGAGCGCCGTCCACCCCTGCGACCGCGCCTCGTCACCCGTCTCGTCGAACATCTTCGTGTTCAGCCAGCCCACCACCGGGCCGCCGCCGCTCGTCCACAGCGTGTGGCTGGCATCCTCGGCGAAGAAGAGATGGTGCGTGCTGTAGCAAGTCCGGATGAGCGTCGTCTTCTGCGTGCCCGGGTCGTACATCGCCAGATGACGTCCCGAGTTCTGCACGGGCGTGAGCCGCGCCGAGGGATGGCTCGAGCCTTCCTTGCAGAAGGCAGGGTTGTCGTTCACGCCTACGCGCGAGGTGAGCCAGAGGCGGCCGCGATGGTCGATCATCGGGTTGTGGACGTTGGCTTTGCTGGTCCAGATCGGCTCGGTGCCCCAGTAGGCCGACGCGTTCTCCTCCGAGAGCATCTGCGCCGACGCAAACGACGTGTCGCGGTCGCGCACGGGCACGGGGATCCGGCTGGCGGTATGCCGCATGGGATCCAGCACGGGGACGTAGTCGGCGCTGGCTTCGAGCGATCCGTAAATCGGGCCGTTCGGGTTGACAGTGGGGTTCCGCTTGTCGGTGGCGACCTCGGTCTTGCTGTACTTCGTGGGCAGGTCGGTCGTCTCGGCAATCACCCACACTCCCGCTTCGGGACCGCGCGCGCCGGTGACCACGCCGCCGATGTCGTCGCCGTCGATCGTCACGGTCGGCCCGGCGACCTGGCTGGCGTGGGGCGCGTCCAGCGAGACGGCGAGCACACAGGCAGCGGCACACGCCGCAAGGGCTGCGAAGACGAGCTGCTTCCTCATGGCGCCTCTCCTCACGTGAACTTGGGAGGTACCCGACGGGTCTTGGGGCGGATGGCATCATGGCCGCCTTCTCGAAGAGGCATCCGATGTGGGTTGACCAGCCAAGGGGCTCCGCCCCTTGATATCCTCGCGGAGCCCCTTGGCTGGTTGCCAGTATCTGTTTGGCGCGCTCCGCGCGCCTAGGACCGCTATGCCGTGGGCACAACGAGAACAAAATTCGCGTTCCGGGCCGCATAGCGGTCCAAGCTGAATCCCATCCCGCCACAAAAAGATGGCGTGAATCGGTCCAAGCAGAGGAACGAGAGGGGTCAGCGGTAATAGGCGCCGACCAGCGCGCCGACGACGGCCAGCATGACGGCGACCTGGATACCAACCAGCCACGTAAAGTGCCGATCGGCGTTCTGGGAGAGCACCTCGATCCGGGCGTCCAGTTGCCCGCACCGATGGTGCATATCGCTCCGCAGGTCGGTGAACTGGCGATCGACCAGCTCGAACCGACGATTCATATCGCTCCGCAGGTCGGTGAACTGGCGATCGACCAGCTCGAACCGACCGTTCATATCGCTGCGCAGGTCGGTGAACTGGCGATCGACCAGCTCGAACCGACCGTTCATATCGCCGCGCAGATCGCTCATGGAATCCATCCTCGCTTCCAGCGAAGCGAGCCGCTCTTCGAGAGTCCGCATGTCGGAGGCCTCTTTCCCGGGCTCCAGCCCGATTCTACATCGTCAGGATCGGGAGCAGACCGCGTGCCGCACGAGTTCCGGCCAAAAACGGCCCCGTCGTCCGGGAAGTACGACGTTTTTGCAACCCCCGGCGCCTGAGGAGATTGACGTTTCTCCACGGTGCCATTCCCGGCCCTGCCAACGTGGCGATCCGAGAACCGGGACTAAGATGGTCGCCGAAGGAGATCAACGATGAAGACGACCCTGTGGATGTCGCGCGCAGCGATGACGGTCCTTCCGATCCTCGCCCTGGCTACCCCGGGCGCGCAGGCGCCGCAAGGACAGCGCGGCCAGGCCCCCGCGCCCGCGGGCGGCCAGCCGCAGCAGCCGGTTCAGGTGACGACGACGAAGTTCGGCAACAATTTCTACGCCATCGACGGCCGCGGCGGCCGGATGGGGGCGCTCGTGGGACCCGACGGCGTCTTCCTGGTGGACGCGCAGTTCCCGGACGTGACCGATCGGATCGTCGCCGCCATCCGTCAGGTGGCGCCCGACGCCCGCCTGCGGTTTCTCGTCAACACACACGTGCACGGCGATCACACGGGCGGCAACGAGAACTTCGCCAAGCTCGGCGCGACGCTGCTCTCGCGGCCGATGCTGCGCGCGCGGCTGATGAAGCCGTCGCCGCCTGCGCCCGGGGGAAATCCTCCGGCGCCCGCGCCAGCGGCCGCGCTGGCGACCGTGACCTACGACGATCGCACGACGGTGTACATGAACGGCGAGGGGATCCAGCTCATTCCGCTGCGCGACGCTCACACCGACGGCGACACCGCGGTGCGGTTCCCAGCCGCCGACGTGCTGATGACCGGCGACGTCTTCCGATCGGTCGGCTATCCGAACATGGACCGCAACAACGGCGGCACGCTCAAAGGCATGCTCGCGGCGCTGAGCCTGCTCGTCGACACGGCCGGGCCGAACACGACCGTCGTGCCCGGCCATGGCCCGATCACCAACCGGGCGGCCATCATCGCGCACCGCGACATGGCCGTGGCCGTGCGCGATCGCGTCTCGAAGCTGCTGTCGCAGGGCCAGACGATCGAGCAGGTGGTCGCGGCCAAGCCGACCGCGGACTTCGACGAGCGCGTCGGCAACGCGGCGCAGAGCGCGGACCGGTTCGTGCAGCAGGTGTACGCGGAGCTGCGGGGCCCGGCGCCGCGGTAGTCGCTCGCCGCGTCCAGTATGAGGGTTCTCGTTCTGTCGGACATCCACGGCAACATCGTCGAGCCTGACGTGGACGCGAAGCTGTTGGTTGTTGTCACGCCGTACGAGGTAACCGGATGACCGACCGTTCGCTGCAGGTCACGTATCGGAAAGGACGGGTGTTCGCCGCGTACTTGCACCTGTCGCACCACACGGGCGAGAAGAGCGCCAGAACGGTGGCGTCTGCAGACGGTCCACTCGTCGTCGACTACGATGCGGACGGTCACGCGATGGGCGTTGAGATCACGGCGCCTGTCGCGGTTTCGTTGGAACGTCTGAACAGGCTGCTTGCCGAATCGGGTGAGATGCCGCTTTCCGAACGAGATGACCTGCCTCTCCGTGCTGCGTAGCGGCCGCGCGGATGAGAGTCTGGTGCCGCGCGTGTGCGTTGACAAGATGCACTCGCGCTGACCGGCGGACTCTTGTATGCGGGCGCCGATGGAACGCCCACGCAGATTCGCGATGTCAACGTCAACAATTACGCCACGCAAATGATGAGTCGGCACTGGTGGACCATTTCCGGGCACACGATCTCGGTCGCACGGCCGCTGTGCATACGGGAAAGGCGGGCGTCGATTCTAAGGTTGGCATAGTACGTAACGGGCTTGGCCTCCACGTCGCTCACGTGACTGATGCTGACCGGTGCGATTAGGTCTTGGCCGCATATGTGTTGAGGATCCCTTCCAGCCGAACGGCTGTACGAAGAAGGTTCGCATCTTCGCCATGATCGGCAGTCAGCTGGAGCCAGAGCGGTAATCCGCCCGACACGGGCATTGGAATCGAGATGGCGGGCACGCCGACCGCGGTCCATGGTGCGTTCAACCGTGGATCCCCCGTCGACTCGAGACCGAGTGGAGCCTGCCCGGTGGCGGCGGGCGTCAGGATCACCTGAACGGACTCATACACTTCGCCGATCGTTTCCTTGCACTCGTCCACGCACCGTCGCGCTTCGTCATAACGCTCAGCAGTGATCTGAAGGCCTTCCGAATGAGATCCGCGAGGTCAAAGAGTCGGTCGCCATATTTGGCAAAGAGCGGCTGGTGAATTCGAGCAGCCTCATAAAACATGATCACGTCGCTTGCGTCATTGAGTCGTTCCAGTGTTTCGGTCAGATCAAGCGATCTAATCGAAAACCCGCCGCCTTTCAACGCAGCCAGGCTGCTCCGAAACGCGAATGCCATCGCGGGGTCCACATCGGGTAATGGATCTGGCACACCCAGCGCGACATCTTCATCTTCCAGCTGCCCGGTCGAGTGGCCAAGAGCTCCCCAGAGACCCAACATGTCCGCCGCAGTGCCAGTAAAAAAACCGAGGGTGTCCAAGCTCGGAGCGAATGGAAGAACACCCTCCATCGGGAGCAAGCCGAATGTGCGCTTAAATCACCCATAAGATATTAAGAACCGCAACAAGAAGAGGCTTCACAAGCGCGCGGCCGCCGCATCTGGTCTTCAGATCAGGACGACGATCGATTTTGGCAAGCAAGGCGTGCCGTTAGAAAAGTTCGACGAAATCATGAGGACGCTCAGACAGCGGCACCTGGACGTCGCGTCGAAAGCTACCAACGGATTCGTGCCAATCCCGTTCGACCGTTACGTAGATCTCAACGTTCAGAACAATCCTTCTGTTGACAGGAACGAGTTCGTCAGCCGACTGAGAGAGGCCGTGGACGCCCGCAAGGCGGGAGCGCGCTGTGCCTGTGGCGCTCTCATCTGGGCCATCGGATCGGCCGAAGTCGGCGCGGCGTGCTTCACCTGTATCACGGGAGAGGCGTGGCCCGACGCTGACTACGAGATCGACGAGGCCTTGGGCTACACCGCTATCGTCTGAATCGATCCAGGAGCGTGCCGATCGTTTCAAGGACACGATCGATCACTTCGGCGCTGGGAACTGGAATCTTCAGATAGTCCTCTCCGGTCTGCGGATCCCGGTGGACGAAGCGAAGCCCTTCGGCGCGCCCATTTCCCGGCGCGCGGGCAAGCGCTGCCAACTGCTGGATCCAAGCCAGGCCGGTCTGCATCAGCCCGTCCCAATCCGTGATCGCCGCAGCGATAGGTGGTGTCGTCGCCATAACGACGCCGACACCGGGCTGGCGTGGCTTGATGTCACGGACGTGATCACTACCGACATCGGGCGGCGTCGCCATCGCCGTGGTCGTCTTTTCGACCGTTTCCATGAAGCGACTCAGCCGGCTGCCGCCGAGACACACTTCGCGCTCGCCACCGTCGAGGACGCGTGCGAAGAGCAACTTCTTGAACGTGAGCACCGAGAGCATGCCTTCTTCGATGGTGCCTTCGGCAATGACGTTGATGTTCGCGAAACACTCACTCCCGGTCCTCAAGCGTGCCGAGGTGCGCCGACTCCGGCTCACGCTTGACTGGCGTCGCGCCTCCGGACCGGAACGCCCCGCTGAAGAACGCCGTCCCGCCCGTCAGCCCCGCCCCTTCGCGCGCGACAGCACCGGATAACCGAGAGCCTGCACCGCTCGCCTGAAAGCCGCTTCCGAGTCCGCGGGGACGATGATGGTCCCGCTCTCCGTCAGCGTGCACAGGTGCTCCGTTTTGGTGCCGCTGGCAAGGCGGGAC
>JACQTK010000004.1 GCA_016210845.1 Acidobacteriota bacterium | reverse complement strand
GCCCCTACCTGCCCTACCTGCCCTACCTGCCCTACCTGCCCTACCTGCCCTACCTGCCCTACCTGCCCTACCTGCCCTACCTGCCCTACCCGCCCTTATGTGGTTTTCCTGATCCGCACGCGGCCGACCTTGTTCACGCCGCTGTAGGCCAGCAGCAGGTCGCCGTTTGGCGCGGTGACCATGTGGCGCACCACGCCGCCGCCCGACGGGATGTTCCACTTCTGGAAGGTCGACGTGGCCGGATCGAACCGCACGAGCGTGTTGGGCTGCACGCCCGACTCGCTGTACCAGATGGCGCCGTCGGCCGTGGCGCTGATGCCGTACGGCTGGGCCTGCGCGCCGGCCGGCGACGGGAACTCCTTGACGTCCCTGGTCTTCAGATCCAGCCGCCCGAGATAGCCGCGCGCGAAGTCCGTGTACCACACGATGTCGTTGGCGTCGACCGCGATGCGGCGCGGACGCGCGCCTTCCGGCAGCGTGTACTCGGTGATCTCCATCGTCTTCGGGTCGATCGTCCCGATCCTGTTGGTCCCGAAGAGATCGAAGACCGGCGTGCCGTTCGACATGATCACGATGCCGTACGGACGGCCGCGCGGCGGCGCCGCCTTGAGCGTCACGGCGCCCGTCTTCGGATCGAGCTTACCCACGAAGTTGCCGCCCTGTACCGTGAACCAGAGGATGCCGTTGCGGTCGAAGATCGGCGTGTGCGGATCACGCGCGGCCGGATCGGGCATCTTGAACTCGGTGACCTGACCGGTCCTCGGATCGAGCTTCCCGATCAGGCCCGCCGCGTTGCCCGTGTACCAGATGTTGCCGTCGCGGTCGGACACGAGGCCGTGGGGCCCGTGCCGGCCAGGCAGGTCGAACTCGCGCACCTGCCCGGTGTTCATGTCGACGCGCCCGAGCGTGTGCGCGCCCTGGCCCGTATACCAGAGGGTGGTGCCGTCGATGCCGAACGCAGGATCGTGCGGACGCGCAGTCGGCGTCAGCGCGTCCCAGTCGGTGAACTGGACGTCGACCTTGGTCGCGCCCTGGCCCCTCAGGAGCGGTGCGAGCGAGATGGACAATGCCACGACGAGCGCGGCGGCGACGAGCGCACGGAAGCGGGTCATTGCTCCTCCTCTATAATTGGGCCGACCTGACGATCGGTCCCTGGATGCACCGAATGATTCTTGCTGCGGCCATGTGCGCGGCGCCGCTGGCGCTGCTGGCCTCGGCCAACGCCGTGGTTCCAGCCCGAACCGGCGGGTTCGGCGAGATGACGTGCCATCAGTGCCATTCCGAGAACCCGCTCAACGAACCATCGGGAACGATCGGCCTCTCCGGAATCCCTGACACCTATACGCCTGGTGAAAGATACCTGATTACCGTGACGGTCGCCCGTCCGCAGCTCGTCCGTGCGGGCTTCCAGGTGTCGGCCCGCTTCGAGCGCGGCGAGCGGACCGGCCGCAATGCCGGAACCTTCGAGCCGTCCGACGATCGCACCGAGGCCGTGCCCGACGATGGCGGCCGCATCACGTACATCCAGCACACGGCCATAGGCTCGACCGTGCCGTCGCCTGGCACGGGCCAGTGGACGTTCGCATGGCGCGCGCCCTCCGACCCTGCCGCGCCCGTCGTGTTTCACGCCGCCGCCAACGCCGCCAACGGCGACGGCCTGCCGCTCGGCGACTTCATCTACACGGCCATCGCGACGTCTCAGCCAGGCGCGCCGTAAGGGCCCGCCCCACGTACACGTTCGTCGGGCGCCCCTTACGGGGCGCCAACGAGCAGCTCGTCCGCCGTGACGAACCTCGGCTCGATGTCGACCGGTACATCCGTGAGCCGATCGAGGATCGCCTGCACCGGCGGTCGCACCACGGCGAGCGTGTCGATCAGTTGCCGCGCCTCCCCGTAGCTGCCGGTTGCCTGGATGGTCATGATGCGGCGCGTCACGTCGACGACGTTCTGCCTGATGCGCTCGGGGTTGACGGCAAACGTGCCGTCCGGGGCGACGGTCACGCCGCCGTTGTCGAGAAAGGAATTGAGCTGCATCGCCACGCCGCGGCCGTGCGCGGAGGTGAGCCCGAACCGGATCGATCGGAACATCGACGCCAGGTACGTCGTGTACATTGTCTGGTCGAAGCGGCGATCGAGCTTCCCGTTGTCCACGAGGAACTGCAGCGCGAAGAGGCCCGAGACGTCGGCCTTGGCTTCCTCGATCACGCTGTAGGCGTCCCTCAGCTCCTGCCGAACGGTCGTGGCGCGCCCATCGATGGTGATGTTGTGCGGGCCAAGGCCGTGCATCAGCTCGTGCATCAGGATGTGCGTGAAGAACGCATCGAAGGCCACGTTCGCCTGGTCGGCCGCCGCGAGCGCCACCCGCGAGATGGGCTGCAGCACCATCCGGAACTTGGCCTCCTGGTTGTTCTTCAGCATCACCCGCTTGCTGCCCTTCTCGGCGATCACGCGCTCGTCGTTCGGCAGGTTGAACGCGGCGGTCTGCACGCCCCGGTTCGCGTCGCCCGACGAGAACACGGTGTTGACGACGCGGATGGGCGCCAGCGCGCCGATCTTCGGGTTGCGGTACTTGGGGTCGATCGGCAGGTTGTTCTCGATCTCCTGGAGCTCCGCGCCGAAGCGCGCCAGGCTGTTCGTCTCCTCGTCGTCGCGGATCGTGATGAACGCCTCGAACGCCGCCTTGTAGTTGAACCACTCGTCCTCGTAGACCTCGTAGGGACCGATGGTCGGCTCGATGCTGGCGTCGAGCTCCATCCACGCCACGTCGCTGGCGTAGTAGTCGTTGCTGAGGAGCGCGGCGGCGCGCTGCTCGAGATACGCCTTCAGCGTCCTCTGCTCGGTGAGGGCAGCGGCCTCGCGCAGCAGCGACGCGACCTGCGCGACCTCGCCCTGGTACTCGAGGCTGTAGGGCACCGCGACGAACCGGCCGTCGGGTCCGTGGCGGATCGTGGTGAAGAACCCCGTGGCCCGCGCACGCTCGACGGCGGAGAGCGTCTCGAGCCAGGCGTCCACCTCCTCTTTCGTGGTCCCCGCGGGATAGAAGCTGGCCTGCGGCGGCTTCGGCGGCGCGCCTGGCACGAAGGGGGCGTTCTGATCCAGCCGCGACCACGGCCCCTTGTTGATCAGAAAGTAGTGCAGCCGCGCGCGGCCCACGTCGGAGGTGTCGCGCAGCAGGTCGAGCAGCATCGTCTCGTTGCCCGTCCAGACCTGCCGCAGGAACAGCGCGTCGAAGACCTTGGCCGCCTCGACCAGCTTGGCGAGCGCCTGACGCTCGTTGACCGGCAGGCCGGACATGTCCGCCGTGAGGTCCACCGGCGCAAAGCGCGCGGTCATCGTCTGGAGCTGCTGCAGCATGGGATCTGTCTGTCCGGTGGTCCGGTCCTGTTGCGGCCCCCGGCAGGCAACGGTGTTCGCCGCGGCCGCAACGATGAGGAACAACAAGGTTCTGTGCATCGCGTCCTCGCGCAGGCTAAAGCCTGCGCTCTACTGGACTTCAGGTACCTGTAGAGCGGCGGCTTCAGCCGCCGCGTGCTGTCTTCCGTTCAATGCACACCGAAGCTGGTTTGCAGCGCCGACGGGTCGGCGCCCAGGCGTCGGATGGCCGTTTCCCACATCTGCTCCGGCGGCACCCCGAAGATGAGCCGCGGATCGACGTCCATCGTCAGCCACGCCGACGCCGCGATCTCCTTGTCGAGCTGGCCCGGCGCCCAGCCCGCGTAGCCGACGAGGAGACGCGCGCGAGGCGAGGGAGGCGCCTGCAGGAGCTGCAGCGTCAGATCGTGGGAGACGGACAGCACCACACCCGGACAGACCTCGCGCTGCTCGTCGTCGGGCCCATGGGCGTCGGACATCAGCACCCACGTGCGCTGGGGATCGACGGGGCCCCCAATCCACAGCCGCACATCGGGATCGACCCGGACCGGCGGCTGGGTCCGCACCAGCTTCCACGCAGGCTCGCTCATCGGGCGATTGACGACGAGGCCGAAGGCGCCGTCTTCGGTGTAGTCGCAGAGCAGCACCACGGTGCGGGCGAAGTTCGGGTCCGCCATCTGGGGCATGGACAGAAGCAGGATGGGAGCGCTGCCAGCCGTCATGGGGCGGATCATAACCCGACACGCGGCGGCCGATCGCGGCGATCGCGGCGATCGCGGCGGCTAAAGCCGCCGCTCTACAGGTGAATGATCTCCAGTAGAGCGCGGGCTTCAGCCCGCGCGTTCGAGGGCCCAATCCACGTGCTCCTGCACCATCCCCTCCTCGGCCGACGGCCAATCGGGGCTGCGCTGCGCCAGCGCGGCCAGCGCGTCGGGATCGGCGCTGTTGCCGATGGCGACGGCGAGGTTGCGCCGAAGCCCCGTCAGCTTCGCCCGGCGCATCGCGCTGCCCTTGGTGAGCGCGCGCAGATCGGCGTCGGACCGCCGCCAGAGCTCTGCCAGGCGGGGGCGATCCAAACCCGCTCGTGGCTGCCAGGTCGGGTCGCCCGACCGGGGTGGCGCCTGGTTGTACGGGCACACCTCCTGGCAGATGTCGCAGCCATAGACGTGGGCGCCGAGCGCCGACCGGTGCGGCTCTGGAATCGCGGATCGCAGCTCGATGGTGAGGTACGACAGGCACCGCGTGGAATCGAGGACGCCGGCCTCGCGCAGCGCGCCCGTGGGACAGGCCTCCAGACAGCGCGTGCAGGAGCCGCACTGCTCCAACCCCTGCGCGTCGGGCTCGAGCGGCAGCGTGCAGATGATCTCCGCGAGAAACAGCCACGATCCGAGCTCGGGGTTGATCAGGCAGGTGTTCTTGCCAATCCAGCCGAGCCCCGCGTACTGCGCGTAGACGCGCTCCTGCACGGGACCGGTATCCACGTACGCGCGCGCGTCGAACCCCTCGACTTCGCTCGGGGCAAGCGATGCACGGATCCAGTCCAAGAGCGCCTCGAGGCGTGCCTTCAGCACGTCGTGGTAGTCGTCGCCCCAGGCGTAGCGGGCGATCCGCGCGACGTCGCGACCCGGTGTGTCAGTCGAGTACGGGCGGTCGGTGTTGTAGATCGTGCCCGTGACGATGACGCTGCGGGCGCCTGGCAGGACCGCACGCACATCCGCGCGGCGGTCGGCCGTGCGGACCATGTAGGCCATCTCGCCTGCGTAGCCGAGGTCCAGCCACTCAGAGAGAAATGCCAGCTCGGGAAACGCCTCGGCCGGAGCGACCCCGCACAGGTCGAACCCCAGGTCGCGGGCCTTCGCTTTGACGCGGTCGCTGGTCAGCACGGTCCCTGGGCGGGCACACGGCCCGTCCCTACGACTTCGAGACGAGTTGGCGCACGACGTACGGGAGGATGCCGCCGTGCCGGAAGGCGACCAGTTCCTCCGGGGTGTCGATGCGCGCGATCACCGGGAACTCGCGCGAGCTGGCGCCCGGGGCCGTCGCGACGACGCGCACGCGGCCGCGCGGCTTCAGGCTGTCGGCCACGCCGGCCAGCGTGAACGACTCGGTCCCCGCGAGCCCGAGCGACGCGGCGTTCTGACCGTCCACGAACTGCAGCGGCAGCACCCCCATGTTGACGAGGTTGCTGCGGTGAATCCGCTCGAACGATTCGGCGATGACCGCTTGGACGCCCAGCAGCAGCGTGCCCTTGGCCGCCCAGTCACGCGACGATCCCGACCCGTACTCCTTGCCCGCGATGACGAGCAGCGGCACGCCCGCGGCGCGGTACTTCACCGACGCGTCGTAGATCGTCATCAGCTCGCGGCCCGGCTGGTACAGCGTCCAGCCGCCCTCGGTGCCAGGCGCGAGCTGGTTGCGCAGGCGGACGTTGGCGAACGTACCGCGCACCATGACCTCGTGATTGCCGCGGCGCGCGCCGTACGAGTTGAAGTCGGCCGGCTTCACGCCGCGCGCGATCAGATACTGCCCCGCGGGGCTGTCGGCCTTGATGGATCCGGCGGGCGAGATGTGGTCGGTGGTCACGCTGTCGCCGAGCAGCGCCAGCACGCGCGCGCCCGTGATGTCGGCGGGCGGAGCCGGTGTCATCGCCATTCCCTCGAGGAACGTCGGCTTGCGCACGTAGGTCGAGCTCTCGTCCCACGCAAACCGGCTCCCCTCGGGCACGTGCAGACTCTGCCACCGCTCGTCGCCCGCGAACACGTCCGCATAGCTGCTGCGGAACATGTCGGCGCTCACGGCGCGCAGCATCGTGTCCTGCAGCTCCTGCTCGGTGGGCCAGAGGTCCTTCAGGTACACCGGCCTCCCCTTGGCATCTTCGCCGAGCGGCTCCGTCGTCAGATCGGTGGTGATCCAGCCGGCAAGCGCATAGGCCACCACGAGCGGCGGCGAGGCGAGATAGTTGGCGCGCACCTCCTGTTGGATGCGCCCTTCGAAGTTGCGGTTGCCGCTCAGCACCGAGCAGACCACGAGATTTCTCTCGCGAATCACGGCCGAGACGTCCTCGGGCAGCGGGCCGCTGTTGCCGATGCACGTGGTGCAGCCGTAGCCGACGAGATGGAAGCCGAGCTGATCGAGGTAGCGCGTCAGGCCGGCGGCGTCGAGGTACTCGGTGACGACCTTCGATCCGGGCGCCAGGCTGCTCTTCACCCACGGCTTGCGCGTGAGGCCCTTCTCGACCGCCTTCTTGGCGAGCAGGCCAGCCCCAATCATCACGCTGGGGTTCGACGTGTTCGTGCAGCTCGTGATCGCCGCAATCACCACCGCGCCGTGATCGAGCTCGTCGAGGGCCGGATCCGCCACCGCGACGCCCGACCGTGCCGCGGCCCCGGTCTGCGTGGCCACGCCCCGACCGGTCCCGCCCGCGTCGCTCGACGCCTTGGGCGACTTCGGCGGCATCTGCATCGACGGCAGCGCGCTGTGAAACGCCGCCCTGGCCCGCCTGAGCGACACGCGATCCTGCGGCCGCCTGGGGCCGGCCAGGCTGGGTTCGACCCTCGACAGATCGAGCTCGAGCGTTTCCGAGTACACCGCCTCCGGGCTGTCGTCGGTGCGGAACAGCCCCTGCGCGCGCGCGTAGGCCTCCACGAGCTGCACGCGCGACTCGTCGCGGCCGGTGAGCCGCAGGTAGTCCAGCGTCATCCCGTCGATGGGAAAGATGGCGACCGTCGCGCCGTACTCCGGGCACATGTTGCCGAGCGTGGCGCGGTCGGCAATCGTGAGATGCCGCAGGCCCTCGCCGAAGAACTCCACGAACATGCCCACCACGCCGTGGCGCCGCAGCGCCTCCGTGATCGTCAGCACGAGGTCTGTAGCCGTGGCGCCCTGCGGCAGAGCCCCGGTCAGCCGGAAGCCGAGCACCTGCGGGATCAGCATCGAGATCGGCTGGCCGAGCATCGCCGCCTCGGCCTCGATCCCGCCCACGCCCCAGCCCAGCACGCCGAGGCCGCCGATCATCGTGGTGTGTGAGTCGGTCCCCACCAGCGTGTCGGGGTAGACCACGTCGCCGTTGCGCGTGGCCACGGTGGCCAGGTACTCCAGGGT
>JACQTK010000074.1 GCA_016210845.1 Acidobacteriota bacterium | reverse complement strand
GTGTCGAAACGCGGTTGGAGGGTGTCGAAACGCGGTTGACCGGTGTCGAAACGCGGTTGACCGGTGTCGAAACGCGGTTGACCGGTGTCGAAACGCGGTTGACCGGTGTCGAAACGCGGTTGGAGGGTGTCGAAACACGCGTGGGTACCGTGGAAGGTCGAGTCGATTCGTTGGCAGAGGAGATGCGAAGCGAGTTCGTGGCCGTCCGCGGCGAGATGCAGGTCGGCTTCACCGGGCTCAGGGATGAATTGCGCCGCGAGATCCGCGAGGGCGACGAAGAGACCCGCCGTCTGCTTCGGGAGGGCGACGAGGAGACACGCCGGTACATGCGGGTGCTCCACGAGGACGTGATCGGGAGGATTGCGGCGCTCGGGGAGGGCCGCAACGGCCCGTCTGTCCCGCGTCGGTCGCGGCGCAAGCGGTAGACCGTCATTCCACCCTCAAGGCGTCGACGGGGTTCAATGTCATGGCGCGCCCGCCTGGAATCAGACTGGCGACCAGAGCCACGATGCCGAACAGCACCATGCCGCCGAGGAACGACGCGGGATCGAGCGGCCGTACCCCATAGAGCATGCCGGTCAGGAATCGAGTCGCCGCCGCCGCCGCCGCGGTGCCGAGCACGATGCCGGCTGCCGCAGGCCGCATCCCGCTGCCGACAATCAGCTGCAGCACGTCACGCGACACCGCACCAAGGGCCATACGGATGCCAATCTCGCGTGTGCGCTGCGAGAGGCTGTAGGCCGTGATGCCGTAAATGCCGAGCGTGGCGAGAAACAACCCGATCGCGCCCACGGCACCCGCCAGCCACGCCGCGATACGGTTGGGGGCCAACGCGAGCACGGCGACGTCCTCGAGCGTCGAGGTCTCGACGATCGGAAGGGCGGCATCCATCTGCGCGAGCAAGGTTCGGATGGCTGGAAGGGACGACTGGCCGGTGGTGCGGACCATCACCCACGCCTGGTTCGCCCCGTACTGTGCCAGTGGCACATAGATGAATGGGTTGGGTTCGGCTCCAACCGAGCTGAACCTCACGTCGGCTGCGACGCCGACCACGACGAGCTCCCGATCGGGCTCGTTGAAGGTGGAATGAATCAGGCGCTGTCCTACGGGCTCCTGTCCCGGCCGGGCCCGCCGCGCGAATTGGTCGCTGACGATCGCGACGCCAGGCGCTCCTTCACGATCTCCCGCTCCGAACGGCCGCCCCCGGAGCAGCGGCGTCCCCATCGTGGCAAAGTAATCCGCCCCGACGACGTTCCACTGCGCAGGCAAGGCCGTGCTGTCATCTCTTGGCTGGCCCGGCCTCCACAGCGGGCCGAGGCTGAACCCCAGACCGGTCAACGGAAGCGCCCACGACGTCGACACCGACGCCACGCCAGGCAGTGCGGCGACGCGCGCGACCAGATCCTCGGCGAATCGGAGCCCGCCAGCTGCGTCGTACCCGCCAAGCCGAAAGTCGAGCTGTACGAGGTCGAGGTTCTCGACGGTGAACCCCGGATCAATACGGTCAGCGCTGCCGAGAGCGCGTCCCAGCAGGAGGGCGCAGACGACCAGCAGCATCGACAGCGCAACCTGCGCCACGACGAATACCTGCCGCAAGCGGCCCGTGGCGCGGCCCGAGCCTTCCCACTTCATCGTCGTGGCGAGATCGGGCCGTGTCGAGTGCAGGGCGGGTAAGAAGCCTGCCGCGATCCCCGCGAGAAGGGCGAGCGCGGTCGAAAAGCCAACGACACGCCAGCTCACCTGGAAGTCGAGGGCAATGGGAAGCGGGAGCGCGGGAAGAAACGAATTGAGCAGTCGAACGAGCGCCAGGGCGCCCGCCACGCCTATCAGAGCGCCGGCGGAGGCGAGCAGGAGACTTTCGGTCACGAGCTGGCGGACTACACGCGCGCGCGATGCGCCAAGCGCCAGACGCGTGGCCATCTCGCGGGCCCGCACGGCGCCGCGCGCCAGCAGCATGCTGCCGACGTTGGTACACGCGATCAGCAGAATGAGACCGACCAGCACAAACAGCAGCGTCACGAACGTGGCAACCGTCGACGCTCTCGAGAACCCCGCCATGCGCCCAGCGGGCCCGACCGTGAGGCCGGTATACCGGCCGCTGTCGGGAAATTCCTCCTGCAGGACAGCGGCGATCTGCTGGAGCTCCGTATGCGCCTGCGGCACTGTCACACCGGGCTTCAGTCGGCCGACGACCTGCAGCCAACCGCGTTCGCGGATCCTCAATGCCTCGCGGTCCTGACCGTCGGGATGGCCCGACAGAGGAATCCAGAGATCGTTGGTCAGCAGAAGGTTTCCCGCGAACCCCCGGGCCGCGACGCCTATCACCGTATAGGGTCTGCGGTTCAGGTAGGCCGTCCTGCCGATAATTGCGCGATCGCCGCCGAAGTGGCGCTGCCAGGTGCCGTGGCTCAGGACGGCGACCGCGGAGCCTCCACCGACGCGGTCCTCATCGGCCCGGAAGCCACGGCCGAGGACCATCGGCACTCCGAGGACGTCGAAGTAATTTGCGCTGACCTGCCCGCCGTACACGCGCTCGGCTCCGGTGTCGGATCCAAGCCCGAGAGGCAGCGGCGACTCGCGATACGCGGCAATGCCGTCGAAGAGTGTGCTGCGGTCGCGATAATCGACGTAGTCCGGATACGACAGGTTGCCGCTCCTGGGCCGCGAGATATCGACCAGCCGATCGGGGTCGACGATCCCAGTTGGCGATCGCAGGTAGAAGGCGTCCGCCAGGCTGAAGATGGCCGCGTTGCCGGCGATGCCGATCCCGAGCGAGAGCACCGCCGTCAGGGTAAAGAGCGGACTCGCGCGAAGGAGTCGCGCCGCGTACTTCACGTCCTGCCAGAGGGTGTGCATGTCGAATCCCTATTCCTGCCGCAGCGCCTGCACGGGATCGACACGCGCAGCCCGGCGGGCGGGGACGTATGACGCGACCAGCGAGACGAGCGCCAGCACGCCCAGCACCGCCAGGTACGTCGGCGGATCGGTTGGCGTGACGCCGATCAGGAGGCGACGCAGCGCCAGCCCGGCGCCGACGCTGAGCATGAAGCCTCCAGCCACACCGATGGCTGTCAGCACCAGACCTTCCCGGACGACCGATTGGAGAATCTGCGGCGAAGAGGCGCCGAGCGCCAGGCGGACGCCAAAGTCGCGTGTCCGCCGTCGCATGTTGAAGGCCACGACGCCGTAGAGCCCGATGGCCGCGACCAGGAGCGAGGCGGTCGCGAACAGCGTGAGGAGCGTGGTGATGGCGCGCACCGGACCCGTGCCCCCTTCGAGCGCGGCGCTCATCGTCACCATCGAGACGACCGGATGCCGCCGAAAGGCGGAACGGTGGCCACCTGCGCCGCCGCCTGCACACCCGGCACGGTGAGCAACCGCTCGCGCAGACTCCTGGCGAGCACTTGCTGTTCCGCAGGTCCCGGAGCACTTCCGGCCGTGTTGACGGCGAGGATGAGGATGCCTTCGGGCTCGAACCCGAGGTCGGCGGTCTCGATGAGCGAGAGCGACCGATAGGCAAGACCGGCGCAGATCAGCAGAAGCACCGCAAACGCCAGCTGGACGACGGCGAGCACGCTCGAGAGCCTCGACCGGCCCTGCACGATGCCCTGCTCACCAGCCTTCAGGAATGGCAGGGGATCCTGGCGCCGCGCACGGCTCGCCGGCGCCAGCGTGAAGGCGACGGTGCCGGCGAGCGCAAGCAGCATCGCGTATCCCGCAACATGCCAATCGGGCGTAAAGTCGATGTAGCTGAATATGTTCCGCGCGCCTGTCGGTGGCGCGACGAACGCGATAATCGCCCGCGAGACCCACCATGCGAACCCACAGGCCGCCACCCAGGCAACGATCGACAGCGTCGCGCCTTCCGCGATCAGCAGACGCACCACACGGGCGCGCGATGCGCCCATCGCCCGCCTCACCGCCATTTCCCGCTGGCGCGCCACCACGCGGGCCAGCAGCAGGTTCGCCACGTTCGCGCACACGATGGCGAGCGTGATGAGGGTGACGACCGAGAAGATGGCCAGGAAGCGCGGCGCCTGCGTCGCAAAGAGGCTGTCGCCGCCTGCCGTCATGGAGTAGGGAATCGGTGTGATCGCCGTGTTGGCCTTCGATTGCGGAAACGCCGCCTGCAGGCGCGCGGAAATCGTGGCGAACTCGGCCCGTGCCTGCGACAGCGACCGGCCAGGCGCGAGGCGCCCGATGATGAAGCCAGCCGAGGCCGCGCGATCGTCGAGTGCCGCTTCCGATCCCTGCACACGGGCCCACGCGACGGCCGGCACCCACACGCCAAGGCCGGCGTCGCCCAGGAGCGGTCCCTCGAAGCGCGGCGGCGCGACGCCGACAATGACGGCCGGGTGGCCGTTCAGCGTCAAGTGGCGGCCGAGAATGTCATCGGCCCGCTGGAAGTATTCGTCCCAGACGCGATCACTGACGACCGCGACGAGGCCCGACCTTTGGAGCCGGCTCTCCGCGTCGGTGAACGTGCGCCCGCGCGCGAGGCGAACGCCAAGCGTCTCGAAGAAGTTGGTCGAAATCGCGGCTCCGCGGAGGGCGTAGCTCCCGCTGTCGACGGTCAGGGTGAAGAGCCTGGAGTCCGTCGACAGCAGTGGTCGCACGGCGGACGACTGCGTGACGAAGTCCAGGTAGTCCGGGTGGCTGAAGCGCGGCTCGGCGATCCGTCCGTTCACGGTCATGCTGAGCACCACGAGCCGGTCGGCCTCGACTCCTGGAGCCGGCTTCGTCAGCAGCGTCCGGACCATCGAGTAGATCGTGATGTTGCCGCCGATGAAGAGGGCGATCAGGACGATCACCGTCGCGCTCAGGCCTGGCGACGTGCCGAGAATCCGGGCCCCGACCCGGAGGTCCTGCAGGATCTGATCGACGCTGGAGCGCATCGACATCCAGCCCTCACGCGTCGCGAAGAACCGCCGCGGGATCGATCCGCGCGGCGCGCCAGGCGGGCAGCCACCCCGCGACGACGCCGACGAGCGCCAGTATCGCCGCCGCGCCGGCCAGCGTGCCCGGGTCCCGCGAGTCCAGGCCATAGAGGAGCGTGTCGCTCACGAATCGAGCGGCCCACCAGCTCAGGATGCCGCCGGCAGCGATGCCGGCCAGCACCATGACGGCGACGCGCCGCAGGATGAGGCGAACGATGCCGCCCTGGGCGGCGCCAAGCGCCATGCGGACGCCAATCTCCGCGCGCCGGCGGGCCACGGCGTGGGCCGTCACGCCGTACAGGCCGAGTCCTGCGAGCAGCAGCGCCAGGCCCCCGAAGAAACCTGCCAGTATCGCAGCGACACGCTCCTGTGCCAGCGAGTCGCCGACCTGATCGGCGAGGGGCCGGAACTGCAGATCGAGGTCGGGACTGACCGCGCCGATGGCCGCGGCCAGACTTCGTGTCAGCGTCGCCGGCGCCTCAGTCGAAGAACGCACCGTGATCGACACGAAGGGACGCGCCGCCGGTCGCTGCGGGAAGGCCGTGTACATCGTGGGGGGCGCGGGATCGCGGAGGGAACGGTACGCGGCGTCGGCGGTGTAGCCGACGATCTGAATGGGAGACTCGGTGTCCGCCCCATCGCGGATGGTCCGTCCCACGGGGTTCTCGCCGTTCAAGAATCGGCGGGCGAACGCCTCATTCACCACCGCGACGCGCGCGGTAGTGCGCCGGTCGTCCTCGCGAAAATCCCGGCCCGCCAGCAGCGTCGAGCCGTAGACGGCAAACCACCCCGGGCTCACGACGTTCACCGAGGCCAGACGTTCGGCCTCCGGACGCTCGCGGCCCGGCACCGTGATCGCTGTGACCCTGGCGCTGCCGCTGATCGGGGTGATATCGGAGAGCGCAGCCCGTTCGACGCCTGGTACCGCCGCCACGGCCTCGCGCGCGCGTTCGTACAGGGCCGTGAGTTCCCCGGTCTCGATACGCGTCATCTGTGGCCTGACGTTGACGACGAGGAGGCGGTCGGTGGTGAACCCCGGATCGAGCGTGGCCAGCGAGACGAAGGTGCGAACGAAGAGCCCGGCTGCGACGACCAGTGTCAGGGAGAGCGCCACCTGGAAGACGACGAGCGTGCCGGCCACCCGCGAACGGCTGCCCCCTGCCGATCCCCGACCCTGTTCATCGAGTGATGGCATTGCGTCCACTCGGGTGGCCCGCAAGGCCGGGGCGGTCCCGAAGAGAAGGGCTGTCCCCGCCGCAAGGGCCGTGGTGAAGCCCAGCACGCGCCAGTCGAGCGTCAGGTCCAGAAAGACTGGATTGATGTCGGTCGAGAGCTGTGCCATCAGCAGACGGCCGGTCCATCGGGCGAACAACAGGCCCAGGACCGCGCCGAGGCTCGAGAGGACGAGACTTTCAACGAGGCACTGGCAGGCGAGCCGCCACCGCGGCGCGCCGAGCGCGATCCGGACGCTCACGTCGTGTTGCCGCGCGGCGGCGCGGGCGAGGAGGAGGTTGGCGAGGTTCGCGCACGCGACGAGCAGCACGAGCGCCACAACGACAATCAGCAGCGCGAGCGGCTGCTGAAAGCGGGTGCGGAGCGGCGAGCGTCCGTGCGAGGCGGGCGCGAGCGCGAGCGGGGTGGAGAGGTATTCGTCAGGCAAGCCTTCCGCGGTGGCCGCACGGATCTGCGGTTGAAGGCCGCGAACGATCGCGGCCGCCGCGTCCTCGGTCTGGCCGGGCGCCAGGCGAAGCATGATGTCCAGCCAGAACCGGCCGGCTAGGTCGAGCGCGCTGTTAGCGCCGAGGAGCAGCGGCTCGGTGCCGAGCGGGAGGATGACGTCGAAGGTGCGGCCGACATCCGGGCCGAAGAACCGCGGCGGCGTCACGCCGATGACGGTAAACGTCACCGAACCGATGGTGAGAGCCCTGCCAATGGCGTCAGGTGCGCCGCCGAAAGAGCGCTGCCAGAAGTCGTAGCTGATGACGACGACGGGGCCGTCGGGTCCTCCGCCGCGCCGATCGTCTGCGGGCGTGAAGGTTCGCCCGAGGTGAGGCGGCACGGCCAGTGTGTCGAAGAAGCCCCCGCTGGCCCAAATGCCGTTGACCAAGCGCGCCTCGCCGGCCCGCGCGAGGTTGAGCCGGGTGGACGCCCACGCGAAGCCGCCGCCGAACAGATCGAGGCGTTCGCGGAGTCGCTCCCAGATGGGATTGGTCCAGCTCGCCTGCGGGCGCTCCGGGTCGACGAGCATCACGAGGCGGTGCGGCTCCTCGACGGGCAATGCGCGCAGGACCAACCGGTCGACGAACGAAAAGATCGCGGTGTTCGCGCCGATGCCGAGCGCGAGCGAGAGGATCGCGACCGCCGAGACGACCGGGGCGGCGCGAAGTCCGCGGAAGGCGAGCCTGAGGTCTTGCACGACGGCCTCAGCCGGCAGCGACCGACTCGTCCACGACGCGGCCGTCGAAGAGCTGAATCGTGCGCTTGGCGTGCGACGCGTACCGCGCGTCGTGCGTCACCATGCAGATCGTGGCGCCGCTGCGGTGCAGCTCGCCGAGCAGCTCCATCACCGCCTCGCCGTTCTTGGAGTCGAGGTTGCCCGTCGGCTCGTCGGCCAGCAGGATCGACGGCTCGCCGCAAACGGCCCGCGCCACGGCCACGCGCTGCTGCTGGCCGCCGGAGAGCTGGCTGGGGAGGTGCTTGGCGCGGTGCCCCATGCCCACGCGCTCGAGGGCCGCCGTCACGCGCTGCCGCCGCTCGGCCGCGCGCATCCCGCGATAGGTGAGGGGCAGCTCGACGTTCTCGTACACCGTGAGGTCGCCAATCAGGTTGAAGCTCTGGAAGATGAAGCCGATCTCCCGGTTGCGGACGCGCGCGCGCTGCGAGAGCGTGAGCCTGGCCACCGGCTCGCCCTTGAGCGCGTACTGGCCGTCCGACGGCGTGTCGAGCAGGCCGAGAATCGAGAGGAGCGTCGACTTGCCGCACCCCGACGGCCCTGCGATGGCCACGTACTCGCCGTTGCGGATCTCGATGTTGATGTTGTCGAGCGCGTGCGTCTCGACCTCGTCGGTGTAGAAGACCTTCTTGACGTGCTCGAGCTTGATCAGCGGCTGGTTCCCGTTCGTTGTCATCGCAGCCTCACACGATCCACCGCGTCCCATTGCGACATGTCCGAGAGCACCACCTCGTCGCCGACGTCCAACCCCGAGGCAATCTGAATCCGGTTCACGGAGCTGCGGCCGACGCGCACCTGGACGCGCTCGGCGATCCCGGTGTCGGGCGCCACCTTGAACAGGGTGATGGTGCTCTCCTCCTGCCCAAAGGCAGGACGCCCAACGAACAAGACGTCGTCCAGGCGCTCGAGTTCAATCGTCCCGTCGACGCTGAGGTCGGGGACCGCGCCGCGGGGGAGGGGACCCTCGAGCGCCACGTCGACGGTGACGGTGCCGTTGGTGGCGGCGGGATCCTTGCGGCTGACGCGGCCGGGCACCACGCCGTTGCGCGTGTCGATCCGCGCGAGCTGGCCCACCTCGACGTCGCGCGCCTGCGTTTCGGCGATGCGCAGCTCGGCCTTCAGGCGGCTCGGGTCGGCCACGCGCGCCAGGTTCTGCCCTGGGGCCACGCGCTGGCCCACCTCGACCGGCACCTGCTGGAGCACGCCGGCAAAGCCAGGCCGAACCTTGAGGGCGGCCAGCCGGCTCTCCTGGAGCCGCGCCACGGCGCGGGCCTGGTCGACGGTGGCCTGCTGGACGCGGGTGCGCGCCTCGAGCGTCTCGCGCGCGGTGGTGAGCCGCTTGACCTCGATGTCGTAGCGCGTCTTGAGCGCGTCGGCGCGCAGCTGCGACTGGCGCCGCAGCAGCTCCGAGACGAGCTGCTCCTTGGCCAGCGCATCGTTGGCCTCGGCTTCGAGCCGCGCCTGCGTGAACTCGGACTCGGCGGAGGCCACCTGGGCCTCCTGCGTCAGCAGGTCGTTCTGGAGCTGGACGCGAAGGTTTTCGAGCGCCGCCTGGGCGGACTGGAGTGCGAGCCGCGCGTTGATGACCTCCTGCTCGACCTGCGGGTTGCTCAATTCGAGGATGACGGTATCGGGGCCCACCGTCGCTCCCGGCTGCAGCCGGATTTGCTCCACGCGCCCGTCGGTGGCCGCCGGCAGCCAGCGCGTGTCCTCGGGCACGAGCGTTCCGATGCCGCGGACGTCGCGCACGAATGGGCCCCGCTGGACCCGGTCGGTGAGCAGCGTGGCGCGGTCGACCGTCGGCGCCGCAGGCTCCATCCGGGCCAGAGCCACGGAGATCGCCGCGATCACGATGAGCGCGGCGACGCCGTACGCGGCCTGGCGCAGGCGCTTTCGCTTGAGGATGGCGGGGTCCCGGGCGATGTCGACCATCTGAATTCCATCGCGGAGAGTCAAAGCCTATGCCAGGTGGGCCCAGAACGTAAGTGGTTCCGGAATGGAGGGTTAGGAGAGCAGGGAAAAGGCAGTGCCGAGCGCGGGGTGTTCGCTTGTGGGACGGGTGGATCCCAGCGGCGCGACGGACCCTAGAACAGTCGGTGGAAGACGACCAGCCAGGGACCGAGAAACACCACGTTGACGGTCACAACGGCCAGCAGCGTGAGCCACAGCATCTGCCACCGGTCGCGGTTGAACGTCTCGGTCAGGGGGCTCGTCCGACCTGGCCGCCAGGGAAGGCCGTAGGTGGCCATATAGCCGCCCAGCAGATAGTAGGTGAGCGCGAATGACGTGCCCGCCAGGTACACGATGAACAGGATCCGTGCCATGAGCGCCTCAGGCGCTTTGGACGCGTGCGTCGTGCCCTACCGCGCGATCAAGGTCGCGATGATCCCAGCGGCGCCGGTCAGCAGGACGACGAACATGGCGGTTTGGACCTTGGAAATCGAGGCAAACCGGCTTTCCAGGGCGTCAAATCGGGTGTCCATCCTCCGCTCGAAACTTGCGAAGCGCGCATCACCCCGCTCTTCAAAGCGCTCGAAGCGTTGCTCCATGTTGGTGAAGCGGGTCTCGAAGCGCCCCTCGAGATGGCGGATGCTCTCCCGCAACTCCAAGAATTCTCGTGAATGCCCTTCCACCTGCGCCTCGAGTCGTGCGAGCCGCTCTTCCGTCGCCATCCGGCCCTCCTCCAGCATACCGTCGTCGCCGGGTTCGTCCCAAGCACGTATAAGAGGGGCATGATATGTGCCGGCCGAGTTTCGGCCTGAAATTGATCGATCCGGGCTGAACCGGGCTCAGAATCATGGAGGTTCGTCGTACCTCGGGAGGGCGCGACATGGACGTTTCGTCGTCCCGTGTCCAGTGCCCTCACGTGTCCGTCTGTGGGACGTGCACGTCCCGGTATCGCACGGCGCAGCGGGGGCGACGTTCTGAATTCGGCGTCTCCTGTTGACTTTCCACATGGCACGCGGCATGCTCCTGTCGCCTTTCAACATGGGCACATCCGCCTCTGAGGTTCCGTACGGCACGCTCGATCTGATGGTCCTCAAGACGCTCGAGGGCATGGGACCGCTGCACGGCTACGGTATCGCGCGCCGCATCGAGCAGATGGCACAAGGCGCCCTGGCGTTGAACCAGGGGACGATCTATCCGGCGCTCCTGCGGCTGGAGCAGCGCGGGTGGATCAGGAGTGCGTGGGGTACGAGCGAGAACAATCGCCGCGCACGGTTCTACTCGATCACGCGCTCTGGCAGGAAGCAGCTCGCCGTGGAGACGGACCTGTGGACGCGCACGGTCGCGATGATGGGCCGTCTTCTCGAGGATCACTCGTGACGCCCCTGCGCGTGCTGTTCGCGCGCCTGGTGGCGACCGTTCGAGGACGTCCGCTCGATGCGGCGTTGGACGAGGAGATCCGCGCGCATCTGCAGCGCCTCGAGGGCGAGCATCGGGCACGGGGGCTGTCGCCGCAAGCGGCGCGAGAGGCGGCGCGGCGGGAGTTCGGGGGCGTCGAGCCGATGAAGGAGCGCTACCGCGATCAGCGCAGGTTTCGCTGGCTGGACGATGTCCGCCGCGACGTGCCTTACGCAGCCCGCACGCTCCTCAGAACACCCGGTTTCACGGCCGTGGCCGCTATGACCCTTGCCCTCGGCATCGGTGCCAACGGCGCGATGTTCAGCCTGGCGGACGCGGTTCTGATCCGTCCGCTGCCATTCGACCACCGCGATCGCCTCGTGATGCTGGCGGAACGCACACCGAGCGGGGCGAGTACGTCTGTGGCGCCGCTCAACTTCTCGGATTGGCGTGACCAGAGCCAGAGCTTCGAGGCGATGGCCGCTGTGGTCGTGGGAGCCGCCGGTCGAGCGTTGACATCGGCAGATGGGCTCGTGGAGGAGGTCCCGGCACAGGCCGTGACGGCCCGCTTCTTCGACGTCTTCGGCGCCGGACCGATTGCCGGCCGAACGTTTGGCGCCGACGATGCGGGGGAGCGTCCCAGTACTGTCGTGCTCAGCGAGGGTTTCTGGAGAAGCCGGTTCGGGGCGGATCCAACACTGGTCGGCCGGGGGATCACGTTGGACGGGCAGCCATTTACGGTCATCGGCATCGTTCCGGCCGACTTTCAGATTCTGTCCGACGCTCGTCTCTGGACGCTGCTGGCAGAACGGAGGGGTCCGGAGTGGCGCCGCACGCGGTACCTTCGAGTGGTCGCACGGCTGAAGCGGGATGTCACGCTGGACCAGGCCCGTGCCGAAATGACGGCGATCGCCTCGAACATCGGCCGCCTGTCGCCGGAGACGAATGAAGGCTGGGGCGTGACGGTCGACCCCATGTGGACGCGCGTCATCGGGCCCGCGCTGCGGCTCACGTCGCTCGTGCTGGCCGGTATCGTCGCATTCGTCCTGCTGATGGCCTGCGCCAATATCGCGAACCTCCTGCTTGCGCGAGACGCGGGTCGGATGCGCGAGCTGGCGGTCCGGGTTGCCATTGGGGCCAGCCGCCTCCGAATCGTGCGTCAACTGTTGACTGAGAATCTGGTACTCGCGGCGCTTGGCGGTGCGCTCGGACTGGCCCTGTGCTGGACGCTGCTCTGGAACGTCCCATCGATCCTGCCCCCGGGAACGCTGCCAGCTGGAGTCAACCCGTCGTTCGACCTTCGCGTCATCGCCTTCGCACTCGCCGTCACGTGTGCGGTCGGCGTGGTCTTGGGGCTGGTTTCGGCTCTGCAGGCCACGCGGCGGCCACTGACGGAGACTATCGCGCAGGGAGGCCGCAGCGGATCGGCCGCCGCGGATCGGCCGCCGCGGGAAGGCTCAGGGCGACCCTCGTCGTCGGCCAGATCGCCGCGGCCGTTGACTCCGGCTACAACGCCTCCAATGTCCTGACCTTCCGGGTGGCGCTGCCAGTTGGCGCGTATTTCGTGGCGCGGACCACGGCGACTCCGGAGGCCATCGTGCCCGCGCTGCGGGCGGTGATTCGCGAGATGGATCCTCAGACGACGCTCTTCAATGTCGCGCGGATGGAGGATCTGGTGTCGAGCACGGTATCCCGGCCTCGGATGTACGCCGTCCTGCTCGGTGTGTTCGCCAGTGTCGGGGTGCTGTTGGCGGTGATTGGACCGCTATACGGCCCCGTACGAGAATTGTGTACTCGTTTGAGCGGCCGTATAGCGGTCCTAGCGCGCGGAGCGCGCCAAGCAGACACTGTCAACGCGTCGTACATTCCGGCGCGCCGCGCCACCAGGATCGACCCGATGGCGGCGCTTCGCTGCGAGTAGCTCCGAACTCAGCGGGACAGGCCCTGCTTTCGCCGCTCCTGTCGCCGGCCCCACCAATCGAGCAGGACGAGAGCGAGGACGAACAAGGTAATGCCGCCGAACAGCGTCAACCAGGATTCGAAAAAGGTCACGGCTGGTCCTCCACACCGGACAGGAAAACGGCCACCAGCATCAGGGTCACCCAGATGCCGGTGCCGATCAGCATCAGGCCTCGTGAAAACGTCTCGCTCGAAATCGCCTGCCCGAACACCAGCGCCCCAGCCGCCACCGTCGCCAGGTCGGGAAGCTTGTCCACCAACACCGCGCGCTGCCTTCCCTTCAATCGTACCATCGTCGCCCCCAGAGTCCGGTGATGCAGTGCGAGCGGGATGCCAGCCGGCCTTCGACGGCCAGGCCGCAGATCGCGCCTCTTTCTCGAGGACGACAGGAGACGTCTGCGGTCGCGATTGACGTTTCGTCGTACTGGCCAGCGCCGGAGTACGACGAAACGTCAAGGTCGGACGCGTTACACGCGGTTTTTCGAGGGTTTCGAGCGTGATCGGAAGTTGCATCAGTACAGGGGCGCATGGTGCGGCTGCTTCGCGATCGCTACTTCGCCCACGACCAGCTTCACGGCTGCGATCTGGTCACGGGCGAGCCCGTTCGTCTCGACGAACTGCGTGAAGAAGAGTCACCGCCTCCCGAATCCGCGCTCGCTCCGCTTCTGGAGGTGCTGGACCACGGCCGCGACGGCGATCCGCGGTGGGTCGTGGCCAGTGCCCGGACCGGCGCGCAGACGGCAGCGCTGGTCCGGCGCGCGGCCGCACACGCAGGGCGGAAGGGTTACGTCCCGATCCTGGTGGATCTCTATACCCGTTTGTCAGAGGCGCTGGCGGAGGATCTGCGCGAACGGGCCCTGCTGCTTCTTGGCGGGCACACGGCCGACACACGTGTGGCGAGGGCCGCGCTCGTGCGCGCCGCCGCGCACTCACGACGTCCGCACGTCCTGCTCACGTTCGAGCCGGCGGTGCCCGCCCATCGTGATGGCCTGGTCTGCGAGGCACGTACCACATACAGCGTGGCACCGCAGGTCCGGCCGCGTGCCGCCACGAGCGGTGTCTCCGCCGATGTGGCTCTGATCCTCCAACGGGCCGACCGGGCCGCCGCGTATCAGCGGTCGGGTCGACACGCCGCGGCGGAGCGCGGGCTCCGCGAGGCGGCCTCGGCGCTGCTCCGACGCCACGCGCCCGTTCCAGCAGCCGCCGTGTTGGTGCGGCTCGGTCGTCTGCTGCTCGAGCGTGGACGCGCCCGCGATGCCGACACAGCGTGCGACGAGGCGGCCCGCCTCGCAGAGTCAGCCAAGCACGATGCCCTCGTCAGCGAGGCCCGACTGTGGCAGGCCGCATCGCGTACCGACGCCGGACGGTTGATCGAGGCCGAATCGGTCTGCCGCGCGGTGCTGCTGGCAAGCGGGTTGTTGCCACTTCGACGGGACTGGGCCCGGGCGGTCCTGGCCAGGACGCTCTTGTGGCAGGGGCGGATAGACGAGGCGGTCCGCCTCGATTTCGCGCCCCTCCAGGACGGACCCGTGGGCCGCCCTGAAGGTCGGCCTCTGCAACCGTCGACCGATGATGAAGGCGAGCGCGACATGGACCACACCGCGGCGGCGTGGATTCGCGCCACTCGAGTCAGGGTCCTGCTCGCGGAGGGTCAGGTGTTCGAGGCGGGGCAGCAGGCGCGTGCGCTGCTCGCCGGGGTCGACGCCTGCAGCGATCCCTTGCCGCGCCTGATTGCGCACACCGCTCACCTGCGTCTCCTGACCGCCGCTGGCGACCTGACGCTGGCGCATCAGAGCCTGGCGCTGGTGCTCGAACTGGCGCGGCGGGCGAGGGCCCCGCTGCGTGCCGCGCGGGCCCGCCTGATCTGGTACGACGGCCTTCGCCGTGCCGGCCGCCACCGCGAGGCACAGCGAGAGCTGGATCGCCTCGGTCGAATCGGCCGTGCGTCGCCGCCGTTGCTGCGCCGCGCCATCGAACAGCGGCTGGCGAGCACAACCCCCGTGCCGTCGCCGCCTCCCGTCCGCACACCGCCGCAGCGGGTGTCATCGGCGGCGCTGGCGCTGCTGCAGGTCGCGCACGTGGAGGACAGCGACACCACAGCCGCACGTCGGATTCTCGAGCAGGTGGCCATGGATCTGCACGCCAGCCGCGTGGATCTGCTGTCGGCCGACGCCGGCCCGATCAGCACGATCCTGACGACGGGATCGGGGCTCGCCACCCGTCTCGGTTCGCGCGTCCTCGAGGCCGGAATCGTGCTGCCGATGGAGCTGCAGCACGGCGGCCGTGAGATCGGGATCCCGATTCGTCTGGGCGCCCGACTCCTGGCGGCTCTCGTGTGCCGGTGGCCCCTGGATCGCGATCCACCGCCTCACACCCTCGAGCTTCTGGAGCTTGCGGCGGCCGTGGCCGCGCCGCGAATCGACGCCCTGCTCGCGGAGGCGCGCGAGACGGCGCGCGCGTCGACGTCCGTGCCGGAGCTCGTCGGGACGAGCGGCGCGATGGCGGAGGTGCGTCGCGCAATCGAACGAGCCGCCGCGGCGCCGTTTGCCGTTCTGATCGAGGGGGAAAGCGGCGTCGGCAAGGAGCTGGTGGCGCGGGCCATCCATCAGCTCGGGCCTCGGCGTGAGCGCCGGCTCTGCGACGTCAATTGCGCGGCGCTCCCGGACGACCTGCTCGAATCGGAGCTCTTCGGCCACGCCCGTGGTGCTTTTACAGGCGCAATCGCCGACCGTCCGGGGCTGTTCGAGGAAGCCGACGGCGGTACGCTCTTTCTCGACGAGCTGCCTGACCTGTCGCCGCGAGGGCAGGCCAAGCTGCTGCGCGTCCTGCAGCAGCACGAGGTACGGCGCATCGGCGAGACATTCAGCCGCAAGGTCGACGTCCGCCTGGTGACGGCGACCAACCGCGACATGCAGGGCGAGGTCGCCGAAGGACGCTTCCGCCGCGACCTGCTGTACCGCCTCGACGTCATTCGCATACGGATCCCGCCGTTGCGCGATCGGCCGGAGGACGTGCCCGTGCTGGCGGAGCACTTCTGGCATGCCGCCGCGCACCTCGTCGGGTCGAGCGCGACGCTCACGCACGGAATCCTCTCCGCCTTGGCACGCTATCACTGGCCCGGCAACATCCGGGAGCTGCAGAATGTCGTGGCCGCGCTCGCCGTGGCCGCTCCCGCGCGCGGACGCGTCCAGGCGTCGCTGCTGCCGTCGGCCATCGCGTCGACCAGCGCGCCGACGCCGCGCCGGCTCGCCGAGGCGCGCCTGCAGTTCGAGCGGCGCTGTGTCGAGGTGGCTCTCGCGCGCGCGGGCGGACGCCGCACGCGCGCGGCGGCGGAGCTGGGGCTCTCCCGGCAAGGACTGCTGAAGACGATGGCGCGGCTCGGGATGACCGGCCGAGGTGGCGATGCCACCGCGACGAAGCGCGAAGAGGCCGAGGTCACGACCTGATTCGCCAGTTCTGGTAGCGATGCGGCGCTCAGCGGAAGCGATCCCAGATGGGGACCCCGTCAGGTCGGTACAGCACGAGGTTCCCGTCATCCTGGATCAGGAGCGATGCGCCGACGTTCCCTGTCGTTGCTGTGGCGAAGGGCGCGGCGCCGCTCGCATCGTAGACGACGAAATGTCCGTCCCCCTGCATGATGGCGCGGCCCGTACTCGTGCCGCCGGTGTGCGTCGCAAACAGCACGGTTTGAGCCACATCGTCGTACAAGACGAGGTTCCCGTCATGCTGATAGGCAAGCCGGTAGCGTCTGTTCCGGGACACGAGCACCTCGCCAGGCAGCAGTGACGCTCCGGAATCGAGTCGATCCCGCGGCACGACCTCCAGCGTGAGGGACGCGGTGGCTCGGGCGCCGCGGCTGTCCTGGGCCGTGACCGTGATGCCGACGCTGCCAGTCTGGGCGGGAGCGGTCCAGGTGGTCGTTGCGGCAGTCGGGCTGCTGAACGCCCCCTGCGGGGCGCTCCACTGAACGGTCACGGCATCACCGTCCGGATCCGTGGCCGTCGCGCGGAGCGTCGACGTGCGCGTCGCATCGACCGTACACGGCTCGCACGCGGCGGTCACGGAGGGCGGGCGGTTCGGAGTCGATACCGATCCGTAAATGGCGCGCACCCCGTCCGTGTCGTCTGTCTGGAGCGTCTCGATGTTGCCCACGCGGCTGTTCATGATCGCCGCGACCGATTGACCGCTCTCGTCGGGATGGCCGAGTCC
>JACQTK010000067.1 GCA_016210845.1 Acidobacteriota bacterium | reverse complement strand
GACTGGACCCCCGTGGCGGGCTTCAAGACCATCCCACCCGTGACGGGTCCCGCATGGGAGGAGACCAGCCGGCGCCTCAACAAGCACCTGGCGGAGGCGGAGATCATCTACTCCCTGCAATACATCCCGCTCGACCTGAAGGCGCGCGCGCCGAAGCTGAAGTGGATACACTTCGGCGGGACGGGCATTGACCTGACGCAGGGCAGCGACATCCACGACGGCAGCCTGCTGCTGACGAACAGCCGCGGCGCGCTCGCAGTGCCTGTCGCCGAGTGGGTGGTCACGCTGATGCTGATGCTCGCCAAGCAGACCCGCAAGTTAGAGGAGAGCCAGCGGCAAAAGAAATGGGAACGGCCCGACGTGGGGGACATCGCGGGCAGGACTGTCGGCGTCCTGGGGCTGGGGAACATCGGCGCGGCGACAGCGCGCCTGTGCAAGGCGTTCGGCATGCGCGTGCTCGCAATGCGCCGATCCTGCGCGCGGCGCGGGCCGGGCGACGACGGCGTCACGGACGAGATGTTCCCGCCCGACCAGCTTCGCGAGCTTCTGGCGCAGTGCGACTTCGTGGCCATCGCGCTACCGTCCACGCCGGAGACGCGCCACGTCATCGGTGAGCGGGAGCTGCGCGCGCTGAAGCCGACCGCGTACGTCGTCAACGTGGGGCGCGGCTCGCTCATTGACGAGCCGGCGCTCATTCGCGCGCTGCAGGAAGGCCGGATAGCCGGCGCCGGGCTCGACGTCTTCGAGAAGGAGCCGCCCGCGCCGGACAATCCGCTCTGGAGCATGCCCAACGTGATTGTGACGCCGCACATGGCGGGGAACACGGTGAGCCACGACGACCTTGTGGCGGCCATCCTGCTGGACAACCTCCGCCGCTATATGGCGGGCGAGCCGCTGCGGAACCCCGTCCGGCCCGGGATGGGGTACTGATGACAACTCGCGAAGGGACCGAACGCATGATGTCACCCCTAATTGCGTGCTCGCCCTTCGACAAGCTCAGGGTGAGCGGGAAACACCGCTCGTGGTTCGACTGGCTCACCACGAGCAAAGACAGCCGAGGGTCGTTGGAATAGCTTGCCATGAATGAGGCATCACAGACCACACACGTTAGTGCTGACAGGAACGGCGAGCCGCGCGTCGCGGTCATGGCCATCACCAAGCACAGCGCCGCGCTCTCCCAGAGGCTCCGCGACCTGCTGCCCGGCGCCGATCTCTTCATCTCGGACAAGTTCGCCTCACAGGTGAGCAACGACCGCGTCACCCTGTTCAATGAGAAAGTGAGCGAGAAGCTCGGCGAGCTTTTCGCCAGCTACGACAACCTCGTCCTGTTCATCTCCCTGGGCGCGGTCGTGCGCATGCTGGCGGGCCACCTCAAGGACAAGCGCTACGACCCGGGCGTCGTCGTCGTGGACGACCGCGGGCGCTTCGCCATCAGCGTGCTGTCCGGCCACCTGGGCGGCGCGAACGCCCTCGCGCGGCGCGTCGCCGACCTGCTGGGCGCGCAGCCCGTCATCACGACCGCGTCGGACGTCGGCGAGACCATCGCGGTGGACCTCTTCGGGCGCGACCTCGGCTGGCGCATGGAGAGCGACGTCCACGTCACGCAGGTGAGCGCGGCGGTGGTCAACGAGGAGCCGGTGGGCGTGCTCGTGGAGACGGGCGAGACGGGCTGGTGGCCCGCGGGCAAGCCGCTTCCCGCCAGCATCCGCGTGTACGCCACGCTCGACGAGCTGGCCGCGGCGGACCCGAATGCGGCGCTCATCGTCACCGACCGCCTATTGAGCGAAAGCTACGCGGCGCTGCTCCGGAAGGCGGTCGTGTACCGGCCCCGGAGCCTCGCCGTCGGCGTCGGATGCAAGCGGGGCGCGTCCGCCGACGAGATCGAGGGCCTGCTTCGGCAGACCCTGACCGAGGCGGGCCTGTCCGTGAAAAGCGTCCGCAACCTGGCGAGCATTGACGCCAAGCGCGGCGAGCCGGGGATGGAGGAGGTCGCGCGCCGCCTGGG
>JACQTK010000066.1 GCA_016210845.1 Acidobacteriota bacterium | reverse complement strand
GGGCCACGGTGCCCGACGCCCTCGGTCAGGATCCGAACAGCGTGTCGAAGGAGTTCGGCGAGGACAATCTCGGGGGCGTGACGGTTCGCGTGAAGGTCGTCGTCGGACGATGAGTCGCTGAAGTAGGCGGTAGGCAGTAAGCAGCAACGCCAGACTGCCTACTGCCTACTGCCTACTGAAATGACCAGTTTCCGCCAGAAGGTGCTGACGGCGGTGCGGCGGATTCCGCCGGGCCGTGTGGCGACATACGGCGACGTGGCCGCCCGCGCGGGGCGGCCGCGCGCGTGGCGCGCCGTCGGCAACATCATGCGCACCTGCCGCGACCCGGGTACGCCGTGCCATCGCGTGATTGGCGCGGGCGGCGGCCTGGGCGGCTACGGCGGCAACCTGCAGCTGAAGCGCGGCCTGCTGCGGGCCGAGGGGGTGGAGGTCGGTGCGACGCGCGTGCGGCGGTTCGAGGATGTCCGGTGGGCCACAAGGGCCACGAAGGACACGAAGATCACGAAGATCAGGAAAGAAAATACTTCGTGTTCTTCGTGAACTTCGTGGCCGCTTCGTCTTCTTGCCTTCGTGGCTCCGGCTGGCGGAATGGGCTCCTGCTCGGCGACCCGCCTGAACCCTTGCTGGGCGGATTCCGTCTTCAGCGATGTGCCGCCTCTCCAGCCCGGCCGCGCCCAGGTCTCGTCTAAGCTTGCAGAACGCGTGAGTAGCGCTGACCTCGCGCTGGCCGAGCGGTGCCGAGACGGCGACGCCGGGGCCTTCGAGGAGCTGTACCGGCGGCACGCCGGGCGCCTGTATAGCCTTGCGGTCCGGATGACCGGTTCGGCGCAGGACGCGGAGGATCTGCTGCAGGAGATCTTCGTGCACGTGCACCGGAAGCTTGGCGGCTTCCGCGGTGAATCGACCCTCGGCACCTGGCTGTATCGAATCGCGATGAATCACTGTCTGGATCACCTGCGGGGCCGCCAGGCGAAGATGGGCCGGGCGACGGGCTCGCTCGAAGTCGACCGGGTCGCCGAGCCCGCAGGACCGATGTCGGCGGCGATGGCCGTGATCAGCAGGCTCGATCTCGAGCGCGCGATCGCGCGGCTTCCCGAGGGATGCCGCGCGGCGTTCCTGCTGCACGACGTAGAGGGGCTGGAGCACCACGAGGTCGCGCAGGTGCTCGGCGTCTCCGTTGGGACCTCCAAGTCGCAGGTTCATCGCGCGCGCATGAAGCTGCGTGAGCTGCTGTCATGAATTGCGCCGACTGCGAGCTCCTGCTCGGCGATGCCGTCGACGGCGCGCTCGATCCCGCGGCGCAGCGGGATCTCGAGACCCACCTGGCTGCGTGCGATCGCTGCCGGCGGACGGCCGCCGATCTACGGGCCATTCGCTCGGCCGCCTCGGCGCTGGATCCATACGAGCCGCCGCCGCACGTCTGGACGAAGATTGCCGCAGCGATCGACGCGGACGGTCGGCGGCCGTGGTGGCGGCCGGGATGGGCGGCGCGCGGCGCGTGGGCGTCGAGGATGCCGGTGCCGCGGCTCGCCTCTGTCGCGGCGGCCGTGGTGTTGATCGCGGGCGCGGGCTGGATGGCGTGGTCCAGTCGCCCGACCGCGGCACCACCGGACGATCCAGCGCCGGCCGTCGCCGCCTCCGGGAGTGGGGACGTCGACCTTGCGGCGGAGCTCAAGGCGGCGGAGGGCGAGTACGTGACCGCGATTACCGGCCTCGAGGCGATTGCCAAGACCAGCGGGACCGAGCTCGATGCCGAGACGGCGGACGTGCTGCAGGCCAGCCTCACGGTCATCGATCAGGCGATCGACGAGAGCCGCGCGGCGCTCGAAACCGAGCCCGCCAGCGAGGTGGCGCAGGAAAGCCTGTTCGAGGCGCTGCGCAGCAAGGTCGTGCTGCTCCAGGAGACCGTCGCGCTGCTGAACGAGATGCGCAAGGGCGACCAGGAAGGGGCCGCCCGCATCATGTCGGAGATGAGCAACCAATGAGAACCATCACCATCCGCCGGACCGCTATACGGCTGCTCACGAGCACCTGGTACCCGTTGCGCGCTTCGAGATCGGAGCCGTATGGCGGTCCCAGGCGCGCGGAGCGCGCCAGGCAAACACTGCCAAGCAGTCAAGGGCTCGTCTCGACAACACCGGGACGTCGACAGCGAGCCCTTGGCTGCGTCACCGCTTTCGGCGTCATCCTCGTGCTCGCCGCCCCGGCGGCCGCGCAGGATCCCGACTGGCTCCGCGCGCTCGAGCGCGGGGTCGAAGCGCAGGCCCACGCGCTGGCGCGGGTGTTCGCCCTCGACGAGGCACAGCGCGGACTGCGCGGTCGCGGCGCCGACGATCCGCGCTTCGGACCCGAGGTGACCGAGCGCGTCTCGCGCACCGTGCGTCTCGATCGCACGGGCACGCTCGACCTCTCCAACATTGTCGGCGCGATCGTCGTCACGGGCGTCGGCGGCGACGAGGTGCGCATCGAGGCGGTGAAGCGCACGCGGAACCCGAACGAGGCCTCCGCGCGCGCGGACCTCGAGGCCGTGCAGATCGAGGTGCGCGAGCTGGGCAACAGGGTGGACGTCAGGACCGAGTACCCGCGGGGGCGGCGCAACCTGGTGGTGGCCGTCGAGTTCACGGTGTCGGTGCCGCAGGACGCGAGCGTGGGAGTCCGGACCGTCTCGGGCGACGTGCGGGTGACCAACGTTCGAGGCGAGCTGCGCGTGGACGCCACCAGCGGCAGCGTCCAGGTCTCCTCGGCCCGACGCCTGGTCGCGGTCAAGAGCGTCTCGGGCGACGTGCAGGTCACCGACGCGCAGGCCGACGGGACCGTCAGCGTGACGACGGTCAGCGGCCACCAGGTGATCCGCGGGTTGAAGGCACGAGGCGTGGAGTCCCAGTCCGTCAGCGGCGGCCTGACGCTCACCGACATGGATTGCGAGCGGACGGACCTGCGCACGATCAGCGGCAACATCACGTACTCGGGACCTCTGGCGCGGGCCGGACGCTACGAGGCGCAGACGCATTCCGGCAACATCTCGCTGGCGGTGGCCGCGGGCGGCTTCGACGTCGAGGCCAGCACGTTCAGCGGCGATTTCCGTTCGGATTACGCGCTGACGCTCGGCGGGGGGCAGGTGGAAACCGGTGGGCGCGGCCGCCGGCCCGGCCCGTCGAACCGGGCGATCCGCGGGAGGTTCGGCGACGGCGGCGCCCTGCTGTCGCTGCGATCCTTCAGCGGCAACATCGCGATCACGAGACGATGAGGTGCGACGCCGATCCGCGTCGGTGCGATCTTGCTCCGTGTCGGTGCGACGTGGATCCGTGCCCGTGCGACGTGGATCCCTGTCGGTGCGACCTCGATCCTCGTCGGTGCGACCTCCATCCTCGTCGGGACGTCGAGGCGGACCTTCAGGTCCGCCTTCCTACTGCACGCGCCCTGTGCGCGACACCGAAAGCTTCATCCCGCTCCGCACGGAGGCGAACGAGAGGCTGCCTGCCGTGGGGCCCGCGCCCTCGGGCGCGGCGTACACCAGCCGGTACTGCTGCATCTGACGCGCGTGGGCGTCCGCGATCTGTGCGGCATACTCCGGCAGCAGCGTCACCAGCCTCGAGAAAGAGTCGATCCCTTCAGACCGACGATCCGCACGACCACCCCTTCAGTCGGTTTAGACACCGGCCGCCGACGGAGGGTCTGCCGCGGGCGCCGCCATCGCGTGAAAAAGTCGTAGAAAGACATCCTCGCCCGTCTCCCGCCCCGCGCGGACAGCCTTTTCGCCGCGGTTCTCGTCTAAGCGCTCGATGCCAAGACACTAGCAGAATGCGAGCTTATTAACACCGTGCGCGTCCCATTCGCGCGTGGCCGCCAGTGTCGCATTGAGGCCGTCCGAGGGCCTCCACGGGAGACGTGTGTCTCGAATGCTGTCATCGTCGTGGCGCCATATCGTCATCGTCGTGGCGGGATCGCTCGCCTACCTCAACAGCCTCGTCAATCCCTTCGTCCTCGACGATGAAGGGACGGTGCTGGAGAACGAGCAGATTCGCACCCTCTGGTCGGCCGGCGTGCTCGCGCCGGAGCGAGAGCTCCCGGTCGCCGGCCGCCCGGTCGTGAATGTCACCTTCGCCCTCAACTATGCGATCGGCGGGCTCGACGTCGTGGGATACCACCTCGTGAACATCGGCATCCACGTGATGTGTGCGCTGCTGCTGTTCGGCGTCGCTCGCCTCCTGCTGCAGCGCGTACGAGGCGAGCGTCCGCTCGTCAGAGGCTCCACGGAGGTGGCGTTCGCGGTGGCCCTGATCTGGCTCGTGCACCCGCTCAACAGCGAGGCGGTCGACTACCTCACGCAGCGCACGGAATCGTTGATGGCCGCCTTCTATCTGCTGACGCTCTACGCCAGACTGAGGGCCCTCGACAGCCGTCGCCCGGTGGCGTGGTACGTCGTGGCCGCACTCTCCTGCGCCCTTGGAATGGCCTCCAAGGAGTCGATGGTCACCGCACCGATCATGGTGATCCTCGTCGACCGTGTCTTTCTCCACGGCTCATTCGCGCAGGCCTTTCGTGCGGGCTGGCGCTTCTACGCCGCGCTGGCCTCCACGTGGCTCGTCCTGGGCGCCCTGCTCTGGACCGGCCCGCGCCCTCAGTCCGCGGGATTCGGCGCGGGGGTGTCCGCCTGGACGTACCTGCTCAATCAGGCACCGCTCATCACACGCTATCTCCGCCTGACGGCCTGGCCCACGTCGCTGGTGGCCAACTACGGGTGGCCCGTTCCGACCACGCTCGCCGACGTCTTCCCCTCCGTCGTCTTCGTTGCGTCGCTCGTCGGGCTGACGGTGGCGGCACTGTGGCGGCAGCCGAAGCTGGGCTTTCTCGGCGCGTGGTTCTTCATCGCGCTCGCGCCGACCTCCAGCTTCGTGCCGATCGCCACGGAAGTCGGCGCGGAGCGGCGCATGTACCTGCCCGTCATGGCCGTCATCGCCCTTGCCGTGCTCCTGGCCGTGAGGATCCTGCGCGCTCGGGTCGTCCACGCGATCCTCCTCGTGGTCGTCGCGGCCCTCCTTGCACGGCAGACGCTCGCGCCGAATCGCGAATACAGCTCCGGCCTGCAGCTCGCGCAAGTGACCCTTGGCTACAAGACCGCGATCGTCTCGTCGCAGAACGAGCGATGGGGAGGGATGGTCAACTTCCACCGGCCGGAGAACCTTGACCGGTTCTTTCACGCCGAAACGTTCGCAGGCCCCACCTACACACCCTGGGAGGACATCGGGTTCGCCGAATGGGTGAAGCAGACCGGGAGCGCTGGAAGCGTTGACGATCGCTACACCGTGGGTGAAGCCATCCAGTGGATCGACAGTCTCAACGGGGAGCCGTTCTTCCTGCACATGAACCTGCAGAGCAGCCATCTGCCCTACGTCGTCCCGCCGGACTTCCCGACGCGTTTCGGCCCCCGCACGCTCGACTTCACGATCATGTGGGGCAAGTTTCCAACCGACAGGATCGAGACGGTCAAGGACCGCTATGCCGACAGCCTCTTCTACGTCGACACGCAGGTTGCACGCCTGTTCGAGCACGTTCGGCGGAAAGGCCTGTGGGACGACACCGTGATCGTGATCGGCGGCGACAACGGCGAGGCGTTCTACGAGCACGGGTTCGCGGCGCACGCCAGCTGGCTCTTCGACGAGGTGGTGAAGGTCCCGATGATCGTTCGGGCGCCCGGGCTGCAGGCGGGGGTGGACGACCGGCCGGCGATGTTTCTCGACGTGCCGCCGTCGATCGTGGACCTGCTCGGCCTGCCGCCGCATCCGAGCTTTCAAGGGATCAGCCTGTTCGATCCCCGGCCGAATCCCGACCGGTCGATCTTCATCGTCGCGCAGACGCCGTCGGCCTACGAGACGGCGATCGTCCGGTCCCGCTTCAAGCTCCATTGGGCCGAACGGGAGGATCGGTACTTCCTGAACGATCTCGTCGCCGACCCCGGGGAGACCACCGACGTCGGACCGTCGCGGCCCGCCCTGGTCGAAGAGCTATCCAGACGCCTGCACCAGTGGCGGGAGGAGCAGCTCGCGTACTACGCGGACGTCGCACGTCAGAGGCGGGAATATCCACCCGTTTTTGAAGACTGATCCAGGGGAATTCCCGATGTCGGGTGAGGCAGCTCACTTGAATCGGTATCCAAGTCCGATGCGCGCGCCGCGGTGCCAGCCGGCCCATGGTCAGACCGTGGCCGCGTCCGGCGTCGTGAGTCGTGAGGCCGCCCTGAGGTCCCCGCCACGCTCACGCGTATGCCGACGCTCCTGACTCGGCCCGGACCGAGTTCCTTCCCATGTCAGGCCGAACTCCTGCTCGGCTTCATAGCCGTTGTGGCGTTTGCACCGGAGCGAAATGGTCTCGATCGTCGCTGTCCCGCCCACGGCATATGGCACCACGTGATGGAACTCGAGGAACCCCCGCTCCGCACACCGCCCTTCGGTTCCGATGAACGCACACTGCCCGCCGTCCCGGGCCCACACGCCCCGGCGGACGGCCGCCGGGATGTGGCGCGATCGCGCCGCCGGCGGGCGGCCTGGCCGCGGGCTGTCGGTCGCGGCGAGCTTGGTGCGCTCTAGAGAGTCGAGCAGTAGCGTCAGCGCCCGATCGAAGATCGCGGCGGGATCGCCGGTGGGAATGGTGTGGCGCAGCAGATCCTGCGCGCGGCGCAGCTTCTCGACGGTCTCCGCGCCGAGCGTCACCTGAACTCTGTACCGCTCGGGCGCGAGGGGCGCGATCACGGCGGGGCGAGGCTGTGGCCTGGGGACCAGCACGGGAGCGGGGGAAGGCGCCGTGGATTCCGTGTCCTCAGGCGACTGCGCACTCGCTGCGGAGGACAGTGGCTGCGTGGGCAGAAGGACGGCGGGATTCGTCAGCACGGATCCTGTCTCGCTCGTGGGCGGAGGACTCGTCCTCGTCCTGTTCGTCGGGGCTGGCAGCTTGCGGACCGAGGCCGGCACGTCCGGGCGAGGGCAGAGGTGCGCGATCTGGTGCTCGACCTCTCGTTTGCTCCGGTGCTGCGCCGCCGCAAGCAGCCGTTGGTGGTTCTCTCCCGTGAGATGCGGCGCGAGCACCCCGACGGTCGTCAGCGTGATCGTGCCCTCGGCGAGCAGCTCCAGAATCACGGGAAAGCGGCGCGCCGCCCGCGCGGCTTCGATGCGGCCGTAGGCGGCGTGCTCGGAGAGATGCAGGATCTGCGTGCAATAGGTGAACAGGGACGAGCAGCCTTCACCCAAATAGAGACGACGGGCGTCCAGCTCGACGAGGGAGGCAATCAGGTGCGCCGTCGCGTGGCGTTCGCGCGCGGCGAGCTGCTTGACGGCGGCGAGCAGATCGTGATCCGACAAGGCGGCGAAGGAGGAGCGGGTGGTCTGCATGACGCGTGTATATCACGCGTTTTTTCGGCCCTCTGGAAGGCGCCGCCACGCACGATCGCCGCGCAATCCAGGTTCGAGGTGCCTGCCATGATCCAGCGGCGTACCGGCCTCGCCAGGCCCCGCCGCAGGCCCTGTAGACCTGACGTGCGCATCGGCGCGGAGTGCGCTCCAAAAACCTGTCAAGCACTTTTTTCGTCGTTCATCGGACTCTGCCGGCACCATCCGCGTAACGAGTGCGGGCCTCGTCGATGGCGCTTCGAAAGAGCCGGTGGTCCGGCGCGCTCTCGACGAGATAGTCGACCAGAGCGCCGGTGTCGCAGATCAGCGCAGCCGCGCTACCGCACGAACGGCCCAACCCTCCGCCTACTCGTACCTGAGCGCCTCGACCGCGCTGATGCGCGTGGCTCGCCGGACGGGCATGTAACAGGCGATCAGGCCCACCAGGAGAAAGAGGAGTGCGGCCGTGAGAAAGACCGGCAGGCTTCCCGTCGGATCGCCGAAGCGCGCGGCCAGGATCCGCCCGGCGCCGAGGCTCAGAACCGAGCCGATGGCCGCGCCAATGGTGACGAGCGTCATGCCCTGCCGCAGGATCAAGCCGACCACGTCGGCACGGGCGGCTCCGAGGGACAACCGAATGCCGATCTCGCGCGTTCTGCGCGTCACCGCGTGCGCGGTGACGCCGTAGAGGCCGATGGCGGCCAGCAGCAACCCGACGAGCCCGACGCTGCCTGCAACCGCCGTCGCCACGCGAAGCTGTGTTTCAACGGGGCCGTTCACCAGCTGGCTCTCCAGCGTCTGAGGCGCGGCGGGAGGCAGCCGGGGATCCATCCCGCCAATGACGGCGCGTAGTTGGCCGGCCAACGGTTGGCTGCCGGCGGCGCGGGCCAGAATCGTCACGTTCGACACGTAGTGCTGCTGCAGCGGCAGGTACAACGTCGGCAACTCGGTCCCGTCGGACCTCAGGTCGGCGACGACCGCAACCACCTGCAGCTGGATGGGCCTGGCCCGATTCTCTCCTGCCGGGCCGCCAAACCGCGCAATGAGGGACTTGCCGACGGCGTCCTCTCCGAACCAGAACAGCTGCGCGGCCGTCTCGTTGACAACGGCCACCGGCTGGGCGCCTGCCCGATCGCTCGCGGCGAAGTCGCGGCCCGCGACAAACGGGATGCGGAGCGTGGCAAAATACGCTGATTCCACGAACATCCAGTTCGCAAGAACGACGGCTGTCCGTCTGGCGGCGCTACGCCGGGGACCGTCAGCGATCCCAGACTCCTGGCGCCTGGCCCCGGAATTCGGTCGGCGAGCGTGGCGGTCTCCACGCCGGGCAGCGCGCGGACCCGCTCGATCAACGTTCGCAGGAAGGCCTGTCCACTCGCCTCGGTATAGCCCGCCACCGAGAGATCGACCGAGGCGACTTCAACGTTGCTCGAGTCGAAACCGCGAGGCACTCTACTCACCCGCTCGGACGCCTGCACCAGCAGGCCGGTCGTGGCGACCAGGAGGAAACTGAGGGCTACCTGCGCGGCGACGAAGGCGTTGCGCAGCCACCGGCCGTCGGTCGCCATCGCCGACTCGTCCTTGAGCGCCGAGACCACGTCGGCCCTCGATGCCTGGAGCGCAGGGGCCAACCCGCTTAGCAGGGCCGACACCAGCGACACGCCCAGCGAGAATCCCACCACTCGCAGGTCGAGCGGTACCGAGACGGTCACCGGGAGCGGAAACGCCGGCAACAGCAGGACGAGCAGCGACGTGATCCATCGCGCGAGGAGGAGGCCACAGGCTCCTCCAAGCGCGAACAGCAGCATGGTCTCCGTGAGCAGCTGACGGATCACTCTCCGTCGTCCAGCGCCAAGGGCCACGCGCACCGCGATCTCACGGCGACGCTCGGTGGCGCGACCCAGCAGCACGCCTGCCAGGTTGGCACAGGCAATCGCCAGGACGAGCGACACCAGGGCGAGCAGCAGTGCGAGGAAGCCGGCCGCGAGAGTTCGCAGACCGTACGGAATCGGCGAGGCCACCTCGGCGCTCCAGTCGAACGTCCCTGCCGTCCGCTCGCGGATCACGACGCCGGGCGGAGCCGGCGGCGCGCTCGCTCTCGGGTACTCCCGCTCGAGCGAGCGTCCGATCACCTCGACCTCCGCCGACGCCTGCGCCCGGGAGACGCCCGGCCGCAGCCGTCCGCCCAGCATGAGCCACTCAGCTTCATGGGCGGTGAGAAGGCGCGCACCGTCCTCGGGCCGCACCACGTGAATCATGGCGGTAGGAAGCCAGAGATCCGCCGCCAGCACGCCCGTGCCGCGGAACCCCTCACGCGCAATGCCAACGACCGTGACGGGATGGTCGTTCAGTCTGATCGTCTGGCCAATGAGGGCGGGATCCGATTGGAATCGCCGGGTCCAGAACTGGTAACTGAGCACCGCCACAGGGCTCGAGCCCGGCGCTTCCCCATCGCCGGTGTCGAACAGGCGTCCTGCCGCCGCGGAGACTCGAAGAACGGTGAAGTAGTTCGCCGTCACCGTGTTCGCGAAGACGCGCGATGCCCCTTGATCGGCAACGGTCATGGTGACGGGGTCGAGCTCGTAGCGGTAGCCGAAGACGTCTTCGAGCGTCGTGGTACGACGTCGGATCTCGAGGTACTCGGGATACGAGATCTCGGAGACGCCCGGCCCGGCGCCGCGCTCCGTCCGGACGATGTCGACGAGGCGATCAGGCTCGGCGACGCCTACGGCCGCGCGCAGGAGGAGCCCATTGGCGACAGTGAAGATGGCGGTGGTAGCGCCGATGCCAACGGCGAGCGACAGGACAGCCGTCAGGGCAAAGATGGGATTGCGGCGCAGCAACCGCGTCCCATACCGCAGATCGCCGACGAACGTCTCCACCTGCGCGCCCGCCCGCGCGTCTCGGACCGCTTCCTTGACGGACTCGACGCTGCCAGGCTCCAAGCGGGCAAGGCGCGTCGCGTCGGCCTCAGACATGCCTGCCCGCATCTTCTCGTCGATCAGCAGCGCGAGGGTCCCGAGCACCTCGTCGTCCAGATCGCGCTCGACGCGACGACGGAACAGCAGATTCCGCAGCAGCCTGACCAGACGGATGGGAATGGCGCCTCGGGCCCTCATGGCGTCACGCCTTCAACGCGCGCGCGATGGCCAGCGCGATTCGGTTCCAGTGGGCGGTCTCTTCACCCAACTGGCGACGCCCGGCGCGGGTGAGCGTGTAGTACTTCGCGCGCCGGTTGTGCTCCGACGCTTCCCACCTCGACGCGAGCCATCCGGCTTCTTCGAGGCGGTGCAACGCGGGGAACAGCGATCCAGGCTGGACGGCGAACATGCCGTCCGTGATCTGCTCGATGCGGCGGGAGACGCCGAGACCGTGGCGCTCGCCGGTGCTGAGGGCTTTGAGGATCAGCAGGTCCAATGTGCCCTGTAGCAGCGAAGCTCGTTCGTGTGGCATCGCCTTACGTGCTATCGACGTTCGATAGGAGCAAAAGTCTACGAGCGTTCCTATCGAATGTCAATATGACGGCAGGGGGATGTGACGGCAGGGGGACTCAGAGGTTTACGACCGAAGGGGTGTGACGATCAGTTGGTACCCCGCATCAGGCGCAGGTACTCGCGATCCCATGCGGCGGGGAGGCTCTCGCGCGGCGAGTACGGACCGGGCGCGTAGCGCCGCGACGCGATCCCCTGCTGGCTGCGCTCGATGATGGCCCAGTCCTGATGGTTCACCGCGTCCCAGAACGCGATCGCCTCCCCTGGCGTGAAGTACGGATCGCCGTGGTTCGACGGGCTGAACAGCCACTCCGACTCCACCAGCGTCCGATCGGGGGCCAGCGGCGTCAGCAGGTAGTAGTTCACGTAGTCCGGATGGATGCTCAGCAGCAGGTTCGGCATCAGCGAGTAGTAGTACGCGCGGCGGCCCTCCTCATGCTCCATCGCGGGGCTGACCAGGCGGGCACATCGGCGGCCGCTCGTTGTGACGCTGTCGTGCGGCGGCGCGATCTCCATGTAGCCGCCGAGGAACGGTCCCTCCACCAGATCGTTCGCCCCGCTCTGGTAGGGCACCACCGACGCCAGCGCCGGATGGATCACGGGACAGTGCTGGCACTCCGAGTAGTTCTGAAAGACGAGCTTCCAGTTCGCGCGGACGTCGTACGTCGCGCGATGGCCGCTCTCGAGCGAGGCGAGGCCGAACCGCGCCAGCCGCGTCAGCATCGGCGCGAACCACGCCTCGAAGGGCGTCGCATCGCGGTCGACGGTCACGAACAGGAATCCATGCGCCTCCGCCACTGCGGCGGCGTGCAGCGGATAGTCGTCCTTGTCGAAGCCCTCGACGTCCTGCATGTGCGGGGCGCCGATCAGCCGTCCCTCCGTGGTGTAGGTCCAGGCGTGATAGGGACACTGGATGGTCCCCGAGAAGCGTCCCGCGCCCTCCGCGCACAGGCGCGTCCCGCGGTGGCGGCACACGTTGAAGAGGCCGCGCAGCTCGCCGTCCTGGCCGCGCACGACGATGAGCGACTCCCCCGCCACGGTGCGCACGATGTAGTCGCCCGCGTCCGGAATCCGGGCGGCGCGTCCGACGCAGTTCCACTGGCGGGCGAAGATCGCGTCCTGCTCGTCGGCGAAGACACTCCCCGACGTGTAGTACTCCCCGGGCAGCGTCCGGGCGCCCTGCCGGAAGGAGGAGGCGGTCTTGTGGAACGCAGCCATCGGTGCCAGGCGGACCCAGCTACAGTTCAGTCGCCCGACGCAGGCGTGTCGGGTCTCGACTGTATTCTCGCCCATGCGACCATGGAACGGCGTCTTTCGGGCAAGAGACGTCCGCGTGGCTGGGTAAGATCACTCGGCGCCCTTCGACCATGAACCAGAGTCATCCCTACCGGCCGCGCGTTTCGCGCGAGACGCGGCTGCTGCTCATCACGGCGGTCGTCGCCGTCGTGGCCCTGTGGGGGCTGGCGCGCATCCGCTTTCCGGACCGCCCTGCGCCTCCCAACCCGGTGCAGCCGCTGTTGACGCAGCTGGCCGCGCGGCCCACCTTCGACGACCTCGCTTCCGAGGTCGCCGCGCTGCGGCCGCGACTCGACCCGCTGCTCATCGCCCTGCGCTTCGTGCCGACGCGACAGACCGCAGGCGACGCCGGTCGATCGCTGACGGCGCTGCGAGTGGGGGACGACGTGGCGATCGTGCTCTTGGAAGCAGGCGCCGCCACGCTCACGACCGAGCACGGCGAGCCGCCGCTGGCCCGGGATCCAGCCTCGGGCCTGGCGCTGGTCCGCGTCCCGGCCGCCTCCGCGCCACGGCCCGCGCTGTGGTCGCCTCAGCAGACACAGCGCCCCCGGTATCTGATGGCCACCGATGCCTCCACCGAGATCGTGTCGCTGCGTCCGGTGTTCATCGGGTCGACGCAGCCGACGGCCAGTCCGGCTTGGCCTGCGCCGCTCTGGGGGCTGCCGTCCCAACCCGATCTCGTGCCTGGCACGTTCCTGTTCACCAGCGATGCGGCACTGGCCGGCCTCGTGATCGCGAACAATGGCCGCCCAGCGCTGGTGCCCGGCCAGATTCTGCTGGCCGAGACCGAACGCCTCCTCGCACGTCCGCGCCGCCCCCTTGGATACGTGGGCATCACAGTGCAGCCGCTCACGGCCGCGGTCGGACGCGCCGCGGGCGCCTCCAACGGCGTCGTCGTCACCTGGGTGGATCCGCGTGGTCCCGCGGCGGGCCTCCTGGAGCCCGGGGAGGTCATCGAGACGGCCGCCGGTGAGACGCTGGCGACGCCTGAACATTTCGAGGCGCGGATGGCACGCCTGACAGCGGGCCAGGAGGTCATGCTGGGCGTGCGCGAAGGCGGCGAGCTTCGCCAGGCGGCGCTTGCGGCCGCCGCCGCTCCCGCAGCGGCGCCCACCGGATCGCCCGGCTTCGCCCTGCGCGCGGCTGCGGGAGCGGGCACCGAGGTCGTGCGCGTGGATCCGGGTTCGATCGCGGAAAAGGCCGGGGTGGCCGCAGGCGACATCATCACGCGCGTGGGCGAGGTCCGATCGCCGACGCCCGCGCAGGTGCGCCGCGCATTCACGACTGTCGCCGACGGTCGGCCCGTCATCGTGGCCTTTACGAGGGGCGAGACACATCACGTGACGGCCGTGGAGAAATAGAGCGAAACGCTGATGGCTCGTTTTCCGGCGGATCTGCGGGAACCAGGCGGGCTGGACCCCCTCGATGCGCGCGTCGCCGACGCGGGCGTGGCCGCGCCTCCGGTTCGGGGCTGGCGGCTCCAGACGCGCTTGGCGCTCGGGCTGTCGCCGAGTGCGCTGCCCAGCCTGCTGCTCCTCCTGCTCGGCTTCGTGATCGGGCCGCGCGGGCTCGGCCTGCTGTCGGCCAACGCGCTGGCCTCGCTCGATCCGGCCATGCCTGTCGCGCTCACGGCGCTGGGCGTCCTCATCGGCCTGGGGTTCAACATCCGGAAGACGGGCGAGCGTCGGCTCCTCGCGGCCGCCAGCGTCGAGGCGGGCACGACACTCACGCTCGTGGCCGCCGGCGCGCTCGTGCTCGCGCCCATCTGGTCCCTGGCGCCAGACGTCCCCGTGTGGTTCGTCGCCGCGACGCTGGGCATCTGCGCCTCCGCCTCGTCAACGGCGGTGTCGCGCAGTCCCGACCGGTCGCGCGCGCAGGTCGCGCGCATCGGCGACCTCGACGATGTGCTGCCCGTTGCGGCCGGCGGCGTAGCGCTGGCTTTTCTACGCGAGAGCGCCGCGGGGCCGGCGGCGCTGCTGCTGCTGGAGTCGGTGGCCGTGGCGCTGGTCATCGGGGTGGCCGGCTGGCTCCTGCTGGCGCGGTCGTCTTCCGAGATCGAGCAGCGCGTCTACATCATCGCGCTGCTGCTGCTGCTCGGCGGCGCGGCCGAGTACCTCTCGCTCTCGGCGCTGGTCAGCGGGATGCTGGCGGGCATGTTCTGGGAAGGCGTCGGCGGCCCGGCGCGCGATCGCGTCCGCCGCGACGTCCTCCACATTCAGCACCCGGTGATCGTGCTCGTGCTCGTCGTCACCGGCGCTCGCGTCGACGTGCCCACGGGCTGGCTGGGCATGGGGTTGGCGTATCTGTTCCTCAGAACGGCCGGCAAGCTGGCCGGCGGATGGCTGGCTCGCCGCATCGTCGGCACGAGCGAGATTCGCGACGTCGGCCTCTCGCTGCTGTCGCCGGGCATCGTCGGCATCGCCTTCGCGCTCAACGCGATGCGCGCGGGCGGGCCCGACGTCGCCTCCGTGCTGACGATCGTCGTGATTGGCGCGGCCGGATCGGAAGCGGTGGCCGCCTTCGTCAAGCCGCGCGGGGAGGTCGAATGAGACGGGTGGCGGCGCTGGCGCTGGCGGTGCTCGCCGTGCTCTGGGTGCGCGGCATCGGAGCCACGTCCACGGTCGGCTCCGCGGGCACGGTGCTCGCGCTCGGCTTCACGCTCCTGGGCGCATGGGTGGCGGGCGATCTGCTCCGGCGGTTCAACCTGCCGCGCCTGACGGGCTACCTGCTGTTCGGCCTGCTCGTCGGCCCGTACACCGCCAACGTCATCAACGAGCCGATGGCGGCGCAGCTGCAGGTGATCACCGGAATCGCGACCACGGCGATCGCCCTGATCGCCGGACTGTCGCTGAACTTCGACCGGCTCGGCAGCCGCTTCGCCTCCATCACCCGCCTGACGGCCACGACGCTCGCCGTGGCCATGGGGGCGCTCTTCGTCGTCGTCTGGATCGCCTGGCCGTGGATCGGCATCGCGCCGACCTTCACGGGGCTGGAGCGTCTGGCCATTGCCGCCCTGCTCGTGGTCGTGGTCGTCAGCTTCTCGCCGACGATGACCGCGGCCGTCACGGCCGAAACAGGCGCGCGCGGGCGGCTGAGCGAGCTCGTGCTCGCCATGGTGATCCTCGCGGACCTCGTCGTGCTGGTGCTGTTCTCGCTCTCGCTGCACCTGGCCCGGGCCGTCTTCGACACGGGCGGAGACGAGGTGAGCGTGCTGGCGCGGCTGGCGTGGGAGATCGGCGGGGCGGTGGCGTTCGGCGCGCTGGTCGGCGCGCTCTTCGCGCTGTACGTGCGCTACATCGGCCGCGAGATCACGCTGCTGCTGATCGTCATGATCGGGCTGCTCAGCCAGGTGGGCACCACGCAGGAGTTCGAGCCGCTGCTGGCGGCGGTCACGGCCGGCCTCGTGATCGAGAATCTGGCCGTCGCGCAGGGCGATGCGCTGAAGTCGGCCGTCCAGATTGGCGCGCCGCCGATCCTGCTGATCTTCTTCGTGGCGGTCGGGACCTCGCTCCGGCTCGACGCGCTGGCAACGGTGGGGCTGCTCGCGCCGATCGTGGCCGCCTGCCGCATTGCGGTCATCCGGCTCGGCGTGCGGGCGGGGCTGCGCGTCTCGAACGTGGACCGGACGGCCGGTGCGTACGCGTGGACCGGGCTGATCTCGCAGGCGGGCATCACGCTGGGCTTTGCGTCGATCCTGGCCGCGGACTTCCCTGGCTGGGGCACGCAGATCCAGACGCTGCTCGTGGCCCTGATTGCGATCCACGAGCTCGTGGGACCGATCGCCTTCCGGCAGGGCCTGGCGCGGGCGGGCGATCTCGACACGCACGCGCCCCGCCCGCTCGTGGTGGTGTCCAACCGCGAGCCGTACCTGCACCGCCGGAACGGCGGCGGACAGATCGTCGCCACGCCCGCGACGGGCGGCGTGGCGGTGGCGCTCGACGCGCTCATGCGCGAACGCGGCGGGGTCTGGATCGCCCACGGCGCGGGCGACTCGGACCGCGAAGTCGTGGACCCGTCCGACAAGGTGCGGGTGCCGCCCGAAGCCCCGTCGTACGAGCTCCGCAGGCTCTGGCTCGAGGAGCCCACCTTTTCGGCGTACTACGGCGGATTCGCCAACGAGGGTCTCTGGCCCCTCTGTCACGTGGTCGACGTCCGCCCGCAGTTCCGGAGCGAGGACTGGGCGGCGTACGAGGCCGTCAACGTGCGCTTCGCCGCGGCCATCGACGAAGAGCTCGGCTCGTCGCAGACGCCGATTTTCATCCAGGACTACCACCTGGCGCTGGTCGCGCCGGCGCTGCGCGCCCGGCGCCCCGATGCGCGGACGGCGCTCTTCTGGCACATTCCGTGGCCCTATCCCGATCGGCTGCGCATCTGCCCGTGGCGCCGCGAGATCCTGGCGGGGCTGCTGGCCAACGATCTGCTGGCGTTCCAGCTCGAGCGCGACCGCCGGAACTTCCTGCTCGCAGCCGAGGAGGAGCTGGGCGCCGAGATCGAGAACGAGGCCTCGCGAGTCCGCTTCGAGGGACGCTCCAGCACGGTGGTCTCGGTGCCGATCGGCGTCGACTACGACCGCATCCAGTCGTTCGCCACCGACGCCACGCTGGCGCTCGAACAGGAGCGCCTCACCAGGCTGTTCTGCCTGAAAGCCGACGTCATCGGGCTCGGCGTCGATCGCCTGGACTACACCAAGGGGATTCCCGAGCGGCTCGCCGCGCTCGACGCGGTGCTGACGCGGCGGCCCGAGCTGCGCGGCCGGCTCACGTTCGTCCAGATTGGCGTGCCCTCGCGCTCCGAGCTGGCGAGCTACACGGCCATCGAGGCGGAGATCGGCCGGCGCGTCGACGATCTCAACGCGCGGCACTCGTCGGCGGGGGGGCCGCCCGCCGTCTGCTATCACACGGCGCCGCTCACGATCAGGAGCCTCGTGGCGCTGTACCGCCTGGCGCACGTCTGCGTCGTCAGCTCGCTGCACGACGGGATGAACCTCGTGGCCAAGGAGTTCGTCGCCGCGCGCGACGACGAGGACGGCGTGCTCGTGCTGAGCGAGCTGGCCGGCGCGGCGCAGGAGCTGCGCGAGGCGCTCATCATCAACCCGTACGACATCGACGGGTTCGCCGACGCGCTCATCACCGCGATCGACATGGCGCCGGAGGAGCGCCGCCGCCGCATGCGCGCCATGCGGCGCGTCGTGGCCGGGCGCAACGTCTTCGGCTGGGCGTCGGACATCCTGGAAGGGCTCGAGAGCCTCTGGACCAAGCCGCTGCAGTACTCGGTGCGTGGATCGGAAGACGCGCCGGTGTAAGGCAGCAGGCAGTAGGCAGTAGGCAGTAGGC
>JACQTK010000070.1 GCA_016210845.1 Acidobacteriota bacterium | reverse complement strand
GGCAAGCGCTACGTCACGTGCTACACCTGCCATCGCGGCAGTCGCTTCCCCCCGACCGAACCGCCGGCCGCTGCCGCTCGCTGACGCGCATCGGATCCTGGGGGAATTCAACTGGGCGCCGGCGGACAATCTGCCCGGGCTTATGGCCGAGTTCCGCTGAGCCGGAGTACATGGAGAAGCTGAAGGCGATGCGTCCGGCGACCGCTGCGGGGCCGTCGAGTCGATAAACCCATCACCTGTCCGAAGCGAGGAGATGATGAGACGACAGCGCGTGCTCGGAACGCTCGTGCTCGTCGGCGCCGTGTGCATCGGCGTCGGCGCGTATCAGGCGCCGCCACAGGGCGGCCGGCAAGGTGGCCGGGGGCCGGCCGGGCCGACCGAGGAGACCCTCAAGGCCACCGTGCTGCAAAAGCTCGGTGACAACCTGTACATTGTCACCGGGGCGACACCCCCAAGGAACTTCCCGCCTGGCGGAGGCAACACTGCCGTCTTCATCACCGAGAAAGGCGTGGTCCTGGTCGACACCAAGAATCCCGGCTGGGGCCAGGTGATTCTCGACAAGGTGCGGACCGTCACCGACAAGCCGATCATCGCGATCATCAACACGCACACGCACCGCGATCACACCGGCGGCAACGAGTTCTTCGGCGCCGGCGCGATGGTCGAATCGGTCGTTCAGGAGAACACGAAAGCGAACATGCAGAGGATGGACATCTTCCAGGGCGAGCAGGCGAAGTATCTGCCGACGCGCACCTTCAAGGACACGATGTCGCTCTTTTCGGGGAAGGACCGGATCGATCTCTTCTACTTCGGCCGGGGGCACACGAACGGAGACGCCTGGGTCCTCTTCCGCGCGCTCAACGTCGTCCATGCCGGTGATCAGTTTGCATTGAGGGAGCCGCAGCTGGCCAATGTCGCCGACGGTGGAAGCCTCGTCGAGCACCCGACGTCCCTGCGCAAGGCGCTGGCAGGGTTGCCGAACACCAACACCTTCATCACCGGGCATAGTACGGTGATGACTCGCCGGGATGTGGAGGAGTTCGCCCAGTTCTCGGAGGATTTCGTCAGGTACGCCGAAGCGCAGATAAAGGCCGGCAAGAGTGTGGACGAGGCGGCTGCGGGCTGGAAGCTGCCGGCAGCCTACAAAGGCAAGGGCTATCAAATCCAGGAGATGCGCGTTCGCAACAACATGCAGATCGCGTACGACGAGCTCAAGGCCAGTGCCCGCTGAGTCGGGAGACGCTTGCCCGCAAGCGCTCTGTTGCGGCGATGGCAACACTGTTCGAACGCGTTGCCGGTCCAGCGCACGCAGGCTATAGTCTGCTGCGATGCCTTCAATCGGAGCCACGCTCACGGGACTGGTCCTCACGCGACGTGTGGTCGCGCTCCTGGCCGGCACTCTCGCCGCCCCACTCGTCCTGTCCGGCCAGGCGGGAGATGCGCGCGTCGCCTCGTCATCCACTCCGTCCGGCCAGGGGCTGGTCGCGCTGGTTGGCGGAACGCTCATCGACGGGTCCGGCGCCCCGCCCGTGTCGAACAGCGTCGTCCTCGTTCGCGGCGACCGGATTCAGCGTGTCGGATCGGTGGACACCCTGGCAGTGCCCGACGACTACGTCCGGATCTCGACCGAAGGGATGACCGTGCTTCCCGGGCTGTGGGACATGCACGTGCACCTGCTGTACGCCGGACACACCAACATCCAGTATTGGCATCGGACCTATACGGACCGGTTCGAGCGAGAGACCATGCCAGCGACGGCGTTGCAGTTGCTGCGAGCCGGCGTCACCAGCGCTCGCGATCTGGGTGCCCCTCCCGCAGCGGTGTTCGCCACGAAGCGCCGCACCGCCGCGGGCGAAATCCTCGGGCCCACCATTTACGCCGCCGGGCCGCAGCTGACCCACGAGCCGCCGGATTGGGCCCGGTTCTACCGCCGCGGCGTCTCCGGAGCTGCCGAGGCGCGCGCCGCGGCCCGTGCGTTGCTGGATGCAGGGGCCGATGTACTGAAGATCACCGACGCAGAGTCGATGACCGTCGAGGAAGTTCGTGCCATCACCGCCGAAGCGCATGCCCGAGGCAGGCGCGTGGCGGCCCACGGCCGCACCAACGCCGAGATCATGATCGGCCTCGAGGGGGACGTGGACGAGTTTCAGCACATCGGCGCCGCCGCAGACGACGGCGGCTATCCGCCGGCGCTGCTCGCGGCGATTCGCGCGCGCATCGATTCAGGCCGGCCGTTGTACTGGACGCCAACCGTCGGACTGCCGCTCAGGGGAGAGTACCTTCAGGGCAACCGCGAAAGCCTGGACGATCCGGAGAATTACGCCGGCCTGCCGGCGCTCATCGCCGACGACGTCAAGACCTCGCTCGCCGCATTCAGCCCCCGGCCGGCACCCGTCGACACCATCCGGCGAAAAGTATCCCAGCTTCGCGACGCGGGCGTTCGGTTGCTGGTCGGTACGGACGCCGGGCTCGCCGGCAACTTCCATCGACACGCGATGTGGCAGGAGATGGATGCCTGGGTGAACGTGCTTGGAATCGATCCGCTTGCGACGATTCACGCGGCAACGGGTCTGCCCGCCTCCGCGCTCGGCGTCGAGCGTGACGCCGGAACGCTCGCCGAAGGGAAGTCTGCCGATATCGTTGTGGTACCCGGCGATCCGCTCCGGCACATCAGCGTCCTGCGGGATCCCGCGATGGTCTTCACGCGGGGTATGCAGGTGAAGTGATCCAGCTCACGCCGGGCTGCGTGCGATCAAGGCCGTGTGCGTGGTCAGCGGTACCCTACCGCGTCGGCCGCCGCATCTGCACGTCGAGCGTAATAGTGATCTCGTCGCCGACCAGCACTCCGCCGGCTTCCACGGCGCGATTCCAGGTCATGCCGAAGTCTTTGCGATGCTGGCGAAATCCGCGGACGTGGCGCGGAGCTAGCTAGTTCAGATTCCTGCGAAAGAACTCAATCGTCCGCGGCCAGGCGTCGGCGATCGCGGCGTTGTTGTTGCCGATATCCTGGAACATGACGAACGAGTGCGTCGTCTTCGGATAGATGTGCGCCTCATACTGTTTGCCCAGTCGTGCCATGGCAGCTCGCGTCGGCTCGACGGCCGCCGTGACGCGGGCATCGTTCTCGCCATAGAACGCGAGCACGGGCGCGTTGATCTTTGCCAACTCCGCCTCGGGCGGTGTCCCGCCGTAATAGACGACTGAGGCGTTGTGCTCGGGCACTTCGGCAGCGAACCGGAAACTGTTGCCGCCGCCGGCGCAGAATCCGATCGATCCCGATTTTCCATTCGCCTGGGGGAGTCTCAAGGCCCATTCCCGGGCCGCCTTCAAGCGGCGCATCGTCTCTGCCGCGTTGAGTTTTCCGGCGGCGGCACGCATGGCATCGTCGATGAACTCGGATGCGTCCCAGTTGCCGCCGTTCGGGCCGGTGCCGGACCACAAATCGGGCGCGACGGCGATGAACCCGTCCTCGGCGAGCTGGACGGCAACCGACCGCTGCCACTCGTCGAGTCCGACGCCGTGCTGCATCACCACCACCACGCCGGTCCGTGCGGTCGTTCTCGGGTGGACGACGAACGTATGGAGCCTGACGTCGCTGCCCTCCAGGGGGATATCGACCCATTCTGCCTTCAACGTGGTGTTGCGCAGGGTCGATCGCGCGGTATAGAAGCCGGCGGGGAGGCGCGGGTGCTTCTCGGAAATCGTGTTGCGCGGCGCCGCTGTTGTCGCCCCGCGCACCTGTGCCTGCATGGCCATGTGGTCGGCATGAGCCGCGTCGGCGTTCGCCGGCAGCATGTTGCCGCTCAGGCGATTCAGGTACGCGACGAAGTCCGGCCACGCCTCCGCTGACATATCGAAGGTCGCTTCGAGTCCCTGCGTGCGGACCTGGATACGTCCCCCCGCCCGATTCAGGTCGACATGGAAGACCGCATTCTGAGCGGAAGGGAGGGCGAGGACCGCGCGCTGCACGGCCTCGAGACGGCGCGCGATCTCGGCGGCGTCGCCGGCGACCGCCGGCGCCGCATCCGCGCGTTTGCCCTCGGCGTCGAGCTGCGTGAGCACGTCGGGCACCACGACCAGGTAGCCCTCCGCCGCCAGCTGATCGCTGACGGCACGCGTCCAGTCGTCGGCGTCGGGCCGCTCGTCCGACAGGACCACCACGGGGGCGCGATCGCTGCGCTCCGGGTACATGACCCAGGCGAGCGTCGATGCGGAGGCGGAAACCGGCACCGTCATCCACTCGCGATGGCGGTGCGTCGCGTTCAGTAAGGGCTTGGCGTCCGCGGCCGTGGGCAGCGTCGAGCGCGCCTCGGCGCGGACGACCGGTTCGAGTGTCCCGTCCGGGGAAGCAATGACGACCAGGGCGAACAGAACTGCCACCCCGGTCAGCGTCGCGATGCTGGCACGTGTCATCACTGAGTCCTCCCTTGAACCGCATAGCGGTCCTGGGCGCGCGGAGCGCGCCAAGCAAATACTGGCAACCAGCCAAGGGCTCGATCCATGAACAAGGGGATTTCAAGGGCGAGCCCTTGGCTGGTTGAGCAGATGCTCCTTCAAGAATGCCGTTGCGCGTGGCCACGCCTCTCCCACCGCTGCCCCATTGAGTCCTTCGACTTGAACTGATTATGGGGGACGTCTGCGGTCAAGTGCCTGGGAGCGTCCAGCCACAAGCCGCCGATCTTCAACGCGTGCGAGCCCGTCACGTACGAGGCCGACCCGTTGATGTTGAACTGCGACCAGTCCATGTGCGCATAGTTCTGGGTAAACCCCAGGCCAAAGCCGGTGTTGCCATAACTCCAGTTCCTGGTCCGATCGCGCACGGCGAAGTCATCGTGGGCGGCTCCGGTCGGGCGCCGGTTGAAGTCGCCGCCCACGTAGAGCGCCCCCATCTGCAGCAGCAGCCGATTGTTCACCGGCGACTGCCAGGAGCCCGAATGGCGGTGATACGGCCAGTACAGGTCGTCGTTGATCGCTTCCGGGGCGAGCGTGCCATTCTGGATGCCGAACTGACAATTGCAGTTCCTCTCGAGTCCCGGGGTATAGATGATCTTGTTCCGCGGCGAGGCCTGCCAGGTCAGGCGGACGCTCCCCTCCATCGCAAAGTTGCCCACGAACCCCCGACGACTCTCGTCGGGCTCAAAGAAGACCGGCGGAAGCCCGTTGACCGACACGCCTTGCAGCTTGTTGTAGAACACCCCCGGGACGTAGGTCTCGCTGATCCAGAACCGGGAACTGGCAAAGTACCACAGCCGGTTCTGGAGAATCGGGCCGCCCACGCCGCCGGCGATGTCACGCAAGCGCCTGACTTCCGACCCCGTATGCGCGCCGCGCGCCCGGGTCTCGGACGTGAGATTGTCCGACTGCAGATTCGCGTGCGTATAGTCGGTGAGGAACGATGCCCTCAGCCGGTTGCTCCCCTCTCGCGGCACGGTGTTGATCATGGTCCCACCGGAGAACGCTTCGGCCGACAGCCCACCCGAAAGCGTGACCTCGCTCTCCTGGACGATGACCGGATTGATGCTGGAAAGAAAGTTGTTCGAACCGCCGAACATGAAACTCTCCACCATGCCGTCACGCAGGTTCATCATGTCGCCCGCGCCGTGGACGGTGAAGCCGCCCGAGCGGATCTCTCCATTGGCACCGCCGACATCGATGTTGCCCGGGGGCAGGATCGCGGCCGCCAGCACGGCGGCGAGCGCGCCGGAATTCTTGCCGAGCGGCAGCTCCCGGACCACCTCGCCCTGCAGCACCTGTGACTGCGTGGTGCTCCGCACGTCCACGAGCGGCGCCTCGCCGGTCACCGTGACGGTCTCCTGGAGAGCCCCGACCGGCAGCGTGCCGTCTACGGTCGCGGTGAACCCCGTGGCGACATTGATCCCTTCACGCCGCAGCGTCGTGAAGCCCGGCAGCGTGAAGGTCACGGTGTACGTGCCAGGCCGCAGGTTGACTACCTGATACCGCCCCTGGCCGTCGGTCACGACCGTTCGCGTCCCTTCGATCAGCGCGGGGCTGGACGCCTCGATGGTCACCCCCGGGAGCACCGCGCCGGAGTCATCCCGGACGACGCCGGCGATGCCGCCGCCGCCAGTACCCTGTGCGGCCACAGCAGCCGGATACAGCATGAGCAGCCCCAGCATGAGGGCCGCCAGCCGGCCTGCTCGCGTACCTGATGGGAACATCGGTCGCCTCCTTCGTGACACTCACGCGCCAGACTTTGTTTTTTTGCGCAACTCCCGGCGCGTTCGTGTCACTAGCAAATACTGGTTCGCCCCTGCGCGGATGCGCTCTTTGGTTGCGGCGCAGCCGCGCTGGGATCTCGTTCGCGCCCGTTGGTACGAACGGAAGCCAGTGTGGAATGTCCAGATACGCCCTATCCCTAGGAATGTCAATAAGTTCATGAATTATAGCGATGAGTGCAACAATCCGGCGCCCGAGGCGGACTCTATGAACGACTACCGCTTCGCCTACGACGCCGCGCGCGGGGCGACTTTCAGTCGCGCGCGGAGTCTCCCGCCTTTCAGGCGGTAGTCGTTCAACGACAAGCGTAGTTGTCGGGCGACTTGGGATCGCCGGGCCCTATGTACTGTGCGACCCGCGGGTAGCGGCAGACCAGCATCTTCCGTTCCTCGGCGCCGTTGACCCGCCGGCTGACGACGATCGACTCCGGCGGCGTGCCCGTGCGCAGCCACGCCTCGAGGATCTCGGCTGTGGGGACCACGTGCCCGTTTGCCGCGTTTGGCGCGGCTGGACAGTGAAGCATGCCCGGGACCATGAAGAGCCTGACCGAGCGCTCGGCGCGCGCTCCCGCGTTGCCGACGACGCGCTCGTAGAAATTGGTGTTGCTCGCCGGCGCGATTGCCACGTCCGCCCAGCCACCGACGATGAGCAGCTTGCCGCCGCGGTCGAAATAGCCGTTCACGTTCGGCTCGACGTTGACGACGAGGTTCTGGGGCGCGTCCGCCAGGGCCGCGTCGCGATCGAAGTCGACCGGGCGCGTCCGGGGATGCCAGCTCGGGTCCTTCATCACGAGATAGCGGAAGAAGTCGGTGCCGTACCCGAACGGCTCAGGGCCGGCCTGTGAGGCCCACCCGAGCTCGCTGCCCGGCAGCAGGGGTCCGAAGAGCACGTCGTTCGTGCGCGGGTTGGTCACCGGCGAATAGATCGTCCGCGCGGTCTCGACCTGGGCGGCCGTCAGGCAATCTGCCGCGTCGCCGGCGCGGCACTGCAGCACGCCCGGATCGACCTTGCAGCTGAGCGGGTCGGCGATGATCCCGTCAGCGATGCCGTCGTGGCCGTCGCATGCCTCGAGCACCGCCTGGTGGAGGAGGGGCAGCTTCTCCTGGGGGATGACGCTCTCGCGCGTCTTGTGCGCCGCCTGCCAGACCCAGAGCTGTCCCATCGAGTGGCGGGTCGTCTCCGGGTCGATGCCCGAGGCAGCGATGATGTCGAACCCGTCCGGATGCCGGTTCACCTCGGCGAGCGCGCCGCGGCTGGCGCCGCCGCACTGGTCGACGAGCGAGAGCGACGGCCTCCGCTCGTAGAACCGCTCGATGGCGCCCTTGGCCAGGAGCGTCATCTCGTGGAAGGCGCGGTATCCGAAATCGACGACCTTCTCGGGATGGCCCACCGCGAAGCTGGCGCCGGGTCCGCGATGGCCGGTGTCATTGCTCGCGGTGGCGTAGCCGCGCTGGAGCATGGCGGCCAGTCCCTGATAGTTGAGGGATCCGCCCCACAGCCCGTTTCCAACCGGCTGGAACCTCGTGTTCCAGTTCGCCGCCGGCAGCCAGACCTCGAGCGCGATCTCGGAATCGGCGCTGGGGCGAGCCACCGCCGTGACGCGGCAGAAGGCGGGCAGCGTGGCGTAGACCGATGCCTGCGCCGCCGGGCCGGCGCCCTGGGCGCCGGGTGGCAGCGTGAACGCGCCGGCGGGAACCTCGGCCGCCGACGTGATCGTGATGTTGGGCAAGGACAGGGATGACAAGGTCGAACAGGGCGCCGCGGATGCCGGCGTCGCGCCTGCCGTCCACACGCCGAGGGCGAGAGCTGCCAACCAGCCAAGGGCTCGCCCTTGATATCCCGATACCCGTGGAGCCTCGCCTAGGACCGCTATGCGGAGCAGTAACGAGGACAAAATTCGCGTTCGGGGCCGCATAGCGGTCCAAAGCACGCGCGTCATGATCATGGTCCTCCCATGGCTTACGGTGTTTCGC
>JACQTK010000069.1 GCA_016210845.1 Acidobacteriota bacterium | reverse complement strand
GTGATGAGGAAGAACACTCTGCGAATCACGTCAATTCACCCTGCCGACTGCCGACTGCCGACTGCCGACTGCCGACTGCCGACTGCCGACTGCCGACTGCCGACTGCCGACTGCCGACTGCCGACTGCCGACTGCCTACTGCCTACTCGTACCGCATGGCTTCGATCGGATCGAGCGCCGCGGCCTTCCTCGCCGGATAGAAGCCGAAGAAGATGCCGATGGCGGCCGCGCAGCCGAACGAGAGCAGCACCGCGGCGGGCGTCACGACCGACGACCACTGCATGAGCCGGCTCATGGCGTACGAGCCGCCCATCCCCGCGGCGATCCCGATGGCGCCGCCCGCCAGGCTGAGCACCACCGCCTCGACGAGAAACTGCAGCAGGACGTCGCGGTCGCGGGCGCCCACCGACAGCCGCAGCCCGATCTCCCGCGTGCGCTCGGTCACCGAGACCAGCATGATGTTCATGATCCCGATGCCGCCGACGACCAGCGACACCGCGGCGATCCCGGCGAGCAGCCACGTCATCGTCGTGGTGGTGGACGTCAGCACGCTCGCCATTTCCTCGAGCGTGCGCACCATGAAGTCGTCCTCGTCACCCGGCGCGATCCCGTGGCGCTCGCGCAGCAGCTCGGCGATGCGGCCGGTCAGATCGTCGAGCGGCACGCTGTCCTCGGCGGAGATCCCGATGTTCTGAAGGTGCGTCTGGCCGAGCAGCTTCTTCTGCGCCGTCGTATAGGGCACGAAGACCGCGTCATCCTGGTCCTGGCCCATGGCGGCCTGCCCTTTCGGCGTCAGGACTCCGATGACCTTGAACGGCTGGTTTCGGATGCGAATGACCGCGCCCGTCGGGTCGGCCCCGGGGCCGAAGAGCTGATCGCGTACCACGGACCCGAGGACGGCGACCTTCGCGGCCCGGCGCACGTCCTGCTCCGTGAAGAAGCTGCCAAACTGCAGCGGCCACGAACGAACTCCCGTCAGCTCGTCACCGGCGCCCTGGACCTGCGTCCCCCAGTTGGCCGTCTCGGACACGACCTGGGTCCGCGTCACGACTCCGGGGGAGAGATAGCGGATGCCGCTCACCTCGCGCCGAATCGCCTCGGCGTCCGCGGGCGTCAGCGTCGTCGTGGCGCCCTGCCCCTGCCGCACGGGGCCGAACTGTCCCGAGCCGGCGTTCACCACGACCATGTTGGAGCCGACGCTGCGGATGCCGGCCTCGATGGATGACCTGGCGCCGCTGCCGATGGCCACCATGACGATGACCGCGGCCACGCCGATGATGATGCCGAGCGCGGTGAGCGCCGTGCGCATCGCATTGCGCCGGAGCGCCTTCAGTGCAATACCGAACGTCATCGACAGCGACATGGCCCCCTCACGCCCCCACAGCGATTGCGTCGTCGGAGTCCGTTCCCATGCCGGCCGCGGCCGTCCGCCGTGCGGTCACCGGATGATCGGAACGCACCAGGCCGTCGCGAAAGGCGACGATCCGCGTGCCGTACTCGGCGATGTCGCGCTCGTGCGTCACCAGCACGATCGTCAGCCCGCGTTCGGTGCCGAGCTGCTGGAAGATCTCCATCACCTCGATGCTCGTGCGCGTGTCGAGGTTGCCCGTGGGCTCGTCCGCCAGCAGCAGCACGGGATTGTTGACGAGCGCCCGCGCGATGGCGACGCGCTGCTGCTGTCCGCCCGACAGCTGGTTCGGGTGGTGCCGCATGCGGTCGCCGAGACCGACGGCGGCCAGCGCATCGGCCGCACGCCTTCGGCGCGCCGCCGCCGGAATGCCGCCCGCATACAGCAGCGGCAGCTCCACGTTCTCGATGGCCGACGTGCGCGCCAGCAGGTTGAACCCCTGGAACACGAAGCCGATCTCGCGGTTCCGGACGCGCGCGAGCTCGTGCGTGGAGAGCGCGGCCACGTCGCGGCCGTTCAGCAGGTAGCGGCCGCTCGTGGGACGGTCGAGGCAGCCGAGCAGGTGCATGAACGTCGACTTGCCCGAGCCCGACGGCCCGGTGAGGGCGACGAACTCGCCTGCCGCGATCTCCAGCGACACACCGCGCAAGGCGTGCACGTCGACCTCCCCCGACGTGTAGGTCTTGGTCAGGTCCCGGACGGCAAGGATGGGACCGCTATGCGGCTTCGAAGGAGGATTGTGTACTCGTTGTTCAATTCGCATAGCGGTCCCAGGCGCGCGGAGCGCGCCAAGCAGATACTGGCAGCCAGCCAAGGGCGAGATCGGCGGGCAACGGCAGCGAGGGGATATCAC
>JACQTK010000068.1 GCA_016210845.1 Acidobacteriota bacterium | reverse complement strand
CCCACCAGCCAAGGGACTCCGCCCCCTGATATCCCCGCGGAGCCCTTGGCTGGTTGCCAGTATCTCTGGCCGCGCTCCGCGCGGCTAGAGGACCGCTATGCGGTCGACACAAGCGATTACGAATTCACGTTCTGGACCGCATAGCGGTCCAATAGCGCCCTCCAGACGAGCCATTCGCCGTCGAGCACGACTTCCGCCCACCCGGTCAGATAGACGCCCTCGTCGCGCCACTCGACGCGCTGCGTGCCGCCGGGCGCCACGACATCGACCTCGCGCGCGGCACCACCGTGGGCGGCGGCGGCAACGGCAGACGCACACGCTCCCGTGCCGGATGACGAGGTGGGGCCCACGCCGCGCTCCCAGATCAGAATGCGAATGCGATCCGGCGCCTCGACCTGCGCGAACTCGACGTTCGTGCCCACGGGAAACATCGGGTGGGTGGCCAGCACGGGCCCCAGCCGCGCGAACCGCCCCTCGTCGGGAAGCGGCCCGAGCGCCACGCACTGCGGATTGCCCATCCGGAGCACGGATGCCGTCACCGTCTCTTCCGCAACCGCGATCGTGACCTGCCTGATGTCCTCCGGTGCCCCCATCGCCGCACGGAACTGATAACGCTCGCCTTCGCGCGCCAGCAGTTCCAGCGTCTTGATGCCCGCATCGGTCTCGACCTGGACCGCCGCGCCAGGCTGCAACCCCTGCGTGCGGGCCACCAGCGCGGCGAGGCAGCGGAGCCCGTTGCCCGAGAGCTCCGACGCGCTGCCGTCGGCATTCAAGAGCTGCATCGCGGCGCCGCGGTCGCGCAGCTCGTACAGGATCAGGCCATCGGCGCCGATCCCCCGGTGGCGGTCGCAGATCGCGCGAGCCAGCGCGGAGCCGTCGCTGCCCTGGCGGGCCGTAAAGGCCCGCCCTGCGTCGTCGTTGGCAATGAACACGAAATCGTTGCCGTCCGCATGGGCCTTGACCGCTCGCATGTCGGACGGCCTTCAGGAGACCGCGAACACCCAGGTGAAGCCCGCGCCGAAACCGATGGTCGGGTCGTTCGAGGTGACGCCGAACATCAGGCCAGCGTCGCCGCGCCAGCTCCCCACGGTGTACCGGCCGCCAAAGCGCACCATGCTTCGCGATTCGGTGCCAGGCGGCGGATCGCCGAGGCGGGTATCCTTGCGGCCGTTGATCTCCCCCACGACCTCGGCCGCGGTGGTGAGCGCGCGCGCGAACGAGAGGCCGTACGTGAGGACGTCGTTCTGGCGGTCGCCGCGCGTCGGGTCGCCCAGGATGCCCAGGCCGACGTTGCCGACCACGCGAACGGATTGGATGGTTTTCGCCACCAGCAGCGACGAGTAGAAGTCCATCGTGTCGAGGCCGATGCCGCTCTCGTTCGACGCCATGGGCAGCTTCGTCGCCGATCGCAGCGCGATGGAAGGGCGCGACACGCCTTCCGACACGAGACGGACCTTCGTGCCCACCACGAGATCTTCGACGTGCCACGTCGTGTCGCCAGGGACGACGAGCATGAAATCGAGCGGCGCGGGGCGGCAGCCGGTAATCGACAGGTGGTTGTAGAGGCCGCCGTCGAGCTGCACCTCACCGATGTCGCCGATCCCGAGGCTGATCCCGATCAACGGAAACCGCCGCAGGTGGCCCTCGAGCCCCGAGGCCGGATATCTCACCTCCCGCTGGTAATCGAAGCCAGCTTCGATGAGCACGCGCCCCGCGCCAATGGTTTCGGGATCCTCGGTGACGAGCGGCCGCTGCTGGGCGTACCCCGGACTCGACAGCGCAAGAATGGAAACGAGCAGTGGGGCGAGCCACGGCACCCCACGGCGCAGGCGCCGTGGGGACCCCGCGCTGAGGCTCGCCCGCGCGAACCCGACAGGGTTCGCGCCACGCGGACGCATATTCATGATCGCCGACTATCGATGAGAATTGTCACAGGGCCATCGTTCACGAGCTCGACGCGCATCATGGCCTGGAACTCGCCGGTGGCCACCGGCAATGGGACCGCGCGCAATTCTCTCACGAGATCCTCGTACAGCGCACGGGCCATCTCGGGCGGCGCCGCCGCGTCGAACGACGGCCTTCGTCCCCGCCGCACGTCGCCGTAGAGGGTGAACTGCGAGACCACGAGCACGGCGCCGCCGACCTCCGCCACGGAGCGGTCCATGGGCCTGCCGTCCTCACCCTCGAACACGCGCACGTCGCGGATCTTGCCCGCGATGTAGTTCACGTCGTGCGGTCCGTCCTCACGCCCGATGCCCAGCAGGACGAGCAGGCCGCGGCCGATCTCGCCCGTGACACGGTCGCCCACGCGCACCCGCGCCTCGGCTACGCGCTGAACAACGGCTCGCATGGAGGATGACCTGTAGAGCGCAGGCTTCAGCCTGCGCGGGGGGCGGCAATCTGAACCAGCGAGGTCCCCTCGTCTTCCAGCCGCAACGCGATGCTGTCCCGCAGCTCGCCGCTCGGGTTGAGGCGGGTGTCGAGCAGGTGCCGCGGCATCACGTTGCCGAGCGCCTTGAGCATCGACTGCTTGACGCCCGGATGCTCGCGCTCCAGGTCGAGGATGAGGCGCTTGACGCGCTGGCGCTGCAGGCTGAGATCGCCGCACGCCGGACAGCAGCAGCCGATGATGGGCAGGCCCACCTGCTTGGTGTACACGCGCGCCTCGTCTTCGGCGACGTACACCAGCGGCCGGATGACGACGTGCTCGCCGTTGTCCGAGACCAGGCGCGCGGGCATCGCCTTGAGCGCCCCTGCGAAGAAGAGGTTCAGCAGGAGCGTCTCGATGAAGTCGTCCAGGTGGTGGCCGAGCGCGATTTTCGTGGCACCCACCTCGCTGGCGATCCGGTAGAGCACACCGCGCCGCAGCCGCGCGCACAGCGAGCACGGGGTGGCGTTGGCGTCGAGCAGATCGTCCATCACGCCGCCGATCGCGGTGTGCTCGATGCGGTATTCCCAGCCCCGCTCCTCGCACGTCGTCGCGATGACGTCGTGCTTGAAATCCTTATAGCCCGAGTCCACGTTGACCGCGACCAGCGAGAAGGCGATCGGCGCGCGGCGGCGCAGGATGTCGAGCGTCTGCATCACGGCCCAGCTGTCCTTGCCGCCCGAGAGGCCGACCATTACACGGTCGCCGTCCTCGATCAGGTTGAAGTCGAGGATTGCCTTGGTCGTCTTCTTGGCGATGCGGGCTTCCAGGGAGCTCTTGTACGACATCCCCATAAGTGTAGCCTGCGCAGCCGGTTCAGTGGGTTCATGAGGTGCAAGGGGTTCACGAGGTCTCGTTCAAGGGTTCACGAGTTCAGGTTCACGGCGCGCGGTCCGCGCGTCGACATCTTGACATCACGAATGCTGGACATCATGATGTCTCCATGAGGACGACGCTGACGCTCGATCGGGACGTGGCCGACGCCCTGTCGAAAGAGATACGTCGGACCGGCAAGGGCCTCAAGACCGTCGTCAACGAGGCGCTCAGACGGGGGCTCCGGCTGGCCAGGGCGCCACGGCCGCCGCGGTTCGAGGTGCAGCCGCACGATTTCGGGATCCGGCCCGGGATCGATCTCGACCGCATGAATCAGCTCGTCGACGAGCTCGAAGCCGAAGAAACAGCCCGGAAGCTGCGTCGATGACCCTGCCCGATATCAACCTCCTCCTCCACGCCTACAACAGCGCGTCGCCTGTACACGCCGCCGCCCGAGCGTGGTGGGAGGGTGTCCTGAACAGTACTCGGCCGGTGGGGTTGTCATGGGTGGGGATCCTCGGATTCATCCGGATCGCGACGCATCGCCAGATCCTGGCGAATCCGCTGCCGGTGGGCACGGCCTGTGGCCACGTTCGCGCGTGGCTGGCGCAGCCCTATGTCACCATCCTCGATCCCGGCGCGCGGCACGGGGAAATCCTGTTCGGCCTCCTGGAGACGCTGGGCACGGCCGGCAATCTCACCACCGACGCCCATCTCGCCGCGCTGGCGATCGAACACCAGGCGGAACTGCATTCGACCGACGCCGATTTCTCGCGCTTCCCGGGCTTGCGCTGGGTGAATCCCCTCGCCTGAACCTACCCTGCCTCAGAATTCGACGAACTCTTCCGGGTAGTGCGAGAGGTCGAGGCGTTCTTCATCCGGGACGGGCCGGATTCCCCACTGCTGCATCGCCAGCGCGCCGAAGAGGACCTCAATCGCGACGCCGTTCTCGTCCTTGCCGATCTCGTCGATCACCAGCGCGTGGGTAGACACCGGCCGGCCTTGAATCTCTGCTTCGAGGAGCGCAGCCGTCGTGCTCTCCCTTACCGCGCCGCCGAGCGCGGTCCGTATCGGACGTGGCGTCGGCGACGTCTTGAGAATACGGGCGACCGACGGGATCACATAGGTATTCCGCGCACCGGTGTCGAACAACGTCCAGCATTCCCTGCCGTTCACCCGAATCGGCTGCCTGATTCGTCCCATGGCTGTCGCTCTGAACAGATATTAGCGCGTCGGAACGCGGGCTTTCAGCTTTTCGAGCGACGCGAAACGCTCGTTGCCGCCGCGCACCGCGGGCGCTAGGATGAACCTGCGTCATGAGCGATCCAAGCTCCTCGCAGCCGGCCGGCGGTCCGCCGTCACCGTCCGTGATCGGCGAAGTTCAACCGTTCGACCCCGGCCCTTCCGTGGTGGCGGCCGCATCGGCGCTGGACTCGCACGGCGCCGACTTCGCGCTCATCGGCGGACTCGCGCTCGAAGCGTGGGGCATTGCGCGCGCGACGAAGGACGCCGACTTCGCGGTCCCCGTCGGCGTCGCGGAGCGGGCCGCCGACACGCTGCGCGGACCGGCGACCGAGATCCGGCCCCTGCGTATCGGCGGGGTAGGCCTCCGCGACAATCAGCGCGGTCTTCGAATCGACCTCGTCGATCGTCGATTCCACTTCGCCGCGCTCTTTGAGGATGCGATTCGAGAAGCCCGCACCTCGGGGCGCAAGGCACGGGTGGCGGGTCATGACGTCAGTCTCGTCTCGATGGAATTCCTGCTGGCGATGAAGCTCGTGTCCGGCGAACCGAAGGACGAGATCGACGTACGCCGGATTCTGCAGCGTGAGGAGCTTCGCTACGGCGAGGCCCGGGGCATCGTCGAGCGCCACCTCGGTGCGGCGAGCGCCAACCGCCTCGACGCGCTCGCACGAGAGGCGGGTCGGCCCGAGGTCGTGGCGCGCCTCTATCGGAACGGGGAGGAGCCCGAGTAGCCGGAGTCAAGGACACAAAGACGAATCAGCCACAACATGAAGGCCTTCGTGGCCTTTGTGTGCCTCGTGGCCAATCCGTCTTCGTGCTCTTGACGGATCAGCGGGCCGCGGTCTGCGTCCCCGGCGCGGGCGGCATCGGGCGCGACGCGGTGTACGCCGCGATCGCGACGAAGTCCTCCGCCGTGAGGTTCTCCACCACCGGCTTCATCAGCTCGGCCCAGCTCCCCTTCCGCGTGCCCATCTGCATGTCGTACAGCTGGCGGACGATGTAGCTCGGCGAGCGGCCGGCGAGCCCGGGCACGGGGCCCATCCCCTGCAAGGTGGCGCCATGGCACGTCGCGCACGCCACCGTCCGACCGTTGCCGCCGGTGGTCACGAGCGTCTGGCCGCGCGCGATGCTGCCGACCGGCGCGTAGGCCACGAAGCCCGAGCGCGGATCGCGCATGACCTCGGTGCGCTCGGTGTTCTCGGGCGCCTCGATGATGCGGTTGCCGATCGGCTCGGTCATCCCGTTGTCGAGCCGCAGGAACATGCCGCCCTGGATGCGCGTCTGCGGAACCGTGTTCGTCTCGACCACGCGGATCCACTGCGTCCACGGCATCGACCCGAAGTAGGCGGCCGCCTGCCGGATCTCCTCCTCGGTCATCGCCTTCGCGAAGTTCACCATCAGGTTCGTGTTGCCCTTCCGCGGGTCCGCGCTGCTGCGCCGGCCGTTGCGGAAGTCCAGCATCGTCTGGATGAAGTACTCCTCCGGCAGCCCGGACACGCCGGCGTTCTCCGGACGGCCCTTGCCGTTCGGCATGTGGCACAGGCTGCACGCGATGATGTTGGCGTCCATCCGTCCCCTCGCGACGATCTCCGGCATCGCCGTGTGATCGCCGGGGTACCAGTCCGCCGGCCCGAAGCGGTTGGCAATCTGCGCGCGGGTGAACTGGAGGTTCGTGCCGGGCAGGCTGTGAAGCGTCGGGTCCGCGGCGGCACCACCGCCACCCTGACGGCCGCCCGCCTGTGCCGCACCGCCGCCGCCGCGACCCCCGCCAGCCGCCGGAGCCGCAGGCGCCGAACCCGGAGGCGGAGGCGGCGTCGTGAATCCGTACGCCCACGAGGGGTGCTCCGCCACGGCCTGCAGTCCCGCGACGACGAGGACCGACGCCGAGGCGCACATCAGAACGCCGAGGAACCTTCGCATACCGTCACCTCTTTCGGGCGCAGCCGCGCCACGCAAGCTTGGCGCGCATTGTAAACCAGCGGGATCGAAAAAGGGGACCAGGATATATGCCCATCGTCATTTCTTCAGCGCCGCCGTCGAGTTGACCACGACGGTGATGGGGGACGACGATCCGAACTGCCCTGTCGCCGAGGACGGCTGGGGGAGGAGGAACCGCAGGCCGTCGGCCGAAAGCGCATAGCGGAACGTTCGCCCAAGATGTGCCCCGCGCGCGATAGACCTCTCCCATGCCGCCTCTGCCGAGCAGCGACACGACTTCATACGGCCCGAGGAGGGTGCCGGCAGCCAGCGACATGGATGGTGTGGGCGTGATGCCGCGGCGATTTATACGGGAAAGGACCGTATAATGCCGACGTGAGCACGCGAGTCGCGGACTACCGGGAGGCGCTCGAACATATCCCCGCGGGGGCCACGCTGGTCTTTCGCGACGTCGGCTGGGATGAGTACGAGCGCTTGCTGGAGGACCTGTGGGACCGGCCCGGGCTGCGTGTCACCTACGATGACGGACGACTGGAGATCATGAGCCCGCTGCCGGAGCATGAGAAGTACATACGGTTTATCGATGATTTGGTGCGGGCGTGGGCCGATTCGCGGCAGCTTCCGGTGGAAAAGGTCGGATCGGCGACCTGGAAGCGAAGGCGAGTGGCCAAAGGTACAGAGCCCGACGCGTGTTACTACGTCACGAATGCGGCACGCATCATCGGGAAGCGGAGGATCGACCTCGAGGTCGATCCTCCGCCCGACATCGTCGTCGAGATCGACGTCACCAATGAATCGGTGAGCAAGTTCTCCATCTATGCCGCTCTCGGTGTCCCCGAGATCTGGCGGTACGACGGCAAGATGGTCCACTTCTACGAACGGTCCGGCGACGCGTATCGCGGAATCACGGAGAGTCGGTTCCTCGCGGGCTTGACGCCAGCGATGCTGGCGGAAGCGCTGGAGCAAAGCAAGACGGAAGGCCAGACGGCGGCGCTCGCCGCCTTCCGGCAGCGAATCCAGGATGGAAAGTGATCCTTACGGCTCCAACAGCGCCGACGCCCAGTTGAACACCAGCGTGATCGGCGCGGGTGTGTCGCCCAGCGCCGGGCGTTTGATGAGGAACCGCTGCCCGTCGCGGCTCACGTCGTACTGGCTCGGGTAGCTAACGGGGTTCACGTCGATCTCGGTCGCGAACAGCGGCCTGGGAACCCCCGCCTGTAAGGCCCCGCCGGTCTCTGCCACCGTAACGGACATGAGGCGGCGGTCAGCGGCCACATAGAACAACTCCCTCCCATCGGCGCGCCAGCGAGGCTCGAAGCCGCCGTTGGGCGATATCTGCCATCGGCCGGTCCCGGCCGGTACGGACTGCACGTAGACTTCGAGGGGCCCGGACTCATCGGACGCGTACGCCATCCAGCGTCCATTGGGAGATGGACGAATCCTCCTCCGGTGGTCTACCCTCTTCGCTATGAACGCGTTCGCCGTTGCCCGGGAGCATGTGTTCACGTTCGAGGAGTACCTGCGGATTGCCGAGCACGGCCCCACGCGGCTCGAATTCTGGGAGGGCGTCATCCTCGACATGGCGGGCGGCTCGCCCCGCCACTCGGCCATCTGCAATAACATCGGTCGCATCCTCGGCGGTCACCTCCGGGGCCGCCCGTGCCGCGCCTACGACGCCAACCTGAGGGTTCGTTCAACCGTCGTCAACCGTGCGACCTACGCCGACGTCGCGGTCGTCTGTGGACCTCTCGAGAGAGACCCGGCCGACAAGACCGGGCAGACGGTGCTCAACCCCTCTGTCCTGGTCGAAGTGCACAGTCCTTCCACGGTGGCGGACGACTGCGGTCCAAAGCTCGACTGCTACAGAACGATTGCGAGCGTGAAGGCGATCGTGCTCGTCTCGCAGGACGAACGACGGATCGTCGTCCACGAGCGTCAACCGGACGGGCGTTGGGCGGAGACCGTGCACACAAGCGGCATCGTCGAGTTGGCCGCCATCGACTGCACGTTACCGGTGGACGAAGTCTACGAAGACTTGCCCGAGTGAGGCCTCACGCGCGCAGCGGGGGGCCGACACGTCGAATCTCAGTTCGTCGCAACATGACGGTTCCGCGCGTCAGGCCGCCGTGGAGGCGGTCGTGCCCGGATTCAGCCGCAACCGTCGTGCGTGGGTCATCCAGGGTGCAGATGTGGGGACGGTTCAGCGCCGCAATCGTCCGGACCTCGCGCTCGAACCGCTCGCGAAACTCCGGCGCCCCGGCCACGTGCGACGGCAGGACCTTGAGGGCCACTGTCCGATCGAGCCGCGTGTCGCGCGCCTTGTACACCTCGCCCATGCCGCCCATGCCGAGCAGCGACACGACTTCATATGGCCCGAGGCGGGTGCCCGCAGGCAGGGACATGGATGGTGTGGACGTGAGGCCGCCGCAATTATACGGGAGGGCGCAGCAGGCCTCACGCTGACGACGCGCCACCCGGCGCCGCGACCGGAACGACGCGCGCCCCTTCCAGCGCGAGGTCGCTGTCCGTGCCCCAGACCTCCCGGATGCGGTGGGACTGCAGGAACACGAGCGTCGACGCGTCCACGTACGTCAGCTTGTGCCCGCGGAACCGATCGAGCTTTGCAGACACGGCTCGATGATGGGCGTCGTCAATCGCCAACAGCTTCAGCCGCGGCAGCTCGTCGAGTGTGATGCGGAAGGTCCTCGCGGCCGACTCGTCGAACCGGTGGAGGAACCATCCGTAGGCTTCCGAGATCACCGCCAGAGATGAGTACCAGCGGCGCGGCGGATCGGCGAACAGGCGCGCGGCGGCCGAATGATAGTGATCCGAGCGATCGAGGAAGGCGATGAAGATGCCGCTGTCGAGAAAGACCGGGCCCGCCCTCATGGGCGGCCCCGCCCGTACACGACCTCGTCGACCGTCGTGCTGGCATCGGGATCGCCCGATGCCAGCGTGCCGGCATGACGCATCCACGGACGGTCGGCGCGGCGCCGCGGGGCGAGCGCGGCGGCGACGGCCCGCCGCAGGAACTCGGCGAGCGAGATCCCCTGCAGCGCCGCTTCTGCCTTGGCCTCTTCGTAGGCCCGCTCATCGAGCGAGATCTGCGTGCGCACCATATGTTATCACCACTTCGTGTCGATGATAACATCTCCGCGCGTCCTTGGCCCAGGGCCGTGCCCGCGCCGTCATGGCGCCGGAGCCAGACGCCTCAGCTCCTCGAACCAGTGTTGGACCAGGACCATCGTGGGCGCGGACACGCTTCCGCTACCACCGGTATCCGCCTTGATCATGGCGAACCGTCCATCCGGGGTCACCGCATACGGCCGCCATCCGGTCGCGATACTGAGGTACGCGCCTTCGAAGAGCACCCGCGGGCGGCCGGCCACCAGTGATGCCCCCAACTGGATCGGCACGGCGATGATCTGACGGCCGTCCAGGCTGCTGAAGAACAGCTCGTCGCCCTTGGACGACCACTGTGGAAGCCGGCCGCCGCCGGTCGAGATCTGCTGTCGATCGCCAAGCATCGGGTAACGCTCGACATAGATCTCCGCCTGCCCCGATGCCTGCGAGTCGTATGCGATCCAGCGCCCATCGGGCGACAAGGAGGCGTAATCGTTGCAGAAATCGTTCTGGATCAGCATGCGCGGCTGCTCGCCGCCGCCAGCGGCGCTCTGGCCGATGGCGCACTGGATTTGTGGCGGCACCTCGCTGAAGAGCAGCGACCGGCCGTCGGGCAGCCACCCATCGGCGCGTAGATCGACCAGGTTCCTGGCCCGCGTCAACAGCCGTTCATCCTGACCCGTCCCGTCCGCGGATCTCCAGAACAACTCGGGCAATCCGGCCCGACTGGACGTGAACACGATGCGCCGGCCGTCCGGCGTCCACAACGGGCTTCGATCTTCGGCCACGTCCGTCGTCAGGCGTGTCAACGTGGCGCGCATCACGTCGTAGGTCCACACGTCGCCCTGGGTGGCGACGGCCAGCCT
>JACQTK010000072.1 GCA_016210845.1 Acidobacteriota bacterium | reverse complement strand
CGTCCGGCAGACCGTGACCGAGCACGATCAAGCCTTCCGCCTCGCGTCGCCGCAGCATGAGGGTGTACAGCTCTTCGCGCTTCGGATCGTGCTGCGTGTCACCGAGGAGCACCGCGTATCCTTCGCGCTGTGCCGTCGCTTCGATGCTTTGCAGGACCTTCGAGTAAAAGGGATTCGCGATGTCGGGAACCATGACGAGCAGCTTCCCGGATCGCTGCGTCCTGAGGTGCTTACCAGCGGAGTTCGTCGTATAACCCAGATGCGCGACTAACCCAGATGCGCGACGGCCTGCAGCACCCTCTTCCTGACAATCGTCGACGGTACGGTTGTCCACGAGTCACCAGGGGTGCGCGGGCTCTGAGGCCGCCAATGACGATGACAGGCATGCCCCGCGGATCGTCCCGCCGGTTTTATTGCTGCGTGATGCGCAATTATCGAACCAAATGAGTCTCTCGTCTTATTGCAATTGGCCGGTCGGTTGCCGGACAATCGCGTGGTGCCCGGGAGTGGGTCCAAAGGGGCGACACGATGAAAAGAGTTGGCATATCCAGGCGGTGCGCGGCGGCGGGGGTCGCCGCGGCCGCACTGGCGCTGGCATGCTGGTCGGTGCGCGCCGACGCGCAGCAGCCGCAGCCGCCGGGTACCGCTGCCGCGAGCGGGGCTGGCGTCGAGATCGAGGTGCTGCCCGTCAAGGGCGGCGTGTACATGATGGTGGGCGCGGGCGGAAACGCCGCCGTGCACGTGGGGCCGCAGGGCGTCCTCGTCGTCGACACGATGACCGAGGCGGCTGCCGACGCGCTGCTGGCGGCCGTCGAACGGCTCGCGCCCGGCAGGCCGATTCGCTACGTGCTCAACACCAACGCCGATCCCGATCACACCGGCGGCAATTTGAAGGTGGCCGAAGCCGGATCGCAGCTCGTGGCGGGGAATTTCGCGGGGCAACTGGGGCAAAGCGGCGCCGAGCGTGCGTTCATCGTCGCCCACGAGAGCGTGCTGAATGCCCTGAACGCGCCCCGTGGCACCCGCCGGCCGGTTCCGTTCGGCGCGCTGCCCACCGACACCTTCTTCCAGAACCGGAAGGACATGTACTTCAACGGCGAGGCGGTGCAGTTGCTGCACATCCCGGCGGCGCACACCGACGGCGACTCGCTGGTGTTCTTCAGGAGTTCGGACGTCGTCGCCACCGGTGACCTGTTCGACACCACGGCCTATCCCTCCATCGATCTCGAGCGCGGCGGCCACGTCAACGGCGTCATCGAAGGCCTGAACACGTTGATCGACGTCATGGTCTCGGAGCAGTTCACCGAAGGGGGCACGATGGCCGTTCCGGGTCACGGCCGTATCTCCGACGAGATGGACGTGGTCGAGTACCGCGACATGGTCACGATCGTCCGCGATCGCGTGCAACACATGATCGGCAAGGGGATGACGCTGGAGCAGATCAACGCTGCGCGTCCGACGCTCGACTACGACCTGCGGTACGGCGCGGAGACCGGCCCGCGGACGACCGCGATGTTCGTCGAGGCCGTCCATCAGAACCTTCAGCCGTCGCGTCAATCAGCCAGGTGAGGTAGCCATGATCGCGCGAGCTCTGTCCGTCGCCGTTCTGGTCCTGTTCGCCGTGAGCCCGCCGGCGTCTGCACAGGAGGACATGTCCGGTTTCTGGAACGGCCTGTTTCACGAGGACCAGCCGGAGCGCATACCGGGTCCCTCGCTCGGCGACTACCTGGGCCTGCCGATCAACGACGAGGGGCGGGCGTTTGCGGAAGCGTGGGACCCCTCTCGCCTCACGGTGCCCGAGCATCAATGCCGCGCGCATGCGTCCCCGTATATCTATCGCGGGCCGCTGTTGCTGCGGATCTGGGAGGAGCGCGATCCGCAGACGCAGGAGCTCGTCGCCTTCCGTCACCGAATCCGCAACTTCCAGCAGGAGCGGATCCGGAGTTCCGGTCGAAAGTGATTGCCGAGGCGGACAGGCCGCCCTCGAGCCGCTGAGCAGCCTGATACCCTCGAGATTTCCTTCGCGACACGCCGCAGAGCCCATGCGAACGACCATTTCGCGTCGCACGTTCATCGGGAAGGCAGCGGGCACGAGCATCGCGCTCGCCGGTGGTGGCGCACCGGTCTCGGCGGCCCGTACCGGTCCACTCGCGGCACAGGCTTCGCCGGTGGCGGTGTCCGCCGACGGGTTCCCGCCCGACCTGGTGCTCGTCAACGGGCGGGTTCACACGCTTGACGCACGGGACACGGTCGCAAGCGTCGTGGCGATTCGCCACCGCCGCATCGCCGCGGTGGGAAACACCTCGCCCGGCAACACGGCGCCAGGCACACAGGTCATCGATCTTCGCGGGCGCACGGTCATACCGGGCCTCATCGAGACGCACCTCCACGGGCTGGATACGGCCGACCGCGTCGGGTATCACGCACTCGACGTGGAGAGCGCGAGCTCGATTCGCGAAGTCCAGGAGGTGCTGGCCGCGCATCGACGACTGGTTCCCGACGGCCAGTGGATCACGGCCATAGGGGCGGCGGCGCTTCCGAGTCTGAGGGCCGAGCGTCGCTTTCCGACGCTGCGCGAGCTCGATGAGGCCGTGCCCGACCGGCCGGTCCTGCTCTACCAGGGCTTCAACGGGCCGGCTGTGACGAACTCGCTCGGCAAGCGATTCT
>JACQTK010000061.1 GCA_016210845.1 Acidobacteriota bacterium | reverse complement strand
GTGGTGCTGTCTGCATCGCAACCCGCCTCGATATGTGGACGACGCGGACTGCCTTCAGTGTCCGCACTGGATGGCCCGGCCTGGCGCGCAGACGTAAGCATGGAAAGCTTGTCGCGTCGTCGTGTGGAGCAACGGTGTGCCGCTGGCTGGAGGCGCCCGCGAGCGCTGTGCAGCGCGGCGGCTGCCGTCCTGCTGCTCGCATCGAGCCCGGCCGTCAGGGCACAGGATGCCGAGATCTTCTTCGACCAGTACTGCACGGCCTGTCACAGCATCGGCGGCGGGCCGTTCATCGGCCCCGATCTCAAGGACGTCACCGCGCGTCACGATCGCGCGTGGCTGGTGAGGTTCATCCTCGATCCGGACGACGTCATCGAGTCGGGCGACCCGTACGCGGCACGGCTCGTCGAGGAGGCGGGCGGGCTCGTGATGCCGGACGTCCCCGAGCTGACGCCGCGGATCGCCGTAGCGCTGCTCGATTTCATCGAGGCGAGATCCCGCGCCGAGAGCGGGGAGAGCGCTGGTGGGGTACCGGCCAGCGACGAGCCGTTTACCCCGGAGGACATCGAGCGCGGCCGGCGCTTCTTCTTTGGTGAGGCGCGCCTGTCGGCCGGCGGTGCCGCCTGCTTCTCCTGTCACGCGGTGCCGGGCGCAGGGGGGTTGGGCGGCGGCGCCCTGGGGCCCGACCTCTCTCAGGTCTACGAGCGGCTCCAGGGCCGCCGCGCGCTGGGGGGCTGGCTGTCGGCGCCGCCGACGCCGACCATGCGGGCCTCCTACGGACTGCGCGGGTTGACGCAGGAAGAAGTGCAGGCCCTCGTCGCGTTCTTCGAGGACCAGGCCATGACGGGTGGCGCCGAGACGGGGCGGAGATCGGCGCAGTTCCTGCTGTTCGGCGCGAGCGGCGCCGCCATGGCGCTCTTCGTATTCGGCGGCGTGTGGCGCGGGCGGTTCCGGGGGGTTCGCCGGCCGCTTGTCGGCGAGGCTCGCCCGGGAGGGGAACGTTGGCGGTGACGCGCAGCTCCATCAGGTGGATCAGGGACGAAACCGACCCGGCGCTGCGCCGGTGGGAGGAGTTCTACCGGAACCGGTGGCAACACGACCGCATCGTCCGCAGTACGCATGGCGTCAACTGTACCGGGAGCTGCACCTGGCAGATCTACGTCAAGAACGGGATCGTGACGTGGGAGATGCAGGGGCTCGACTACCCGAGCCTCGAGGCCGGGCTGCCCCCGTACGAGCCGCGCGGTTGCCAGCGCGGCATTTCGTATTCCTGGTACCTCTACAGCCCGCTGCGCGTGAAGTATCCGTACATGCGCGGGGCGCTGCTGGACCTGTGGACGCGTGCACGCGACGCACACGCCGATCCGGTCGATGCCTGGCGCGCCCTTGTCGACGACCCTGAGGCGCGGGCGCGCTGGCAGCAGGCGCGCGGCAAAGGCGGGTTCCGCCGCGCCGACTGGGAGACGGTGCTCGAGCTCATCGCGGCCGCGACCATCCATACGGTGAAGCGATACGGGCCGGACCGCGTCGCCGGGTTCTCGCCCATCCCCGCGATGTCGATGATCAGCTACGCGGGCGGCGCGCGCTTCCTCCAGCTCCTCGGCGGCGTGTCGCTGTCCTTCTACGACTGGTACTCCGACCTGCCCAGCGCCTCGCCCGAGACCTGGGGCGAGCAGACCGACGTGCAGGAAGCGGCCGACTGGTACAACGCCAAGCTGCTCGCCGTGGCCGGATCCAACCTGAACATGACGCGGACCCCCGATTGTCACTTCGCGGCCGAGGCGCGTCACAACGGCTCGAAGATGTGGGTCTTCTCGCCCGACTTCAGTCAGGTGTCGAAGTACGCGGACGAATGGGTCCCGGTCAACGCCGGTCAGGACGGCGCGTGGTGGATGGCGGTCAATCACGTCCTGCTCACCGAGTTTCACCACCAGCGCCAGGTGCCGTATTTCCTCGATTACTGCCGGAAGTACACCGACGCCCCGTATCTCGTGGAGATCGACGCGAACGGCGGCGCGGCGCGCCCGGGCCAGTTGCTCAGGGCCGGACGTCTGGCCCGATACGCGGGCGTCGAGCACGGCGAGTGGAAGTTTCTGATGTGGGACGCGCTCGACGACCGGCCGAAGATGCCGATGGGCGGCGCCGGCTTCCGGTGGGGCACCGAGCCCGGCAAGTGGAACCTGCTGCTGCAGGACGGCGCCGACGGTTCGACGATGACGCCCGCGCTGACCTTCCTGGATCGTCACGACAGCGTGATCGAGCTCGCCCTGGACGATTTCGGCCAGGGACGTACCGTTCATCGGGGCGTGCCGGTGCGACGGGTTGCGCTCGCCGACGGGTCGTTCGCGACGGTGACCACCGTCTACGACCTCCTGATGGCGCAGTACGGCGTGCGCCGGGGGCTGCCGGGAGAGTACCCCGCCGGCTACGACGACGACGGGCCGTACACACCTGCCTGGTCGGAGGCGTACACCGGGATCGGCCGCGACCTGGTGGTGCGCTTCGCGCGTGAATGGGGACGCACGGCCGAGCTCACCGGTGGCCGCTGCACGCTCATCATCGGCGCCGGGATCAATCATTGGTACCACGCCAATCTCATGTACCGCGCCGGCATCCACGCGTTGATGTTCTGCGGGTGTGTCGGCGTCAACGGCGGCGGGCTCGCGCACTATGTGGGCCAGGAGAAGCTGGCGCCGATGGAGTCGTGGTCGGCCATCGCCTTCGCCCGCGACTGGTATCCCGCGGCACGGCTGCAGAACTCGCCGAGCTGGCACTACGTGCACACCGACCAGTGGCGCTACGAGAAGCAGTTCACCGACTACCACACCGTTCCGCCCCAACAGCCGCCAGGCTCGCTGGCGTCGGGCCATACGATGGACGTGCAGGCGCGCGCGGTGCGGAACGGGTGGCTGCCTTTCTACCCGCAGTTCAACCGGAGCCCGCTCGAGATCGTGCGCGATGCCGAGGCCGCCGGCGCGCACACGCCCGAGGCGGCGGTCTCGTGGGTCGTGGAGCAGCTGAAGAGCGGTGCGCTGCGGTTCGCGGTCGAGGATCCGGACGCGCCGGAGAACTGGCCACGGGTCTGGTTCATCTGGCGGGGCAATGCGCTCATGGCGAGCGCGAAGGGGCACGAATACTTTCTCACACACTACCTCGGCACGCACACCAACCTGATTGCCGGTGACGTGGCGCACGACGCCGTGCGCGACGTCGTGTGGCACGACGAGGCCCCGCGCGGCAAGATGGACCTCGTCGTCGATCTCAACTTCCGGATGGACACGTCCGCGCTCTATTCGGACATCGTGCTGCCGGCCGCGACCTGGTACGAGAAAGCCGACCTCAACTCGACCGACCTGCACAGCTTCATCCATCCGCTGTCGCCGGCCGTCCCGCCCTGCTGGGAGTCGAAGAGCGACTGGCAGATCTTCGCGGCGCTGGCGAAGAAGGTGTCGGAGCTGGCCGCGTCGCACCTTCCCGGCGCGATCCGCGATCTCGTCGCCTCGCCGCTGGCCCACGACACGCCGGCTGAGATCGCCCAGCCGGCGCTCGGCGACTGGGCGCGTGGCGAGGGCGAGGCGGTTCCCGGCCGGACCATGCCCGCGCTGCGCGTGGTGAGCCGCGACTACGAGCACCTGTACGAGCGGTTCGTGTCGTTCGGCCCGCTCGTGCGGTCGAACGGCCTGTCAGCCCACGGCACCCAGTACGAGGTGGGGGACGTCTACGACGAGGCGCTGGCCACGCTGCCGACCGAGTCGTGGAGCGGCGCGCGCTACCCGTCCCTGGCCCACGACGAAGACGTGTGCAACCTGATCCTGCGCTTCGCCACCGTGACCAATGGGGAGCTGGCGTATCGGTCGTACCGCAACATGGAGCGGAAGGTCGGCCTGCCCCTGGCACACCTGGCGGAGGGCAGCCGCAACGTGCGCGTCAGCTACAAGGAGCTGCAGGCGCGGCCGCAGCGGCTCGTCAACAGCCCGATGTGGTCCGGGACCGTCTCGAACGGGCGCGCGTACTCGCCGTTCACCTACAACGTCGAGTGTCTGGTGCCGTGGCGCACGCTGACGGGACGGCAGCACTTCTACCTGGACCACGCCGCCTACCTGCAGTTCGGCGAGCACCTGCCGACCTACAAGCCGAAGCCGCAGCCGGCCGAATACGCGGACCTGCGGGTGACCGAGGCGGCCGGACCCTCGCGCATGCTCAATTACCTCACGCCGCACGGCAAGTGGCATATCCACTCCACCTACGGCGACAACCAGCGCATGATGACGCTGTCGCGCGGGGTGGAGCCGTTCTGGATGAACGACCGGGACGCCGCCGAGCTCGGCATCGCCGACAACGACTGGGTCGAGGTCTACAACGATCACGGTGTCGTCGTCACGCGCGCGGCGGTGAGCGCGCGCATCCCGCGCGGCATCTGCATCCAGTACCACTCGCCGGAGCGGACCTACTCGGTGCCGAAGTCGCCGCTCCGCCGCGGCCGCCGCGCCGGCGGTCACAACAGCCTGACGCGTACCCGGCTGAAGCCCAATCTCATGGCCGGCGGTTACGGGCAGTTCACCTACCACTTCAATTACTGGGGGCCCATCGGCTGCAACCGCGACACCCACGTGCTGGTCCGCAAGCTTCCGGAACTCAAGTGGTAGGGAGAGGAACCACGATGAACGTCAGATCGCAAGTCTCGATGGTCTTCCACCTGGACAAGTGCATCGGGTGCCACACCTGCTCGGTCGCCTGCAAGAACATCTG
>JACQTK010000001.1 GCA_016210845.1 Acidobacteriota bacterium | reverse complement strand
GCAGTAGGCGGTAGGCAGTAGGCAGTAGGCAGTAGGCAGTAGGCAGTAGGCAGTGTAGGGGCCGACCTTTGGGTCAGCCCTACGCCGCGTTGGGAGGAATCATCAATGGGTCTGAAAATGTCGAGGTGGCATGGCCGGTAGCATCCTGAGTCCACGCCACATGCCGGTGCTGGCCGGCTTTGCGGCGTCGAACGTGCTGCTCGCGTTCGACTACGACGGCACGCTGGCGCCGATCGCCCCCACACCGGCGTCGGCGCGCATGCGGGCCGAGACGCGCCGATGGCTGGCGCGCGCGGCGCGGCGCTATCCGTGCGTCGTGATTTCCGGACGCACGCTCGACGATCTCTCCAAGCGCTTGAGCCGAGTTCCCGTGTGGTATCTCTTCGGCAACCACGGCTTCGAGCCGAGCGCGGGCAACGAAGGCCACGCGGCGCGCGTGCGCGCCTGGGCCGACTCGCTCAGCCGGCGCCTGCCGGTCCACCAGGGGCTCGTCATCGAGCAGAAGAAATACTCGCTGACCGTGCACTACCGGCACGTGCGCGACAAGCACCGCGTGGTGGAGGCGATCGTGGACGCCGTCCGCCACCTGCCGGACGTGCGCGCGATCGGCGGGGCCGAGGCGATCAACCTGCTCCCGCTCGGGGGGCCGAACAAGGGCGTGGCGCTGCAGGAGGCGCGGCGGCTGTTCGCGTGCGATACGGCGATCTACATCGGCGACGACGACACGGACGAGGACGCGTTCGCGTCGGCGCCGCCGGATCGCCTGCTGTCGATTCGCGTCGGAACGCGGCGGCAGTCGCGGGCCCGCTACCGGCTGCCGCACCAGCGCGACGTCGACACGCTGCTCCAGCGGCTCGTGGAATTGCGGGCGACACGGCGGGCCTGACCAGCCTTCGCCAAGGCTACGGCGGTCCGCCGAAGCGCTACGCGCGAAGGCGGAACGTCCGCTTCACCGCTGCGCGGGAATTCTCGCGAGGAGCTCCGGTGGGACCCGGTCGCGCAGCGCCGGTGCCGCCTCGAGCATCCGCGCGATGTCGCTCAGGTCCTTCAACTGCTTGCTCGGGCGTCGGGTCGAGTCGAGCGCCGCCCAGACCTTGCCTTGCAGGACGTCCTCCATCCGCGCCACGGGCAGCTCGTACCCCATAACCTCGCGCACCTGCGCCCGTCCAGCGAAATCGCCGTAGCGCTCGTCGGTCCGGATCTGGATCTGGAGCTTCGAATCCGGCGCCGAGATGTTGAGGCTGTGGGGAAACCGCCTGACGGCGAACGTCCCCGTCAACGCGGCCTCCAGGGTGCCGAGATCCGCGGTGGCCACGGCAATGTCCAGGTCCTCGGTGACCACTGGGTACGCGTACGCGTTCACGCCCATGCCACCCACGACACAATACCGGACGCCGGTGGTCTTCAAGAACTCGAGGAACCGATCGAGCAGGTTCTCCCTGTCCACCAAGACCGCCTTCCAGAACGTTGACGAATCCATGCTGGGTACGTCGTTGGGGCCAACTTTTCGCCTCAGTCTAACAGAGAGGCTTCGAACGCGTCTGGAAGTCCGGGCGCGTATCTCGTTGTTCGGAACGGCGACCACGTCGTCACTGCAGCGCCAACGGTGAGGCGGCCGGTCGTGGGCACGATCGCTGTAGCGGCCGACGAAGAGCAGCTCCCGCTGGATCGCGCGTCACCCGGTGCTTTTTGGGACGCTTGTCGGCTTCGGCGGCGGCTTCGCATTTGGGTACGGGTCAGGAGATGATGGCGTGTTCGATGATTTCACGGCGCTGGCCAACGGAGTGTTCATGGGCGGACTTGGCGCCGGGGTGGGGGCGATCGTCGGGTACGTCGTGAGCTCGAAGTAAGCGCGGTGGAAGTGACACCAATCAGTTTCTGAATCAGGGCGGCGGCCTTGGCCGCCGCCCTGATATGCGCGTCCGACCACGGTGCCCGCCTCTAGGCCTCTTCGGGCAGCCAGGCCTGATGGCCGTACTCGTTGCCGAGCCAGATGTCCTCGCCGGTGCTGAAGATCCGCTTCTCGGGCGAGGCTCCGAAGAGCGTGACCTCGACCTTGTCGAGCTTGTACGCATCGTCGCCGTCCGTCGAACGGCTCCCCTGCTTGCGCAGATAGACCGTCTGCACGTCCTTCAGGGCGACGTTGTGCCACGCGGGATCGTTGCGATCGCCAGGATCGGATCGGTTGGGCTTCCTGGCCCCTGCCAGCGCGGTTCCATCCCAGACCGTGCCAAACCAGTACTTCACGTCCGACCCGGACTCGAAGTCGTTGAAGTCTCTGACATCGAGTGGGAACTCCCGGCCCCCGCCGGAACCCACCACGCCGATGTAGAGGTGATCGTCGGTGCCCGCGCCCGACTGTGCCTTGGTCTTCAGTTGAACGACCATCCCTCTCAGATGAGACATGTGCTACCTCCCCGTCAATGTTCTCGAGGTTTCCGTGGCGTCAGTCCAGACGCGACCCGTCCGGACCGCGGCGACGACAGGCGCGTCAGCGCCAGCGTCACCGCTCCGCTACGGGTGGTAACGCCAGGGGTGGCAGGGCCGAACACCGAATTGCACGAGCGCTGCGGTGGAATCCGTTACCGTCCGGTGGCCACGAGCGTGTCCCACCGGGTGCGCGCGGCATCGAGCACAGGGCTCACATCCTCTCGCAAGACTGCACGCCGCTCGCCTGGGTACCCTGCACCGGGGCCGCCCGCGGGACCCCACATGCCGACCAGGCTGCGCCCTGGCGCCGGCTTGCGGGTCGCGTCCGTGATGGGCGGCTCCAAATCCAGTCCGCGTTCGACCAGCGAATTCGCGCAATGTGGGACCGAATCATGGTTTATGGGAACCCGGGCCTCCGCGCGTCGCGCTCGGCAGTCCCCGTGAGTTTCTTCGCGCTCAACGGGAGTTTTCCCCCTGCAGCACCTCTATCCCTCTGACGCATGCGTGGATATGCACGGCATCTGCTTCGGCATGCATCTTGCCAACGCCCTGGGGCATTTTCCGGGACGACTACCCCTGCGGCCGCGGGATACGGCCACCGGCGCGCATGCGTGGGT
>JACQTK010000093.1 GCA_016210845.1 Acidobacteriota bacterium | reverse complement strand
TCGTTCCTGCTCCAGGGATCGAACTGGTTCGCGCGCGATGGCGGCACCGAGCGGCAGTGGCGGTCGGATGTGGCGCTGCTCGACCAGACGCACCGGGCCTTGCGGCAGGCCGTTGCGGGGCTCTCGCCGCGCGATCTGGCGGCGACGCCCGCGGGGAGCACGGTCAGCACCTTCGCGCTGCTATCCGGAGTGGCGGCGCACGACCTGTATCATGCAGGACAGATTCAGCTGATCAAGCGGTTGGGCCCCCGACGCCGTTGACCCTGCGATCGCCGTTCAACCTCCGATCGTGGGGCGGACCCTGAGGTCCGCCTGCGGACTCATGATCAAGGTTCTCGTCAGCGCCTGCCTGCTCGGCGAGGCGGTTCGCTACCACGGTGGCGCTGCCGCCTCGGAACATCCCGTCCTGGCCGCCTGGCGCGCCGAGGGTCGTCTCATCTCGTTCTGTCCCGAAGTGGCGGGCGGGCTCGGCGTGCCGCGCCCGCCCGCCGAGATTCGCGGTGAGGGAGGGGCCTCGGTCCTGTCTGGCACAGGCCGTGTCGTCACCGCCGGCGGCGTCGATGTGACCGATGCCTTCCTGCGCGGAGCGCGCCTGGCGCTGGATGCCGCGCTTGCCGAGGGGGTTGGCGTGGCCGTGCTGAAGGACGGCAGCCCGTCCTGCGGCGCGGGATTCACGTACGACGGCTCCTTCACCGGCCGCCGCCGTGCGGGGCCGGGCGTCACTGCGGCGCTGCTCGAGCGCGAGGGGATCCGCGTGTTCACTGAGCTCGAGATCGAGCGTGCCGCGGAGTGCGTGCGCGAGCTCGAGCGCTCCGAGGCCAGGGACGCCTGAGCCCCGGACACGCATGGTTTAGAAGTACCGCTTGATACCGATGGTCAGCGTGAAGCCGGTGGCATCCGGGAGGCCCGGCGGATGGCTGACCACGTCCCAGCGCGCCTCGCCTTTGATCGTCGTGAGCCTGTCCGTGAAGTACTCGATGCCGCCGCCGAAGTTGAGTCCGCCGCGCGTCTCGCCGATCGGGTCGGGGCGATCGTCGAGCAGCAGCCGCACGAAGTACGCCCCCGCGCCAGACGTCACGAACGGGTGCCAGACGCCACCTTCCCAGTTGTAGACGCAATACAGACGAGTCTGATCGGTCGACACATGCGGCCGATCCGAGCAACTCGATTGCCATCCTGGGCAATGTCACTCGGTCCAACCCGCCAAGGGCTCGCCCTTGATATCCCGATGGCTGCGGAGCCTCGCCCCTGGCGGGTTGGCAGTATCTGCTTGGCGCGCTCCGCGCGCCTGGGACCGCTACGCGGACTGGCAACGAGTACAAAATTCGCGTTTGGGGCCGCATAGCGGCCCAAGAATCGAGTTGCGCCCTTCAGTCGATCCAGCCGCCGCCCACCACGACGTCGCCGTCGTAGAAGACGACCGCCTGGCCTGGCGTGATGGCGGACTGGGGCTCGTCGAAGACGAGCTCCGCGCGTCCGCTATCCAGCGCCCGGACGCGTGCGGGCGCTGGGTGGTGGCGATGGCGGATTTGCGCCGATACCGGGAGCCAGCTCGGAGGCTCGACCGCAATCCAGTTGACGCCTGACGCCGTGAGCGCGGTGCGCTCGAGCGACGATCGCGGCCCGACGGTGACCTGTCCCGACGCCGCGTCGATCTTGACCACGTACACCGGCGCGGGCGCGGAGACGCCAAGGCCCTTTCGCTGACCGACCGTAAAGCGATGGACGCCGCCGTGGCGTCCCACGACGCGCCCCTGCTCGTCGACGATCGCGCCGCCGCGATCGAGGTCAGGCTCGCGCCTTGCCACGAACGAGGCGTAGTCCCCGTCGGGCACGAAGCAAATCTCCTGGCTGTCCGGCTTGTCGGCCACAGTGAGCCCGAGCCGACGCGCCTGGGCGCGCACGTCCGGCTTGCTCAGCCGCCCGACCGGAAACTCCGCGCGCGCCAGCTGCTCCTGGGTCAACGAAAAGAGGAAGTACGACTGATCCTTCTGGGGATCGGCGCTTCGCTTCAGCGTCCAGCGGCCGAAGCCGTCCTGTTCTACCCGTGCGTAGTGGCCCGTGGCGACGTGCTCGGCCCCGAACCCGCGTGCGCGTTCGAGCAGCATGGAAAATTTCAGGTCGCTATTGCAGTGCGCGCAGGGCAGCGGCGTGCGGCCCGACGCATACTCCCTGACGAAGTTCGAGACGACCGTGTCCTGAAACCGCCGCTCGAAGTTCAGGATGTAGTGGGGAATGCCGATCGCGGCGGCCACGCGCCGCGCGTCGTGCAGATCGTCGAGCGTGCAGCAGCCGCCGAACGCCTGGCCGTCGTCCGACGCGACCTGCCCTGCGCCAGCCGAAGGGTAGAGCTGCATCGACAGACCAATCACGTCATGACCCTGCTCGGCGAGCAGGGCCGCGGCAACCGACGAGTCGACGCCGCCCGACATGGCCACGACAATGCGCATCATGCGCGAACGGGCATCCGCGTAAGGCTGCGGAGCTTGCTCACGATCCCCGGCAGGACGGCCACCACCCGCTCGATGTCGGCCTCGGTGTTCCCGGAACCCAGGCTGAAGCGGATCGAGTTCTGCGTGCGGTGCGGCGGAAACCCCATCGCCTTCAGCACGTGCGACGGCTCGAGTGTGCCGGAGGAGCACGCCGACCCGGTCGACACGGCAATCCCCTCGAGATCCAACGCGATGAGCAGCGACTCGGCCTCCACGCGGTCGAAGCTGATGTTGGTGGTGTTCGGCACCCTCGGCTCACGCGCGCCGTTGACCATCGTCGCTGGCACGTCCCGCAGGATCCCGTGTTCGAGCAGGTCGCGTAGGGCACCCAGGCGGGCGCCCTCCTCGGCCATCGCGGCGCGCGCCGCCTGCGCGGCCACGCCCATGCCGACGATGCCCGCCACGTTTTCGGTGCCCGCGCGGCGACCCCGTTCCTGCTTGCCGCCGGTGGCGAGGGGCAGCAGGCGCAGCCCGCGACGAATCCAGAGCGCGCCCACCCCCTTGGGCCCGTAGAACTTGTGGCCCGAGATGGAGAGCAGATCCACGCCGAGCGTTCCGACGTCCAGGGCCAGCTTGCCGGCCGTCTGCACGGCATCCGTGTGGAAGTGCGCGCCGCGCTCGTGCGCCACGCGCGCCAGCTCGAGAATCGGCTGCACCGTGCCGATCTCGTTGTTGGCGTGCATGATGGACACGAGGGCCGTCTCGTCGGTCAGCGCCGCCCGCAGCGCGTCGGGCGATACGATCCCGCTCGCGTCTACCGGCAACAGGGTCGTCTTCCACCCTCGGCGGGCCAGGGCCTTCAGGGTGTTCAGGACCGCCTCGTGCTCGATGGCGCTGGCAATCAGGTGGCGGCGCGGCCCCGACTCCAGCGCTTCGGCCACTCCGCGGATGGCAACGTTGTCGCTTTCGGTGCCGCCGCTCGTGAACACCACCTCGGACGGGTCCGCGCCGATGAGCGCGGCGGTCGCGCTCCTGGCCTCGTCCATGGCCGCCTTGGCCCGCTGTCCGAAATGATGGACGCTCGATGGATTGCCAAACTCTTCCCGCAGCGCCACGGTCATACGATCGACGACCGCGGGATGGAGCGGGGTGGTGGCGTTGTGATCGAGGTAGATTCGCGGCACGGCCTCCATCGATCGTAGCATTTCGCCCGAAGTCTCAGCAGTACAGCCGCCGCGGACCCCGGCGAGCCCGGCGGCGGCTAGACAACGTTTTCGAGCGGCCGATATACTCTGTGGTCTCCCCACGCTGGCTTTCCGGTTTCTTGGATCGCTCGCCGGGCTCACGCACGACCTACGCTACTGAAGCCGAGCGAGTCGGAGGACAACATGTGGAAACGCGATGAAGCAGTCAAACCGACGAGCGGTCAGCCGACGCCTGCGGGGCCTGGCAGCCTGGGTCAGCAGCAGGCCGGCGGACCAGCGGCGGCGCCGGAACCGCGACGGCAGCAGATCGAGAGGGATGTGGTGAATATCGGGAAGTCGGTCGTCATCAAGGGCGAGCTGAACGGCAGCGAGGACCTCACGATCGAAGGGCACGTCGAGGGCAAGATCGAGCTCAAGGATCACGTGCTGACCATCGGGCCGAACGGCAAGATCAAGGCCCAGGTGTTCGCGAAGTCCGTGATCGTGCTCGGCGAGGTCAACGGCAACGTGACGGCCACGGAGAAGGTGGACATCCGCGACGGCGGGTCGGTCGACGGCGATCTCGTGTCGCCGAAGGTGGCCATTGCCGAAGGGGCGCACTTCCGGGGCAGCGTCGACATGCAGCGCCGGACGGCCCCGGGGGTCCAGGGCGCAGCGCAGCGGCCGGCCGCCCAGCCGGCGGCGCAGCCGCAGGGCCAGCCGCAGCCGACCCCGCAGGTGGCGCAGCCGGCCGGGCGGTAGGGCGCGTGCCGCGGGTGATTGGCGATTAGCGAGTAGGGATTGGTGATTTGGGCTTGGTGATTCGGGAGTCTGTGGTTCGATCGGTCGGTGGGCCGTCGCCAATCGCTGATTGCTGATCGCCCGTGGCCCTGTCCGATCTCTTCTCCCGTCGACGCAAGGACGGCCGCGCCGCGCCCGACACGGGGCCGTCCAGCGCGCCCGTCCACCCGACCAAGGCCCTCGCGCGGTTTCTCACGAGCCTCGGCTCCCGTCCGCAGCCGCTGCTGCTCGACCTCGGGCCCGTCGTCGGCACCAATGTCACGTTCTTCGCCGAGCAGGTCGGCTGCAAGATCCTCGTCGAGGATCTGCTCGCGGATATCGACCGCCACGCGCGCGAGGGAAAGCTCGATCAGCTGCCCGCCTTTTTCGAGTCGCGGTTTCCCCAGGAGGACGGCACCGTCGACGGGATCCTCTGTTGGGACGTCTTCGATTATCTCGACCGCGCGGCCGCCGCCGCGCTGGCCCGCCAGATGGTGCGCGTGCTGCGTCCCGAGGCCGTCTTGCTGGCCTTTTTCGGCACCGCGGATCCCCGGTCGTCGATCCGGCCGACCTACACCAGGCACGTCGTCGTCGACCGCTCCACGCTGCAGCACCGCCCGTACGCGGCGGCGCGCGGCAAGCAGCGCCCGCTGCTCAACCGCGACATTCAGCGGCTCTTCGAGCCGCTTCGCGTCACGGAGCAGTTTCTCTTGAAGACCACCCTGCGCGAGGTGCTGTTCCGCAAGCCGGCGGCCGCGCCGCCCGGGTAGGCCATAGGCGCGCCGCGGGCGTCTCTGAATAGAATGGGGCGGTGGCTCGCCCCGTCATTGCGCTGCTCACCGACTTCGGGACCCGCGATCACTACGCCGGAACGATGAAGGGCGTCGCGCTGGGGATCTGTCCCGACGTGACGCTCGTGGACATCACCCACGATATTTCGCCGCACGATGTCCTGGGCGGTGCGCTGGAGCTGGCCGCCTCGTACAAGTACTTTCCCTCCGGCACGATCTTCCTCGTCGTGGTCGACCCGGGCGTCGGCTCGCAGCGTCGGGCGCTGGCGGCCGACGCGGGCGGGTACCGGTTCGTGGCTCCGGACAACGGCGTGCTGACGATGGTCTTCAAGGAGGCCGCGCCGAAGCGGGTGGTCGAGCTGACGGAGCGCCGGTACGCGAGGCCCACCGTGAGCCGTACCTTCGAGGGGCGCGATCGGTTCGCGCCGGCCGCGGCGTGGCTGGCCAAAGGCATCGAGCTCACGGGCCTCGGCCGCGCACTCGCCTCCTGGCAGTGGCTGGAGGTGCCGGAGCCGGCCGTCACCGGGGACGAGATCGTCGGCGAAGTGCTCCGGGTCGATCGCTTCGGCAACCTGGTCACCAACGTCGACCGGCGGACGTTCGAGCGCTTCGCGGGCGGAGGCGCGATCGAGATCGCCGCGGGCACGCACGCGGTGGACAAGGTCGTGGCGACGTACGCGGAGGCCGAGCCGGGCTCCGTGTGTGCGGTGTTCGGGAGCACGGAACATCTGGAGGTGGCGGTGAACGGCGGCAGCGCGGCGGAGCGCCTGGGGCTGGCGCGCCAGGCACGGGTCACCATCTCTCGCGCCTAGTGTGCTAGGATGCCGCGGCTTTTTCGATGATCGACTTCGACGCCTCCGACGATCACCGGCTGCTGGAACAGTCGATCCGCGAGTGGGCGGCGCGCGAGGTGGCGCCCCGGATCCACGACCTCGACCGCGCGCACCGGTTCGACCGCAGCCTGCTGCCGCAGATGGCCTCGCTCGGCCTGCTCGGCATCTCGGTCCCCGTGGAGTACGGCGGCGCGGGGATGGACTACATCGCGCTCGGCCTGGCCAGCGAGGAGCTCGAGTACGTCGACACGTCGTTGCGGGTCATCATGTCCGTGCACGCGGGCCTGAACTGCCTGACGCTGGTGTCCTGGGGCACCGAGGATCAGAAGCAGCGGTACCTGGTGCCGCAGGCGCAGGGCACGCTGATCGCGACCTACGGCCTGACCGAGCCCGCAGCCGGAAGCGACGTGCGGGGCATCCAGACGGTGGCCGTCAAAAAAGGCGACCGGTACGTGCTGACCGGCGAGAAGATGTGGATCTCGCTGGCGGACGTCGCCGACGTCTTCCTGGTGTTCGCGTGGACCGATCTGGCGAAGAAGCAGCAGCGCGACCCGTCGGGGACGAGCGCCTTCATCGTCGAGCGTGCGTTCAAGGGATTCTCGAGCGGCACGCTGAAGGAAAAGTGGGGCATCCTGGCCGGGAACACCGGATTCTTCACGATGGACGACGTCGAGGTTCCCGGCGAGAACCTCGTCGGACGCGAGGGCGAAGGCTTCAAGATTGCCATGTTCGCGCTCGATCAGGGACGCTACACGGTGGCGGCGGGGGCGACGGGGTTGATCCGCGCGTGCCGCGACGCCAGCGTCGCGTACGCCAGGGAGCGCAAGGCCTTCGGCGTGGAGATTGGCTCGCACCAGCTGGTCAAGCAGATGATCGCGCAGATGGAGTCCGACTATCAGGCGTCGCACCTGCTGTGGCTGCGCGCGGGCTGGCTCAAGAACGTCGGACGCCGCAACACGCGCGAAACCAGCCTCGCCAAGTGGTTCGCGACGGTCGCCTCGGAGCGCGCCGCCAGCGACGCCGTTCAGATTCATGGCGCCAACGGCTACTCGGACGAGTATCCCGTTGGCCGTTTCTACCGCAACTGCAAGGGAGCCGTCATCTACGAAGGTACGCGTGAGATCCATACGATCATGCAAGCCGATTACGTGCTGGGCTATCGAACAGATCGGCCGGCCCGCTGCGAGCTGCCGGCCTGGAAGGGTGGGGCGCAATGACTGGAGTACGGTCGGTCGACGCTCGTGAAGAGCGGCTGGAGGTGTCCGGAGGCCGGTTCATGGACTCCGACCTGTCACTTGACTTCCTGCGGGTCGTCGAGCAGGCGGCGATCGCCTGCGCGCAGACGATGGGACAGGGGGATCGCCACAAGTCGGACCAGGTGGCGGTCGAGGCCATGCGGCGCGAGATGGACTCGGTGCCGATCGATGGCACGATCGTCATCGGCGAAGGAGAGCGGGACGAAGCCCCGATGCTCTTCATCGGCGAGAAGGTCGGCATGGCCCACAGGGCGCCGAACGGGCGCGTCTTCCCGCAGGTCGACATCGCGGTCGATCCGCTCGAGGGAACGAACCTCTGCGCGACCGGCGCGCCCAACGCCATCGCCGTGCTGGCGGCCTCGGAGCACGGCGGGCTGCTGCACGCTCCAGACCTCTACATGGAGAAGCTCGTCGTGGGCCCCAGCTCGAAGGACGTGGTGGATCTGGATGCCCCCGTCCGGTTCAACCTGCGCGCCATTGCGCAGGCGCTCGGCCGGCGGGTCGAGGATCTCGTCGTCATCGTGCTCGACCGGCCGCGCCACGCGCAGCTCGTCGACGAGATCCGGTCGACGGGTGCGCGCATCCGGCTGATCGGCGATGGCGATCTGTCCGCGGGGATTGCGGCCGCCGTGGTCGGCAGCGGCGTGCACGCCGTCATGGGCATCGGCGGGGCGCCGGAAGGCGTCCTGACGGCGGCGGCCATGCGGTGCCTGAACGGCGAGATCCTCGCGCGGCTGGTCGTGAGTACGCCCGAGCACGAGGAGCGCTGCCGCGCGATGGGGATCACCGATGTCAAGCGCGTCTATCGGGCCAAGGATCTGGCCTCTGGCGAGCGCCTGATCTTCGCGGCGACCGGCGTGACCGACGGCGCGCTGATGCGAGGCGTCCGCTTCTTCGGCGACGGCACGCGCACGACGTCGCTCATCATGCAGACCCACCCGCACCAGATCCGGTTCATCGACAGCATCCAGGTGAACACGCAGAAGGATGTCAGGATCCGGTTCTGATGGTCGGCAGTAGGCCGTAGGCGGTAGGCAGTAACAGACGCTGCTGCTGGCTGCCTACTGCCTACTGCCTACTGCCTGCCCACTATCCCGTGCACGATTGGCAACGCAATCAGGTGGCGGTGACCGCCGCTGCCTTCGTGGGTTTCACCGGCTTCACCCTGGTGATGCCCTTCCTCCCGCTCTACATCCGGCAGCTCGGCGTCACCGACGTCGGCGAGATCGCGCTCTGGGCGGGCGTGACGGTCGGCGCCACGCCGGCCATCACCGCGCTGTGCGCGCCGTTCTGGGGCCGCGTCGGCGATCGGCTGGGAAACAAGCTGCTCGTCCAGCGCTCGCTGCTCAGCTTCATCCTCGTGATGGGCGCGATGGCCTACGCCACCGAGGCCTGGCACCTGTTTGCCCTGCGGGTGGTGCAGGGCTTCTTCGCGGGCTACGGGCCGCTGACGCTGTCGATGGCCGCGCTGTCGGCGCCGCGCGACAAGATAGCGATCGCCATCGGCACGGTCCAGACCGCCCAGCGCATGGGTCCGGCGCTCGGGCCGGTGATCGGGGGCGTGCTCGCGCCGCTCGTCGGGCTGCGGAACGCGTTCCTGGCCTCGGCGGCTCTCTATGCCGTCGCGTTCATCCTGCTGACCCTGCTGTATACCGAGCCCGCGCGCGAGGCCGCTCGCGGCCCCGCCTCAGCGCACGCAACCTTCGCGTCCGTGCTCGCGCTGGAGAATCTGCTGGTGTTGATGTTCGTGCTCCTGGGGCTCCAGCTCGTCGAGCGCAGCTTCGGCCCGGTGCTGCCGCTCTATCTCGGACAGCTCGGCTATCGAGCCGATGTGGTGCCGCTGTTCGCCGGTGCGCTCTTTTCCGTGCTGGCCTTCTCGGGCGCCGCCGGCAATCAGCTGGCGGCGCGCCTGCTGGCGCGCCTCTCGCCGCGGACGCTCATCGCCACGTCCGTGCTCGCGTCCGCGGCGGCGCTCGCGGCGTTTTCCTTTGCGCGCACGTCGTGGATCTTGGTCTCGTCGATGGCGATTGCCGGCCTGGGCCTTGGGACGTCCATGACGGCCGTCTACGCGGCGGCGGGGGCGGTCATCCCCCGACACGTCCACGCCACGGCCTTCGGGGTGCTCACCAGTGCCTCGCTCATCGGCGTGGCCGCGAGTCCGGTGCTGAGCGGGCTCGTGGCCGCGCGCAGCATCCGCGTGGTGTTCATCGCAGGGGCGGCGGCACTCGTGGCGGTTGCGGCCGTCGTGCGACGGCTCATGGTCGACCGCAGCCCGTCGGTCGAGAGCACACCGGCGATCGAAGAGAGCTGAACGAACCACGAACCCCGGCTCATTCTTCGACCTTCCCCTTGTGTTTCCGCCGCCGCCACGGACGCCTGGTCTTGTCCTCGTGCGCGCCGCCCGTCTGGCGCGGCAGCGGCGCGCGGGGACGAGCCGGCGGTTTCCTGGCGTTGCGGCGGCGGCGTGGCACACGTGCTCCGGATGCTATTGTATGGATTGATCAGCGATGGGTGAACGACGGCCTCTGCCGCAGAAGACCTCCGAACGCGCCGCGCTCGTCGGCCTCGTCACCAGCTCGACGCGGCGCGTCGATGCCGATCGTTCGCTCGACGAGCTGGCGGGGCTGGCGGAGGCCGCCGGAGCGTCGGTCGCGCTGCGCATGCTGCAGGAACGGCCGAAGCCGGATCCCGCCACCTTCATAGGCGGCGGGAAGGCGGCCGCGCTGGCTGCCGCCTGCGCCGAGGCGGGCGTGGATCTCGTCGTGTTCGACAATGAGCTCACCCCGGCCCAGCTCCGCCAGCTCGAAGAGACGCTGGAGCGCAAAGTCATCGACCGCACGCAGCTCATCCTCGACATCTTCGCGCGCCGCGCCCACACGCGCGAAGGCAAGTGGCAGGTCGAGCTCGCGCAGCTCAAGTACCTGCTGCCCCGCCTCGTGGGGGCCGGTGCGGCACTCTCGCGGCTCGGCGGCGGCATCGGCACCCGCGGCCCTGGCGAAACCAAGCTGGAGACCGACCGCCGCCGGATCCGCGTCCGCATCCAGGCGCTGCAGCGCGAGATCGATCACGTGCGTCAGCGCCGGTCGCAGCTGCGCGAGCGGCGCCACAAGCAGTCCGTCCCGACGGTGGCGCTGGTCGGCTACACCAACGCGGGCAAGACGACGCTGTTCAACCGGTTGACGCACGAGCACGCGACCGCGTCGGATGCCCTCTTCGTGACACTCGATCCGCTGGTCCGGCAAGTCCGTTTGCCCGACCGGCGGGAGCTGCTCGTGTCGGATACCGTGGGCTTCATCGATCGGCTGCCGCACACGCTGATTGCCGCGTTTCGCGCCACCCTCGAGGAGGTGGCGGAGGCCGATCTCGTCCTGCACGTCATCGACGCCTCCAATCCCGAACGGGACCGCCAGATGTCGGCCGTCCGGCGCGTGCTCGAGGAGGTCGGCGCCGCCGACGTGCCCGTGATCGACGTGTACAACAAGATCGACGCGCTTGGACCGCTGTACGGCTCCCGAGAATTCGGTTCCCGTGGTGAAGCGCCGTCTAGCGGTCCTCGGCGCGCGGAGCGCGCCAGACACACACTGGCCAACCAGCCAAGGGCTTCTGCTGGGATAGCAAGGGACAGCCCCATGGCTGGTTCGGAGGAGCGGCGGCGGCTGGCCGATCGCGATCCCGGGGCGGCGGTGATCTCCGCCCGAACCGGCGAGGGTATTGATGAGCTGGTGCAGATGGTCGCGGCGCGCGTGGCGCTCGATACCCGACGCATTACGATTACCTTCGACAGCGGCAAGGCGTTCGACCGCCAGCAGATTGCGCGGTTGTACCGGGTGGCCCGGGTCGTGAGCCACGTCGCCACCAACGGGCGCGTGGTCATCGAAGCCGACGTGCCGCGGCGCTTCATCGAGCGGCTGACGGCGGCCGAACGTGTGGAGGAGGGCGGCGATGCGCGCTGACGGACTCGGGACGGGGAGCACCCTGGTGCGGGGCCTGGCCGTCGCCCTCACCGTCTTCGCGGCGGCCTGTGCGGCACGGACCGCGCCGCCGCTGCCTGCCGCGCTCGCGTATCCGGACTTCGTCTTCCCAGCCGTGCCGCCGACGCTCGCGCGCAACGCGGGCGCCGCGGGCGTCGACCGGGGCTGGCGGTACCTCCAGAACGACGACCTGCGCGACGCGGACCGCGAGTTCGCCGCCGCGCTGCAGCGCTCGCCGGCGCTCTACCCCGCGCAGACCGGACTGGGGTACGTGGCGCTGGCGCGGCGCGACCACGATCGCGCGCTCGCGGGTTTCGCGGCGGCGCTGCGTCTGTCGACGGCCTATGTGCCTGCGCTCGTCGGCCGCGGCCAGTCTCTGCTCGCGCTCGGACGCGAGTCCGAGGCGCTGGCCGCCTTCGAGGCCGCGCTGGAGGCCGACGGATCGCTGGCCGACGTGCGGCGGCGTGTGGACGTGCTGCGGTTCCGGGGCCTCCAGAGCGTCATCGAGAGCGCACGGGCGGCCGCGGCGGCGGGCCGTCTGGACGAGGCACGCCTCGCATACGGCCGTGCGCTGGCGGCGTCGCCGGAGAGCGCCTTCCTGCACCGTGAGCTCGGGGAGGTCGAGCGGCGGCGCGGCGCCACCCCGGAGGCGCTGGAGCACTTCCGTCGGGCGGCGGCGCTCGATTCCTCCGACGCGGCATCGCTGGTGCAGATCGGCGAGCTGCTCGAGCAGCAGCAGGACTTCGAGGGCGCCGCGGCGGCCTACCGCCAGGCGGCGGTCATCGAGCCGAGCGCCGAGCTGAGCCGCCGCATCGCTGGGGTGGTCGAGCGGACCCGTGACGCGCGGCTGCCGGCGGAATTCCAGGCAATCGCCCGGTCGCCGCAGATGACCCGCGGCGAGCTGGCTGCCCTCATCGCCATCCGGCTGGAGCCGGTCGTCCGGGCGGCGTCGCCGCGGGAGGTGGTCGTGACCGACACGCGCGGCCACTGGGCGGAGCCCTGGATCGTCCAGGTGGCGCGGGCGGGCGTGATCGATCCGTTCGAGAATCACACGTTCCAGCCGCGCACGCCGCTGCGGCGCGCCGATCTCGCGGCCGCCGTCAGCCGGCTCGTGGCGGTGATGGCGGCGGGCAATCCCGCGCTGCGTGCCTACCTGACCGAACGGCCGCGCATGGCCGACATCGGGTCGGGGCACCTGGATTATCCGGCCGCCTCGGTGGCCGTCGCGTCGGGCGTGCTGCCGCTGCTCGAAGGCGATCGCTTCCAGGTGGGACGGGCGGTGACCGGCGCAGAAGCCATCGACGCGATCGCGCGGCTGCAGGCGCTCGCGGTCCGCTGAGTCAGCCACGGGCTCGTGATGTCTGCGGAGCCCGTGGCTGGTTGGCAGCATTTCTTGGCGCGCTCCGCGCGCCGAGGGACCGCTATGCGGTCCGGCTCATACCAGGCCGCATAGCGTCCAAGCGCGAAAGGAAAAGTGGGCAACCTCACGCTGGCGAATCAGCTCACGATCCTGCGGATCATGCTGATCCCTGCGTTCGTGCTGCTGGTCGTCTACGGGTACCTGGGCTGGGCGCTGCTCACGTTTCTCGTGGCCGGCATCACCGACGCCCTCGACGGTCTGATCGCGCGCCGCGCGGGCCAGCGCACCCGCCTGGGCGCGTGGCTCGACCCGATGGCCGACAAGCTGCTGCTCGTCACCACCTTCATCGTGCTGACGCTTCCGGCGATTCCACTGACCAACCACATTCCGCTCTGGCTCACGGTCTTCGTGATCAGCCGCGACGTCGTCATCGTGGGCGTGGTGGCGATCGTGAGCCTGGCCGTCGGTCCGCGCACCTTCAGGCCGTCGATGTGGGGCAAGCTCGCCACCGCCACCTACATCCTGACGAGCGTCGTCGTCATGTACTACAACTACCGGCGCGAGCCGTCGCTGGTGGTGGACGTATTCGTGTGGGTGGCGCTGGCGCTGACGCTCATCTCGGGCGCGGACTATTTCATGAGGCTGCGGCGGCTGATCAACGAGCCGCAGCCGACTGGGTAGCTGGGCAGCTGGGCAGCTGGGCAGCTGGGTGGCTGGGCGGCCAGGTCGCCGGCTAGATCACGAAGTCGGGAGCAATTTCTTTCTTCCGACGCCGCCACGGCCGCTACACAGGCTGCGTCGACTGAGCCTGCCCGCAAGAAGTTCGACGCAACCAGTTCCCCCAAAGTGCCCCGCTAAACGTTGCGGCGTTTGGCGAGAGTAATCGACGTGGCGAAAGTTGGCAGGGGTGTGCTCGACTGACAGTGGCGACGGATTGTAGACTGGGCCGGTCGAACCAGACAGGAGGTCACAGATGTCGGAACAGAACAAGACCTTGACGCGACGCTTCTACGACGAGGTGTTTAACAAGAAGAACTTGGACGCGATCGACGAGCTGTGCGCCCCAGGGTTCGTCGATCACAACGCGATGCCGGGCCAGGGTCCAGGTGTGGCTGGGCTTAAAGATATGTTCCGAGAGTACTTCCAGGCCTTCCCCGATATGCGCCTGACCGTTCACGAGATGATCGCAGAGGGTGACATCGTGGTCACCAGGTTTACCGGACAGGGCACGCACAAGGGCACGCTCATGGGAAGCGCCCCGACGGGGAAGAAGGCGTCGTTCAGTGGCCTGGATATGGTTCGCATCAAGGACGGCAAGGCAACCGAAGTGTGGCACGAAGGTAACGACGCGGTCGTGTTCATGCAGCTCGGCATCCAGCCGCCAGCATGATCACTTGAGCGGGTTCATGCGCGATCCGGCCGCTGCGCGACAGGAGCGGCGGCTCGCGCTGGGCGCTCCCACGGCTGGGTCTTCAGATCCCCGAACGGTTTCGCCGAGTCTCACGACGTGAGATCGGCGCGGTTGCAGAATTGTTCTCGACTCAAGTCGCCAAGGATTACGGATGAACCGCCTCCTCCGTGCAACCGGCTCCGGCGAGAGAAAGCTGTTCCCAGCCCGATCCGTTGGTACGCCAGGGAACGGACGCAAACGACGGCGCGTCATGGCCGGTGCGGATCGAAGCTGCTGTCAGAGAGGCATCGCACGGTGCACCGCGCGATGACACGCGAGAATGTCACTTACCCCATTCCGGGGTGACGATTCGGCGGAATTGCTGAGCATTTCGCCGCGACAGGAAAGAAGTGGCAGAGAGAATCAGAGTCTCGTTCATCTCGTGCGAAATGCTCAGGAAAAACAGCGATAAGTAACTGGCGGAGAGAGTGGGAGTCCTGGAATTCCTCTTTCGTTCTTTTTCGGATCTTTGCCGCCGTTCGCCAACTCTTTCGGATTCTGCCACTTAGCCAGGAATGCGATTAGCGATTGGTTTCCTCCTCTTTCCCTCCGTTTCCGATTTTGCCCGCGCGATGGCACTCGAAATGACACTCGACGCGAACGCCTTGCGTGTTCTTCCCGGAGAAATGCTTCAGCGCAAATCGCGGAAATCGCTGCACCCTGCGGCGTTTGATCGTTCTGAGCGTTTCGAGCTTGGGTCTCAACTGCGCCGGGCAGCGTTCTCCGTCCCGACACATATGGTTGAAGGTTGTGGCCGACATGCAGGCGGCGACCGGTTGCATTCTCTGCAGATCGCCTTGGCTTCGCTCGGTGAAGTTAGCTACTGCCTTCACGCCGCACACAGGCTCGGATAGGTAAGCGAATCCGACTATACGGCGTTGGAACTTGAAATTCGGAGGGTCTCGGCACCCTTGCGAGGGCTGATGAAGTCCATGGGCCGCGGGAATCCGTGACTCGGCTACGCAGCGACGCGGGTAACCATTACCCAGCTACCCAGCTACCAATCTCCTCTTGAAGTAATCGACGGTCTTCAGCAGGCCCTCTTCCAGGCCGACCATCGGCTCCCAGCCGAGCAGCGTGCGTGCGCGCGTGATGTCGGGGCGGCGCTGCTTCGGGTCGTCGACCGGGAGCGGCCGGTACACGATCCGGCTGCGGGATCCGGTCAGCCGGATGATCGTCCGTGCGATCTCCTCGATCGTGACCTCGTCGGGGTTCCCGATGTTGACCGGATCGGTGATGTCGGACGCCATCAGGCGCAGGACCCCGTCCACCAGATCGGTGACGTAGCAGAAGCTCCGCGTCTGCGTCCCGTCGCCGAAGACGGTGACGTCCTCGTTGCGCAGCGCCTGCGACATGAACGCGGGCACGGCCCGTCCGTCGCGCAGCCGCATGCGGGGGCCGTACGTGTTGAAGATGCGGACGATCCTGGTATCGACCCCGTGGTAGCGGTGGTACGCGAGGGTGAGCGCTTCGGCGAAGCGCTTGGCCTCGTCGTACACGCCGCGCGGCCCGACGGGGTTGACGTGGCCCCAGTACGTCTCCTTCTGCGGGTGTTCGAGCGGATCGCCGTACACCTCCGACGTCGAGGCCAGCATGAAGCCCGCGCCCTTGGCCATGGCGAGCCCGAGCGCGTTGTGCGTCCCGAGCGATCCGACCTTCAGCGTCTGAATCGGCAGCTCGAGATAGTCGATCGGACTGGCCGGACTCGCCCAGTGCAGCACGAAGTCGACGGGGCCGTTGACGTCGATGTAGCGCGTCACGTCGTGGCGGATGAAGTGGAAGTCGCGGGCGCGCAGGTGCGCGACGTTGGCCATGTCGCCGGTGAGCAGGTTGTCGATGCCCACCACCGTATGGCCGCGGTCGAGCAGCGCCTCGCTGAGATGGGAGCCGATGAAGCCGGCGGCGCCGGTGACGACGACCCTCATTGACGGGCCGCGAGGGCTACAGTCCCCGCGCGACGGGAGCGTTGTAGAGCGCATGCTTCAGCATGCGCATCAATAGGCACGCTGGAACAGGCCCCGGACGACGGTGAGCCACATGATCTTGAGGTCGAGCGTCACCGACCAGTTCTCGATGTAGTAGAGGTCGTACTCGAT
>JACQTK010000058.1 GCA_016210845.1 Acidobacteriota bacterium | reverse complement strand
ATCGTCCGGTCGGTCGCGTCCGCGTGCGCGCGAACCCGCTGCACCAAGCTGCGCGACAGCTTCACGGTAAACGAGATCGTGGCATCGGGGACCGGCACCGGCCCTTTCAACCGGCGGGCGCGCCGCAGGTCCCGATACGCCTGGCGCCGCCCGATACGGCACTCCTGCATCAGCCGTCGAACCGCGGCCGGCAGGTCTCCCGTCTCCTCCCACACCTCGCGCGCGTAATTCAGACGCGTCGCACATGCCGTGGCGTTTCCCATGCGCCCGAACTATACGCCTCTTTCGGTCACAGTACAAGAGCCCCTCGGGCACCCCGTATCAGACGGACGACCCGCTCGAACGTCAGAGTGGCTTTTGCATGAATGGCGTCTTCACCGTGCCGTCCGGCGTGAGCGCAATGTTGGCGGGCTTCAGGTCCCGATGGACGATCCCCTTCTTGTGCGCCGCCTCCAGCGCGTCGGCGACCTGACGGGCCATCGCCAGCGCCTCGTGCACCGGCACGCGCCCCCGCGCGATCCGCTCCGCCAGCGTCTCGCCCTCGACCAGCTCCAGCACCAGCGCGGTGACGGGCGCCTCCTCCGCGCCGCCCGGCCGCGCCTCTTCCAGCCCGTGAATCGTCGCGATGTGCGGATGGTTGAGCGAGGCGAGCAAGCGGGCTTCCCGCTCGAAGCGGGCCAGCCGGTCCGGCTGTTCGGCGAACCGATCCGGGAGCACCTTCAGCGCGACCTCGCGGCCCAGCTTCGTGTCGCGCGCACGATAGACCTCCCCCATCCCGCCTCTGCCCAGGAGGCCGGTCACTTCATACGGGCCGAGTCGCGCGCCGGGAGCCAGCGCCATCGTTGTCCTGTCCGGGCGGATAGGGCGAGATTATAGCTCCGGCCACGTGTGTCGTCTCCGCGCCTGGGCCGGCGACGGGGATTCCGTCAGAAGACCCGCACGAAGACGTAGACGACCAGCGCAGTGAGGAGGAGGAGCAACCCGAGCTGCTGCGTGCGCGTCGGCATCATTGCAGCGGCGGCTGCTCGTTGTAGTAGAAGGTGACGGTGAAGAAGGCCTTGTCCGCCGGATACTCCGGCGGCAGCGGCTCGGTGGGATTGGACGAGACGATCGCGCCGTACGCCGCGTTGGTGAACGCATCGATCGTCGAGGGGCGTACCACCACCACGTCGGTGATCCGGCCGTCCCTGTGGATGTTGAACTGGAGCACCACGTGGCCGCTCATGAACATGGCGGCCTGCGGGATGAACCAGTTGCGCCGCACCTGGGCGACGAAGCGCCGCAGCCAGGGCCCGAACTCCACGCCCTTGGTGTCGAACTGAATCGTGGCGCCCGGAGTGTCGGCACCGCCCTGCGGATTGTCGAACGTCTGATTCTGGATGTAGCGTTGCAGGTTCCGCAGCGCCTCGCCGAGCGAGCCGCTCACGCGAGGCGGCGGGAGCGGCGAGCGGCGCGGCATCTCCAACGCCTCCAGCGGATCGGCTCGCGCGATCTGCGTTTCGGGCTGCGGCGGCACCGGCTCCACCTCTTCCCCTCTCGCGCGCTCGGCCAGCTCCTCCTCGACGCGCTCCGGCGTGTTGCCTTGCGCGAGGGGCAAGGGGTTCTCCGGTTCCGGCGCCCGTTCCGGCGCCTGCGCCAGGCGATCCTCGTCGGAGAGCGGTGCCCGCAGCGGCGGTTCGAGCGCGCGCAGGTCGACGCGCGGCTGCACGAAGACGAACGTCCGCTCCTCGTTCTGGCGCAGCCGCTGCTCGAGCTCGGCCCGGCGGCGCTCCAGATCCTCCGGCGTGAGGCGGAAGAACGGAATCTCCGGGCCGTAGACGAGCAGCGCCGCCAGCGCGAGATGGAAGACGACCGACAGGACCACGCCGTCGCGCCGCGAGATGGCGTGGCCGACGACGTTGTCGTCGAGGTAGCGGTCGTCGAAGTCGAAATGAACCAAGGACGTGAACGCCGATTATAACATCCGACCTTACAATCACTTACGACGGTTTCGGCCTCAGGGTTTACGGGCCGTATAGAGATAGACGATGCCCAAGGTCAGCGAGTCTGCGCGGACGTCGGTGAATCCGGCCTCGCGGAGCCGGTCCATGAACGCTGCCGGCGGTGGAAACGTCCCGACCGACGCCGGCAGGTACGTGTACGCGGCGGTATGCCCGGAGACCGCGCGGCCCACCAGCGGCAGCAGGTGCCGGAAGTACCACAGATAGAGCGTGCTGACGCCCGGGACGCGCGGCACGCCGAATTCGAGGATGGCCAGCCGGCCGCCGGACCGGAGCACCCGCGCCATCTCGAGGCAGGCCACCTCGGGGTGCTGCACGTTGCGGATCCCGAACGCCACGGTGACCGCATCGACGCTGCGATCCGCCACGGGGAGCCGTGCGGCATCGCCGCGGGCGAACGTGATGCGATTGGCTTCTCCTGCGGTTCGGACCTTCCGCAACCCGATCGACAGCATCGCGGGGGCGAAGTCGACACCGAGCACGCGGGCCGCCGCGCGGGCCTGGAGCGCCACGTCCGCCGTGCCGGTGCACACGTCGAGCAGCCGTTCACCGCCCGTGAGGGCAAGCGTGCGAATCGCGCGCGCCCGCCAGCGCCGATCGATCCCCGCACTCAGCACGCGGTTCAGCAGGTCGTACCGCGGCGCGATCGCGTCGAACATCGAGGCGATGCGGTCCGGGGCCTTGTCGGGCGATGTGCTCACCGACACGGTAGCCACGAAAGGCACGAAGACGTTCTAGCCACGAAGGACACAGCGCGGCAAGACGCGAGCACAAAGGACCACGAAGGCCGCGTATCACACTTCAACGGCATAGTGACCTTTGTGGTGCTTCGTGGCTGATCCGTCTTTGTGCTCTTGACGATCACTCGACGTACAGGGAGATCGCCGTCGCGAGGAAGTAGATGATCCCCACGTAGCCGTTGAGGTCGAACGCCTTCTTCACCTGCGAGAGATCGTCGGCGCTGACGAGCGACTGCTCGTACACGAGCAGCACGGCCACCACGACCACACCGGCCAGATAGAGCGGCGGGAGACTGGACGCGCGCCACAAGACGGCCATGGCAGCGACGGCGATCGCGTGCATCAGCCGCGACAGCAGGATCGCGCGAGCCACGCCGAACCGCGTGGGAATGGAGTGCAGCCCGTGGCGGCGGTCGAAGTCCACGTCCTGGCAGGCATAGAGCACGTCGAAGCCGCCGACCCAGAGCCCGATCGCCAGGCCCAGCAGCCACGGCGCCGGTCCGCCGCGGCCGCCCGCGGCGATCCAGCCGCCCACCGGCGCCACTGCCATGGCCAAGCCGAGGAAGAGCTGCGTGTAGGCGGTGTAGCGTTTGGCCAGCGAGTACCAGAAGACCATGACCAGCGCGACCGGCGACAGCCACAAGCAGAGCGCACTGAGGCGCGCCGCGCCGTAGACGAACACGAGGGAGGACACGATCACGAAGAGCGCCGCCTCCCTCGCCGACATCGCGCCTCTCGGCAGCTCGCGCATCGACGTGCGCGGGTTGAGCGCGTCGATCCGCGCGTCGACGAGCCGGTTGAAGCCCATCGCCGCACTGCGGGCGCTCACCATGCACACGACGATCCAGAGCACCTGCGACCAGGCAAACGGCGCCACCCGCCACGCCAGCAGCGCCCCGGTGAGCGCGAACGGGAGCGCGAACACGGAATGGCTGAAGCGGACGAACGACAGATAGGTGGTCAGCTTGCGCACGTGGGCCGTCAGGAAGGCGCCGCATCGAGCCACACGACCTGCTCGGGCACGACGCCAGAGACCAGGTATTCTTCCACATCCTCCACCCGATCGGGCAGGCGGACGGCGACGAGCGCCGCGCGCTTGTTCGCCTCGATGCTGCCGAACTCCTCGAATCCGAGCGCGCGGGCCCCGCCGCGCGTGGCGCTCTCGACCAGATCGCGGGCTGGCACGCGCGGGGCGACGCGGCGTGCGGCGGCCAGCTCCGCGAACATGTTGAGATCCTCGACGCTGGCGAGACTGTCGGTGCCGAAGGCCACGGGGACGCCCATGGCGTAGAACGCCTCGATCGGCGGATCGCCCACGCCCACGTGCCGGTTGCTGCGCGGGCAGGACACCATCGTCACGCCGAGCGTCCGCAGCCGGGCGAGGTCGTCGCCCGAGCACTGCACGCCGTGCACGGCCAGCACGCGCGAATCGAGGAAGCCCGCGTCGGCGAGATACGCCACGGGGGAGCCCCCATGCGGCGTCCACGCCTCGTTCCAGGCACCCAGCTCGCGCAGCAAATCGGACCAGGGCCCCGTGCCGCGCTCGACCAGCTCCACTTCCTCGGGCGACTCGCCCACGTGCACGCACGACCGGTCGTGGGGATGCGCGTCCAGATCCAGCCGAATGGCGGCCAGCAGATCGGGCGACACCGAGTACGGCGCATGCGGCGCCAGGCTGATCGTCACCGGTGCGGCAGGCTCGCCCTGGGCGGGCACGAGGCCCGTCCCTACTGCGCGCCCGATCGCCGCGCGAGCCCTGCGGACGCGGCCCTCGGGGTCGGCGGCGTTGAAGCCGAGCAGCTCGTGGAACACACGTGCGGGCAGCCCCGCGTCGCGCAGCAGCGACGGGGTGACCAGCGTGTTGCTGACGTCGCCGATCAGGCCCGTGCCGCTGGCACGCGCCTCCGCGATCGCCGCCCGGGCCGCCTGCAGCACGACATCCGCCGCCGGATCGGGCTGCTGCCGACGGGCCGCCATCAGAGGACGAATCCAGTCGAGAAAGCGCCCCGCGGGCGGGATGGCGCCCCGCAGGTACGACAGCTCGAGATGGGTGTGCGCGTTGACGAGCGCGGGCAGAACGGCGGCGCGGCCGAGATCGATCGCGTCCGCAGGAGGATCGGTCCCGAGGCCAGAGACGCGCCCGCCCTCGACGCGCACCCATCCGCCGCGGATGGGTGCGTCCGCGATCGGCAGAACCCAATCAGCCCGATAGATCACACGTCACTGGGCGAGGCGGAGCCGCTTGCCGGCCTGGCTCCTGGCCGGATACTGCCGCAGCTCTTCTGGCACCGAGGTGTCGCCCGCCTCCCGCGCCGTGGCCAGCGCCAGGATGCGCGGCACGTTCCGCTCGCGGAACACGGGGTCGCCGAGGATCTCGTAGTGCATGTTGCGGCGCTTCGGCACGAACCCCGCGTCCTCGATGTTCACGACGATCTCGACCTCGTCCATGCAGTAGCTCGCCCCGGCCGCGCGGACGACGTTCTCTTCGATCATGACGCTGCCCATGTCGTTGGCCCCGTAGGCGAGACTGAGCTGGCCGACCTTGCCGCCCTGGGTGACCCACGAGGCCTGCAGGTTCTCGAAGTTGTCGAGGACGATTCGGGCCAGCGCGAGGGTGCGCAGGTAGTCGACGCCGGTGGCCTCGTACCCCCCGCGCTCGGTGTGCTCCGGCTGAAAGCTCCAGGTGATGAACGCGGTGAAGCCGCCGGTCTCGTCCTGCAGCGCCCTGAGCCGCATCAGGTGCTCGATCCGCTCTTCATCCGTCTCCACCGTCCCGTACATCATCGTCGCCGTGGTGCGGAGGCCGGCGCGGTGCGCCTCGCGCATCACGCCCAGCCACTCGTCGGCGGAGGCCTTGCCGTAGCAGTTCAGGAGCTTACGCACGCGATCGGCCAGGATCTCGGCTCCGCCGCCCGGAATGCTGTCGAGTCCCGCGGCGACCAGCCGCTCGATCACCGTGGCCACCGGCGCACGCGCGAGCCGCGAGAGGTGGAGCACTTCGGGCGGCGACAGCGCGTGCAGCTTGAACTGGGGGTACCGGGCCTTGATCGCGCGAAAGAGATCCTCGTACCACTCGATCGGCAGGTCGGGATTGTGGCCGCCCTGGAGGAGCAGCTGATTGCCGCCCACGGCGATCGTGTCATCGATCTTGCGGAAGATCTCCTCGAAGCCGAGCACGTAGCCGTCGGCGGAGCCGACCGGGCGGTAGAACGCGCAGAAGTTGCAGCGGGCCACACAGACGTTGGTGTAGTTGACGTTGCGGTCGATGATGTAGCTGACGATCCGGTCCGGGTGCTTGCGTGCGCGGATCGCGTCGGCCAGCCGGCCGAGCAGATGCGTCGGCGCACGGCGATAGAGCTCGAGCGCCTCGGCAGCGCCGATTCGATCCCCTGCCATCACGTTCGCCGCGATCCGATCGATCATCGAAAGAATTCCAGGACGCGCCTGCGCGGCGCCAAGCCAAGCTCCGCGGCGTAGTCGAGGAACAGCTGCAGGCCGGCCGTCTCGTCGGGCCCGAGCCCGTAGCGCACATTATCCCTTAGATAGGCGGCAGCCCTCGCGGTGGCCGGCGCATCCCCACGGCCATACTCCGCGGCAATCGCGTTCGAGGCCCTGGCACCTTCGTCCTGCGCCTCCTGCAGCGCGCGCACGCCCGCTTCATCCACGGCGCCCGGACGCCCCGTCCATGCCGCATAGACGAACGGCAGGCCGGTCATGGCGTCCCACTCCGCGCCCAGGTCGATCTTGCGCAGCCCGAGCGCCGCGTGGTCGGCCTCGAGCGCGGGGTCGCCGATCAGCAGGCCCGCGTCCACGTCGCGGGTCATCGCCGCGAGCTGCGGCCCATGGGGCACGAACTCCGGGCTGATGCCAAAGCGGCGGCGGCAGAGGATCTTCAGCAGGGCCACCGAGGTGCGAGAGCTGGTGTCGAGCGCGACGCGGCGGACGGCCTCGATCGGCACGCGCGCGAACAGGGCGACCGACGCCACGGGGCCGCGCGATCCGATCCCCACACCGGGCACGAGCCGATAGTCGTCGGCATGCAGGTATTCGATCGAGGGAATCAGGCCCAGGTCGATGTCCCGCGCGCGCAGCAACGAGGCACAGACCGATGGGAGGTCGTACCGGATCCGCCAGAGCTCCGGCGACCGGTCCAGCGCCCAGGTGAGCGGCCTGGCGTTGAGGTACGCAACAGCGCCGAGACGGATCCGCCGCATCATGCGATCACGTTGAAGCGGCCGTCGCGCTCGGCCGGGGTGAAGCCCGCCGCCTCGATGTTGCGGCGCACGTCCTCGACGGGCGCCCGCCGCGGCCCGAGCGGCGCCTCGTCGGACGGGGATACGGCGTCGAGGTCGTCGGCGCCGAACGTCAGCGCGACCTGCGCCAGCTTCGGGCCGTACCGCTCCCACGCCACCTGGATCGTCGGCACGTTCGGCGCGGCGAGCCTCGCAAGGGCCACCGTCTTCACGTCCTCGTACCCGCTCGACGGGTGGACGGGGTCAGGCACCGCGGGCAGCGGATCGATGGCCTGGATGCAGGCGTACCGATCCTGCAGCGCCGCCGCGCGCTCGAACAACGCCGTGCGCCAGGCGGCCGGCGCCTTGGCCATCGTCAGCCGCAGCCGCTGATAGCCCGCGGCCGTCAGGCGGTCGATGGCGTCCCCCAGGCCGGCCGCGTGGTCCATCGGCATTTCGGCAAGCGCATCGAGGCCACCGGCTCGAAGAGCCTCCAGCACGCGATCGATCGACGTGCGTCCGGCCAGCGCCAGACGCTCGACGTCCTGCCACGACCAGGCCGACAGCGTCCGATCGCCGGCCACGGCCCTGGCGCTCTGCACCGCCTCCATCGCCGCGGTCATCGTTTCGGGCCGGCCGGTCAGCCGCACCTCGCGTGCCGCGGGCGGCACGGCATCGGCCAGCGGCCGATCGAACGCGCACGAGGCCACCCGCACGTAGGTGACCTGCGTCCCGTGGATCCGGCGCCGCAGGGCATCGGCCAGCATACCGAGGGGCAGGATGTCCACGGTGGCGGCCAACGCCGCGAGGTCGGGGTTCGACAGCCGCCCGCCCGCGTCGATCCGTGCCTTCAGCTCATCGAATCTGGACGTCGTGCTCATCACAGCAACTCGGCAATGCGCGTGGCCAGCTCCAGCGCCTCGCGTCCGTCGCGGCCGGTCACGGCGGGCGGCCGCCTCCGGCGGGCGGCCTCGACGAAATCCATCAGCTCCCGCCTGAGCGGCTCGTCCTTCGCGACGTCGAGACGTCCGCCCTGAATGGCCGGGCGCCCTCCATCCTGCGGCACCAGGCGATAGATCTCGACCTCCTGATCCGCGTAATCGATCGAGATGTACGCGTCGTGCTGGAAGAACCGCGCCTTGCGCACGCGATCGCGGCTGATTCGGCTCGCCGTCACGTTGGCGATGCAGCCCGATTCGAACCGCAGACGGGCGTTGGCGATGTCGACGCGGGGCGTCAGCACGTTCACGCCCACGGCTTCGATCATCGCGACCGGCGAGCGGACGGCCGCCAGCAGCAGATCGAGGTCGTGGATCATGAGGTCGAAGATCACGTCGATGTCGAGGCTGCGATCGGGGAACGTTCCGAGCCGGTGGATCTCGATGAAGCGCGGATCCGAGACGAGCGGCAGCGCCACCGACACCGCCGGATTGAAGCGCTCCGTGTGTCCGGTGGCGAGCACCGTGCCGCGGGCCTCCGCCGCGTCCACGAGCGCGTCGGCCTCGGCCAGCCCCGCAGCCAGCGGCTTTTCCACGAGCACCGCGGCGCCCGCCTGCACGAACGGCAGCGCGATCTCCACGTGCGTGGCCGTCGGCGTCGCCACGCTCACCGCGTCGACGCGCCCGACGATCGCAGCCGCGTCGGTGAACGCGGCGGTTCCGTACGCGTCCGCAATCGCCCTGGCGCGCTCGGGCTTGATGTCGACGACCGCCGCCAATTCGACCCCGTCCATGGCGGCGAGCAGGCGTGCGTGATGCTGGCCGAGATAGCCGACGCCGACGACGGCCACGCGCAGCGCGTTCATTCGTCCTGGCGGCCGGTAACGGACCGCCCTGCGCTCGTGGAGGGCCTCCCCACGATCGTGATGCCCGCCTCGTTGGCGGCGGCCACCACGGCCTCTCCGTCGAGCACGAGCGTCCGGCCCGCATCGACGGACAGGGCGCACGCCCCCGCCACCCGCATCCCCTGGATCGTGGCGAAGCCGACGACGGGCACGTCGAAGCGCATGTCCTGCTGCGGCTTGGCCACCTTCACCACGCGGACCCCCGGGCCCGCCAGGTGGCCCGCGCGCGCGATCACCTCGTCGGTCCCCTCCATCGCCTCGACCGCGACGACCGCCTCGTGCTTGACGGCAATCGTCTGCCCGATGTCGAGGCCTGCGATGGCGTCCGCCATGCGGTAGCCGAACTCGAGATCCTTCTGCTCCTCGTCGGTCGGCGCCCGCCTCGTCAGGACACCTGGCGCGGCCAGCAGCGGCTGCAGCAGCGTCGTCGAGTCGATCAGCTCGATGCCGCGCTCGCGCAGCACGTTCGCCACGGCACCGATGATCCCGTCGGTATTGCGGGAGACCAGGTGCTTGAGCACGCCCGCAAACATCAGGTCCGGCACGATGCCAGCCGAGAAGATCTTCGTGTGCTTGACCTGCCCCGCCATGACGGCATGCGTGACGCCCGCGTCCTTCAGCAGGCGGATGCACCGACCGAGCTGCCCGAGCGAGATCCAGTGGATGGCCGACGCGTGGCGCGCGGCGGCCTCGTTCAGCTCGGGGAACGTCTCCTCCTTGGCGGCGATGATGGTGACCTCGTGTCCCTGCGCGCGGGCCGCGTCGAGCACGAGGAAGGGAAACCGGCCGTTGCCGGCGATCAATCCAAGACGCATGTCAGTGCTTCGTGCTTCGTTCCTGGTGCCTGGGTGGGGTTGGTGCCTGGTGCCTGGTGACGGTGCGAGGAACCAAGCACCAACCGCAACCAGCCAAGGGGCTCCGCCCCTTGATATCCCCGCGGAGCCCCTTGGCTGGTTGCCAGTCTCTCTGGCCGCGCTCCGCGCGGCTAGGACCGCTATGCGGTCGACACAAGCGAGTACACAATTCACGTTCTGGGCCGCATAGCGGTCCAAGCACGAAGCACGAAGCACGAGGCACGAGGCACGACTCGCAGCACTACTCCTCCCAGACCAGCTCCTCGGCGCGGCGCGTGGGCCGGCGCAGGACGACGCCGCGCGTGGAGCTGCGAATGAAGTCGACCAGATACCGCACCTCAGGCGAGGTCAGCGTCGGATCCTGCTCGATCTGCACGAGGGCCCGCGACGCGTTCAGCTTCGACTGGAGCAGGTACCGGTACGCGCGCTTCAGCTGTGCGATCGTCTCCTGCGTGAGGCCGCGGCGGGTGACGCCGATCGTGTTCAGCCCGTAGATGCGCGCGCGGTTGCCCACGGACTTCCCGAACGGCAGCGCGTCCTTCGTCACCACCGAGTAGCCGCCGACGTAGGCGTGGCGGCCCACGCGGCAGAACTGGTGGACGCCGGAGTAGGCGCTGATCGTCGCGAAGTCCTCCACGATGACGTGGCCGCCGAGCGTGGCGCCGTTGCCGAAGATCGTACAGTCGCCGATCTGGCAGTCGTGCGCCACGTGGACGTAGGCCATGAACAGGTTCTGGTCGCCGATCTTCGTGTGGCCCCCGCCGCCGAGCGTGCCGCGGTTGATCGTCACGAACTCCCGGAACGTGTTCCGGCGGCCGATGGTGAGCCGCGTCCGCTCGCCCTTGTACTTCAGATCCTGCGGCGCGAGGCCGATCGAGGCCATCGGATAGATCTGGGTGTCGTCGCCGATCTCCGTCCAGCCGTCGATGACGACGGAGGCGCCGATGCGGCAGCGGCGGCCGATGACGACCTCCGGGCCGATCGTGCAATAGGGCCCGATGGTGGTGCCTTCCCCGATGCGCGCCGAGGCGTGCACCAGCGCCGTCGGATCGATGTAGGCCGCCCCGGGCTCGACGGCCAGCAGCAGATCGGCTTCCGCCACAGGCTGACTGGCGACGTGCGCGGTGGCGTGCGTCCTGGCGAGCCGCGACCGGATGCGGCCGAGCCGCACCTCGAGGCGGAGGCGATCGCCAGGCACGACCTGGCGGCGGAACTTCGCCTTGTCCACGCCCCGCAGCCACACACGGGTGGTGGGCGGCGTGCCCGGGCGGTCGAGGATCAGCAGCGCCGCCACCTGGGTGAGCGCCTCGATCATCAGCACCCCTGGCATGAGCGGCGAGCCCGGGAAGTGCCCCTGGAAGAACTCCTCGTTGACGGTGACGTTCTTGACGGCAACGAGCCGCGCCCCCGCGCTGTGCTCGGCGATGGTGTCGATGAGGAACGACGGATACCGGTAGTAGACGCGATCGAGGAGCGCGGGGAGATCAATGGACACTGCAGAACCGTCCGTTCACGCTTCTACGTTACACCGACCTGCGGCCGAGAATCGAGAAGCGTGAACCAGCCTCGGGCTCCGCCCTTGATATTCCCTCGGAGCCCGCGGCTGGTTGGCAGTATCTGCTTGGCGCGCGCCGCGCGCCTAGGAAGTCTCCCACGTTGTACGTGAACAGGACTCGACCTTCAGCCGTGGCGTGTTCCAACTGCACGCGATCCGGCGAGCCTGGGTACCCGGCGTCGATGGCGTTGGCGACGTCCATGCCGCGGGCACGAAGGGCTCGAATGACGGGGACATTCGCTTCGTGGCGTCCGCCATCTCGAGTCCGTAGGTGCGTAACGGAAGGGGGAGCGGCCGTCAGTGCGTCCGTGCGTCGAGCACGAGCGGACAGCTCAGCAGGTGGAAGACCGTCCCAAGAGGCACGACGTAGTCACCGCCGTCCTCGGTGACCTCGAGCGGTCCGGTCGTCGTGCCGCAGTACCGGCACGTCAACGTCATCACCCGGTCGACCTCGTCGACCAGGGGAATCAAGTGCTCGATGCTGCGTGACGTGCCCTCCTGGATCAGCCGGCGTCTGTTCCAGCTGAACGACGGTGTCCGCATCGGTTTCATACTCACCCTATCTGTCACCTCACCAGGCTTCTCGTTACGGGGGCACGTCTGTAACGACGGGAGCGCTCAAACAGACGAGACGATATGGAGATGCAGATGCGCTCGTTCACGAAGATGCTGCTGGGAACCGCGTTGGCGTTGTCGTGGTCCTACACGGGTCCCCTGAACCCCTGGGTCACAACGGCCGCGGCAGCGCGCGTCGACGCCGACCGCCCCGAGCTGGCGGGAAGCTACGCCTGTGAGGGGATAAACCCGGACGGGGACCCCTACCGGACAATTCTCGAAGTCGCCGAGACCGGCCGGACGTGGCATCTGCGCTGGAGCTTTCCCGGCGGCGACGCGGTGATCCTCGGCGTCGGCCTCCGCCAGAATGGTCACCTGGTCGTCGCCACGACAGCCGATGGGAGCCTCGGCGTGGTGGCCTATACAGCCACGGAAGGCAAGTTGGAAGGGCAGTGGACGCTGGCGGGACTGCCCGAGGTGTACGCCGAGCACTGCGTGAAGATCGAGGCAGGCGCCCCCAACCACGAACCCGGGAGACCAACCAGCCAAGGGCTCCGCCCTTGATATCCCCGCAGAGCCCTTGGCTGGTTGCCAGTATCTCTCGGCGCGCTTCGCGCGGCTAGGACCGGTCGGGCGCTATGAGTACGAAATTCCCGTCCCGGGCCGCATAGCGGTCCAGACACTCCGCCGACGGCCCGCGCGCCCGGTAACTGCCCTCGGTGGGACCCTCGTTTGCGTCACATGGCCATGCGAGGCAGGGTCGTCACGTCGTTCGCGTTGACGCCTGGAACCGCACCGTCGCCCGCGTGCCAGCCGCCCTTGCACTCGTTGCAGACGGCCATCTTGTTCCGCAGGTTCATGCCGCAGGGGCACTCGCCCATCTTGAGCGCGCAGTGATCGCAGGCCTGCTTGAGACAGCAGCCATACCTGCCCTGCGACGCTGCCTGCTTCTTCTGAGCCTGAATCGACTCGTCGGCCCTCGCCATCGCCGCCGGCCGATTCATCATCATCTTCTTCATCATCTCCATCTGCTCCGGGGTCACGGCGCTTTGTTGCGCCAGCACCTGGAACGCGGAACCGAGGAAGGCGGCGACGGCGAGCACGAGCAGTGACGACCTGACGATCCGTTTCATTGTCCAGCCTCCTGGCGAGTGTGTTCACGACACTCAGCGGATAGGATCATCGCAGACGGCCCGGGCAGGCGGATCGTCGAAGTGCGCCTACTGTGAACGTCCTCACACGCTTGCGATTTTCCAGCGCACACCGAGATTCTCGCAGGCGATTTCCGGTACGATCGCGCCTGGAGGCGCCTTGTGAAATCGAGCACGGGGAGATTCCCGGCTTCATGGCGGCCATGACGACGGCGTTCCCGGTCGCCGCCGAAGTCTCGCTGAAGACGGTCCAGACTGGCGAGGCGGTCCGATTCGAGATCGAGATGCTCGACGGGGGTGCTTATCAGATCTTCAGGGTCGCTCAGTCCGAGGGCGGTCCCTTGCCGTAACGCCAGCCGCGATTACCTGGCTCCCACCGCCGGAGCCACCGTGGAGCGCGAGATCGTCGCGACCGTCGCGAATGTCGCGCTGAACGTTTGTGAACAGCACGTCGCGCGCGCACGACATCCAGTCGGATCCGCACCCAGTCCATACCGATTGTTGAGAGAGCACTCGTAATCGAGGAGTGCGGGCCGGGCAACCACGCCGACGGACGGCCGTCGGTGTAATAGGTGCGCTCGTGCGCAGACTCAATCGATGAGCGGGAGAAACCGCTCGGAATGCGACCGAAAGCAGCAGAAGGAGGCGAAGACAATGTTCAATCGCAAATCGTTGGCGGCGGCGTGCGGGGCGGCGATTCTCGGGCTGGTCATGGCGGCATCCAGCACGGCATCGACGAACGCCAGCAGAAGGAGTTACCTGACATTCAGCGGGCCGGTGGCGCTCCCGGGCGTGACTCTCCGTGCGGGGGCGTACACGTTCGAGCTGGCCGACTCGAACCGCCGAGACATCGTCCAGGTTCGGACCAGGGACCGTTCGAGAGTGCTGTGGATGGGGTTTACCAGGCTGGTTCGACGGCCCGCCGGCCTACGTGCCGATCGTCCGGCGACGTTGGGGGAAGCGCCGAGAGGCACACCCCCACCCATCACCGCGTGGTACCCCTTCGGTGAGCCCACTGGATACGAGTTCATCTACCCATAGGTGGCTGCCCATAGGTGGCGCATGTTCACGGCGTCCCGCGGCGCCACCGTATTACGGCGCCTTTCACGTTGATGTAGCGCGGGGGCTTCAGCCCCCGCGTGGCGATCCACGCGCAGGCTGAAGCCTGCGCGCTACACCTGCGTGAAAAGCGGGTTAGGTCTCCAGTCCCTTCCTCCGCGTTCTTGCCGATCAACCCGTGGATCTCCTGTGATGTGTCAGGCGACCCGCAGCAGCGCCGCGAGCTCGCTCGCGCCCGCCCGGGCGTCCGCCTCTCCCAGATCGAGCAGGCGCTTGAGATAGTCGGGCTGAAACATGAGCAGGCTGAGCACGCTGCTCGCATGCACCTCGCGGGTCCCCAGGCCCCGCGTCAGGAAGCGAAAGGCCCGGGGAAGTTGCGGCTCGTGCTCTCGGGCGAGACGTTCCAGGTCCTGAGACGGACGCAGGACGCGAAGATCGATGTGCCGCAGCGATCCGCGGCTGCGCACGGGCAGCGCGTCGACGAGCAGATTCGTGCGGTCGAGGTCCTGGGCGTCGGCATCGAGCAGGTCGAGAAAGATCGCGTCCAGCAGCACTCCAGCCACCTGCGCGGGCGGCGGATATCCCGTGAGGGCGGCGGGCGCGGGATCGTCACGGGCGCGGGCAGGCCGCGTCGAAACGACCACGATCTGCTCGGCGCCCAAATGGACCGCTGGCGAGAGCGGCGCGCGCAGCCCGATGCCGCCATCGCCGTACCACGCGCCATCGACCTGGACCGCCGGGAAGAGCAGCGGGAACGCTGCAGAGGCCATGACATGCTCCACGGTGAGCGGGCCCCTGATGCTGGTGCGGTCCGGCCGCTCCCACACCTCGATCTCACATCCCTGCACCCACGTCACCGACCGGCCGGTGGCATAGCTGGACGCCGTGAGCGCGATGGCTTTGAGCGAGCCGTCGCTCACGTTGCGGTCGATTCCCGTCAGCACGCCGTTCTCGGCGCCGAGCGCGTCGGCCAGCAGCGCTCGAAGGGGCTGCGTGTCGACAAAGCTGCGCACCCGGGGCGCGTGCCGGCTGCCGCCGGCAAGCAGCCGCACACCCCACCGGGCCACATTTCGCGCCAGGCACGGAAGATCGACGCGGAAGATATCTTCCGTGCGGAGGTGTGCCCAGAGATCCGCGAGTGCCTCGACCCGTTGGCAAAACGTGCCTGCATGGGATGCCAGAAAGGCGGCGTTGATGGCCCCTGCCGACACTCCCGTCAGGATGTCAGGAGAGAAACCAGGAAACTGTCGCGCGAGAAAACGCAGGAACCCCACCTGGTAGGCGGCCCTCGCGCCACCACCGCTCAGGACCAACGCCAGGTGCGGACGATTCGCCTCCGCGACCGTCGGGCAGTCCGGTGGTCGTCCACTGGAGTCACGCCGGCCGGATCTGCGAGCAAGCGGCCTCATGGTATTCCGGTATGCCGGAACAGCCCTTTGTTTCGGCCACGCTCGGGAAATGCGCGATCGCGTGAGCTGGGCCACTGATGGCGGCGGCCAGCCACCCACGGCGGGACTGTCCAGGGCACGCCCGTGTAACGCCGAGGGCGGCCCGACAGACGAACCCGCAGGACATGCACACGCGCGCATTCACGAACGCACGGCTGGCATTCGCGCTGGCGTTCACGTGGTCTCTCACCGGCGCCGGCCATCCGGCCGCGGCACAACACGTGGCCGAAGGCGCGGCACGAATGGCCGGCGTCGTCCTCGACGAGTCCGGAGGCGTCCTGCCAGGCGTCACCGTCACCCTCACCGCATCGAGCCGGCCGGCCGTCCCGCTCATGGAGGTCGTCACCGACGCCGAGGGGGCGTTCGAGGTCGACGGCGTGGGCCCGGGCGAGTACACGCTCGTGGTCTCGCTGTCGGGATTCCAGGAGCAGCAGCAGACGATTCTCCTCCGGGCCGGTGACTCGATCGTTCGGCGGTTCACGCTCGCGCTCACGGCGTTTTCCGAGGTCGTGGAGGTGGTCGCCACGGCGGCGCGTGTCGACCAGCAGCGATCCACCGGCGAGGCCCAGGTCGTCGAGCGCGTGCTGGCGGCGGTGCCGCTGGCGAAAGAACGGTTCGAAGACGCCCTGCCGCTTCTGCCGAGCACCATCCGCGGCCCCGACGGCCTGCTGAACATGAGCGGCACGCGCGCCAACCAGAGCACCCTGCTCATGAACGGCGTCAACGGGACGGATCCGGTCACCGGACAGTTCGCCATCCGGCTCCCGCTCGAGGCGGTGGAGGCGCTCAACGTCCAGGCCGGCGTGCTCTCGGCGCAGTTTGGCAACGCGACGGGCGGCGTCACCAACGTCGTGACCCGGCCCGGGCAGGACACCTGGGATTTTCAGTTCCAGAACTTTCTGCCGCGCTTCCGCTTCAAGGAGGGCGGCGTGCGCGGCGTCGACGCGTTCACGCCGCGGCTGCGCCTGGCCGGCCCGATCCAGCGGGGCCGTCTCTGGTTCGCCGAAACAGCCAACTACCGGTTCGTCCGGTCCCGGGTCACTGAGCTCGAGTCACGCGGGCTCGATCGGAGCGAGCAGCAGTTCGAGAGCTTCGATGCCGTGACGCAGATCGACTATGCCGTGCGGCCGACGCACCGGCTCGTCGGCACCTTCGTGTGGTTCCCCAACAACATCGACAACGTCCAGATCGACACGCTGCACCCGTTCGAGGCGACACCCGATCTGCGGCAGCGGGGATGGAATGCCGCCGTCGCCGAGCGCGCCGTCCTGGGGGCCGCGACGACCTTCGACACCTCGTTCTCCGTCAAGCAGTTCGATGTGGGGATTCAGCCGAAAACGCTGGACCCGTCGGAGATCACCATCACCGGCGTCCGAGGGAACTATTTCAACCGCTTCGACCGCGACAGCCGCCGCTATGACGCGTCGGCGACGCTGACCACGTTGATCGGCAATCGAGCCGGCGACCACCTCGTGAAGGCGGGGAGCAACGTGGCGCGCACGAGCTACGACGGCACCGATGCGAGCCTGCCGATCCTGGTGAGGCGGGCGGACGGCTCGCTCGCCCAGCGTGTCGAGTTCGTGGGTGATCCGGCCGTGCGCGCGACGAACACGGAGGTGGCGGGCTTCGTCGAGGATCAATGGTCGCCGCTCTCGCGGCTGACCGTCCATATCGGCGCGCGCTATGCCTACGAAGGCATTGCCGCGGAACATACGCTGGCCCCGCGCCTGGAGCTGGCGGTCCGGCCGTTTTCGGGCGCCGGGACCGTCCTCAAGGCGGGCTACGGCCGCTTCTACGACAAGCTCCCGCTCAACGCGAAAGACTTCACCGCGCACCAGCGGCGGCACGTGGCGAGGTTCGAGGCGACCGGCCGTGTGATCCCGGACTCGATCGTCACACTGGACAACCGCGTGGCGGCGGGCGGGCTGCGCACGCCGCTGAGCGACGCGTGGAACGTGGAGCTGGACCAGCGCCTGGCCACCGACCTCACGCTTCGGGTGGGCTACCAGGAGCGGCACGGCAGCCGCGAGCTGGTCGTCGATCCACTGGACGAGGCGCTGAGCCTGTCCAGCCGCGGACGGTCGCGGTCTCGCAGCCTCGAGGTGACGGTGCAGCGGCGCCTCGCCAGGAGCGGCGAGGTCAACGTGTCCTACGTGCGCTCGCAGGCGTTCGGCAATCTGAACGACTTCGTCTCCTTGTTCGGCACGACGCGCGACCCGATCATCCGGCCGGACGAGTTCTCGCGGCAGCCGTTCGACGCGCCGAACCGGTTCCTCGCCTGGGGTGTCGTCATGCTCCCCCACGACGTCACGGTCGCCCCGACCGTTGAGTACCGAACAGGCTTTCCCTACACGGTCGTGGACGAGCGGCAAGGTGTGGTCGGCTCACGCAACCGCGGCGGGCGGTTTCCGGACCTCTTCACGCTCGACCTGGCGGTGACGAAGGAAGTCCGGCTCACCGGGACGCATCGGGCGCGCGTGGGTATCCAGGTCTTCAACCTCACCGATCACTTCAATCCGCGAGACGTGCAGAACAACGTCAGCAGCTTGGCGTTTCGCGAGTTCGCCAACAGCGCCGACCGGCAGGTGCGGCTGAAGTTCGTCCTGCTGTTCTGAATGGACGAGACGTCATGGGCCGGGCGGCATCGCTTCATGGGCTCCTGATTTCGGCGCTCTGCGCCGGGGCGGCGTCGGCGCAGACGGTGCCGGACACGGCGCCCCCGCAGCCCGCGGAGGCGGTCCAGTCCGCGCCACTGCCTCCGCCCGATTCGCCGCCGCTCGTGCGCGTCATCGAGCTTCGGTTCCCCGCTCAGGGGAACCGTTCCGTGATCGATCCGCAAACGTACCTCTACTACATGCACACGCAGCCGAGCCGCCCCTCGCAGGACGCATGGGTGCCCTACGACGAGCAGGACGTGCGGGACGACTTCCAACGGCTGTGGGCCACCGGTTTCCTCGACGACCTGACGATCGACGTGCAGGACGTGCCGTACGCGAACGGCGTGATGGGCAAGCACATCATCTTCGTCATGGAGGAGCGGCAGCGCGTTCGAACCGTCGACTACAGAGGATCCAAGACGCTCGAGCGCTCGAAGATCGACGGGAGGCTGCAAGAGGCGGACGTGGTGATCCGCGTCGACTCCTTCATCGATCCAGCTCTGATCGGCCGGGCCAAGGCTGTCCTTCAGGAGATGCTCGCGGACAAGGGCTACCAGTTCGGCGGCGTCAGGTCGGAGATCACGCCGCTGCCGGGCGGTCCAAAGCTCGTCCGCGTGACGTTCCACATCGACGACGGACCGAAGGTGAGAATCCGCGACATCGACTTCGTCGGCAACACCGCCATAGGCGATGGGGCGCTCAAACGGCAGATGAAGGCAAATAGGGAGCCCGGGGTGTTCGCGTTCATCACGGGCGGCGGCACGTATCTCGAAACCAAGTTCGAGGAGGACGCGGACAAGGTCGTCGAGTACTACCGCAACCGGGGCTACGTCACCGCGCGCGTCGGGCAGCCGGAGCTGCAGTACCTCGAGGAGACCGGCTCGAAGACGATCAAGTGGGTGCGGTTGCGCGTCCCTGTCCAGGAGGGCAGGAGATATCGCCTGGGCGATTTCACACTCGCCGGCAACAGCATCGGCACCACCGAGGCGCTCGAGAAGCTCTTCACCGTGACTCCCGGCGACTGGTACAGCGAGAGCGCGATCCGGAAAGGGATCGACAAGGCGCGCGACCTGTACGGCTCGGGCGGATACTTCGAGTTCACCGCCTTTCCGGATTTGCGGCCGCGCGAGGCGAGCGGCGAGGCTCTCGTGGACGTGACCATGCGCATCCAGGAGGGGCCGCAGTACTTCGTGAACCGGATCGCGCTCGTGGGGAATTCCACCACGCGCGACAAGGTCGTCCGGCGCGAGATGCGGCTCGTCGAGAACGGCGTCTTCAACACCGAGGCGCTGAAACTCAGCATCCGGCGGATCAATCAGCTCGGATACTTCAAGCCGCTCGAGGGCCAAGACGCCGTGAAGGTGCAGAAGACACCGGGTCGCGAGAATCACGTCGATGTCACCCTCGCGGTCGAGGAGCAGAACCGGAATCAAATCACCTTCGGCGCGGGCGCCTCTCAGTTCGAAGGCTTTTTCGGTCAACTGTCGTTCCAGACGGCCAATTTTCTGGGTCGCGGCGAGAGCTTGACCCTCTCGCTCCAATCCGGCTCGCGCGCCCAGCAATATCAGCTCGGCTTCACCGAGCCGTACCTCTTCGACCGCCCCATCACGGCCGGCTTCAACGTGTTCAAGCGCGAGACCCGCTTCATCACCCAGTTCACGCGGGACGCCGTGGGCGGCGACGTCGTCGTCGGGTTCCCGGTGGCGGATTTCACCCGGATGTTCCTCAACTACAGCTACGAGCGGGCCAGGGTCGACGACCTCAACCCGTCGTTCCTCGACCCGGTCGTGCTCTCGCGCAATCCGTTCCTCCGCGATTCGCTCCTCATCGGTCAGGACGGCGAGCGCACGATCAGCAAGATCACGCCCAGCCTCGTGCACAACACGGTCGACAACCCCATCTTCCCCACGTCCGGCCGCCGGTATACGCTCGCACTCGAGCTGGCCGGCGTCGGAGGGGACACGCGCTTCTCTCGGCCGCGGGCCGAGGGCGTGTGGTACGTCCCGCACACCCGGCGCACGTCGCTCGGACTCCGCGGGGAGCTCGAGTACATCGCGCCGTTCGGCTCCACCAGGGAGCTGCCGATTTTCGAGAAGCTGTTCCTGGGCGGGGAGAACAGCGTGCGCGGGCTCGACATCCGCACCATCGGCCCGCGCGATCCGGTCACCGGGCTGGTGCTGGGCGGCAACAAGAGCCTGTTGGTCAACGCCGAGTACCTGGTCACGATCGCCGGCCCGGTGCGCCTCGTCCTCTTCTACGATGCGGCGCAGGTACAGGGCGAAGGGCGGCAGTTCAGGGTGAAGGACTTCCGGACGTCGACCGGTGCGGAGATGCGCTTCTTCATGCCGGTGCTGAACGTCCCGTTCCGGCTGATCTTCGCCGCGAATCCGCAGCGTGCGGGCGTGCTCGACGACACCTTGCGCCCGGCCAAGGCGTTCAGCGTCCGATTCGCGGTGGGATCGACGTTCTGACCAGCCACGGACTCCGCCCTTGGTTTCTAGGACCGCTATGCGGCCGCACAAACGAGTACAAAATTCTCGTACGGGGCCGCATAGCGGTCCAATCATCGACGGAGGTCTCGACGTGTTTACCCGTGCGTTCGTTGTGCTCGTGATGGCCACGGCGGCGCCGTCCCTCACGGCTGCCCAGGAGTCCGACCGGATCGAGGTCGTGCTGCCGCGCGACGCGATTCCGGCAATCGACGCGCCAGAGTTCGAGCCGGCGGATGTGGCTGATCGGCTGATGGCGGATGACGAGCTGGTCATCGGGCTCGTGGGCGAGCGCGAGCAGCGCGCGTACTCGACCTGGCAGCTCGATCGACATGAGATCGTCAACGACGTCTTCGAAGGCCGGCCGATCGCGGTCACCTGGTGACCGCTGTGTGGCACTGGCATCGTGTATGCCAGACAGGTCGCGGAACGCACGCTGACGTTTGGGGTGTCGGGCATGCTGTACAAAGACGGCCTCGTCATGTACGACCGCCAGACGGACACGCTCTGGACGCAGGTCGATGGACGAGCCGTCCGCGGTGCACTCGCCAACCGGCAGCTCGAGATCGTGCCGGCCGTCCACGCCACGTGGAAGGAATGGCTGGCGCTCTACCCGAGGAGCCGGGTCCTGAAGAAGCCAGGCAAGTTCCGGTCCCCGTACGAGGATTACAACCGGAACCCCAGGCAGCTCGGGATCGTGGGACGCCGGAACGCCGACGATCGGCTGGCCGGCAAGGAGCGCGTGCTCGGCATACGCGTCGGTCACGCGGCCCTGGCGTTTCCGCTCGACGCCGTACGTGAGGCCCGACTCGTGCAGGCGGAGGTTGGCGGCCTTCCCGTGTTGCTGGTGGCGCCGGCGCCGGATCGGCCCGTGCTCGCCTACGAGCGGCGAGCGCGCTCACGTGAGCTGACCTTCCGGCTCGACACGACTGGCCGTCAACCAGTGCTGCGCGATACGGAGACGAACAGCACCTGGGATGTCACGACGGGAGAGGCGACATCGGGCGCGATGGCCGGCGCACGATTGAACCGTGCCACAGCCTACCCTGCGTTCTGGTTCGGCTGGCGCGGGTACTTCCCGGCGACTGGCGTCTGGCGACGGGCGCCAGCCGGGCGGTAGACGAGGCGCCGCTGGTGGCCGACCGTTCTGCCACGTGTGACCCGTTCGTGCACGACACCTCGCCGGGTTGACGAGGTCACGATTCGATATGCAGGTCAGGCTCACCATCTTTTCATCAGCACTCTCGGACGGCGCCAAGTAGTTGAAAAATGGTGCCGTTGCGGCGGTTCGATTAAACCGATTTCCGTCGAACGCGATTCCTTCGGGCAGGAACAGCTGCTGAAGCCGCTGCTTTTGATTTAGCGAAGCCTGCACCCACAGGTCCGCAGCTCGCGGCAAAACACGTTCTGCGAACGCCAGGATGCCCTCTACGTCGAGTTCATCGACGGCCTCGGCGTGATGGTCGATCTTGGCGAGCGTCAGCTCCTCGCGCAGCTTGTCGCGTTGCCGGCCGTAGGTCGTGACGTCGATGGCCTCCGAGTAGAGGAACGCCTCGTCCAGCTTGTCAAGCTTCTGCTGGATGGCACTGGCCCGCCGTTGCTGTTCCGTCGTCCGGTCCTTTCGCTTCAGCCCGACGCTGTTCCCACACGCAGAGGATTCGATCCTTGACCAGGCGCATGTAATCTGGCGTTGGCTGCAGCAATGCGAGCTCATCGACAAAGGCCCCTTCCAGCGTCGCCTTGCTGATGTTGACCGCCCGGCACTGCCGCTGGCAGTGGTAGTACGCGTAGCGGCCTTTCCGGCCCTTCGACCAACTGCCGGTCAGCGGCCGACCACTCGACTCGCAGCGCACACATCCCCTGAGTGGATAGTCCGGTTGTTTCCGCTCGCGCGGTGCTGAGACGTGCGCGCGGCCTTCGGAGACGGCCTGGGCACGGTAGAACGTCTGCTCACTGATCAGCGGCTCGAAGTCTCCGCGT
>JACQTK010000057.1 GCA_016210845.1 Acidobacteriota bacterium | reverse complement strand
GGAAGAGCTCGTCCCGGGCGTCGGCGTAGTCACGCAGGGCCTGGGTCGTGGACCGATGCACGGGGACGAACCGTGACTTGCCAAACTTGGTGCGACGAATCGTGAGCAGGTCGATGTCCAGCGCCACGTCGGCGCTGTCCAGTGCGAGCGCTTCACTGACGCGTAAGCCCGTCACCGCGAGGAGGCCGAACAGCGTGGCGTACGTGCGCCCACGCAGCCCTCGCGGCGACGGGAGCGCACGGGCCGCGATCAGGAGTGCGCGAATCTCCCCATCGGTGTACACGTGCGGTCGGGGGCGGCGGAATCGATGGGGCAGGAGGCCGGCCGGGGGCACCTCGGTACGCGGGTCACTCGCCTGTCGCCACATCGCGAAGCGCCGCACGATCCCGAGCCGCCACGCCCACGTGGCGGGCTGGGCATCACGCGGGGCCATCGCCCATTGCACCGCAAGCTCGCGAGTAATCACCTCCTGTCCGGCGCGATTGAGAAAGGCGACGAATCGGCGGAGCAGGCCGGCGGGCACCCGCAGATGGACGCCCAAACCCTGGCGCATGCCGAGGTACTCGTCCAGCGCCGTCGCGAGCGGCGTCATCGCACACCTCCCGTCTCCGGCCACGGCTGCACCACGGCCCGCAGGCTCGCCAGATCAACCTTCGCATAGATCTCCGTCGTGCTCGCCGCGCGGTGACGGAGCACCTCGCCGATCTCGACCAACGACGCGCCATGCCGGAGCATGTGCGTCGCCAGACTATGCCGGAGCAGGTGTGCGCCACGCACGGGTGGATGCAGATCGGCCCGGGCGAGCGCGCGGCGCACGATCGTCGTCACCGCACCAGGTCCCCGGAAGCTGCGGCGTGGCGCTCGCATGCACAGAAACACGCGGCGCGTGGCGCTCGGTGCCCGGTCGCGCAGATACGTCGCCAAGGCCGCGCCCACGTCGGTGGGTAATGGGAAGCGATCGTGCCGGAGCCCTTTCTTCCCGCGAATCGTGATCTCGCCCGTGCGCCAGTGGAGATCATCGAGCTCAAGCGCCACGACCTCTCCTGCGCGGAGACCCAGGCGAGCCAGCAGGAGCAGGATCGCGTGGTCGCGCCGCCCGGTTGCCGTCTGCCGATCACCGGCGATCAGGAGTCGCTCCACGTGCTCGGGCGCGAGCGATCGCGGCAGCGTCGCGAGCCGCCAGTCCGGCACCGTGGGAACCGCGACACTGAGATCAACGCCCAGCTCACCAGCCTGAAAAAGGTACCGGAACATGGCTCGCAGGGCGGTCGTCATCAATTGGGCTCGTCCCGGACTCGCGGCTCGCGCGTGCCGCTGCACAAAGGCCGCGACATCGCTCGCGCTCAGGAGGCCCAGTGACGACCATGCTTCACCCCGTTGCTCCGTCAGAAACTGACGAAGGAACCCGAGGTACGTCTCGATGGTCGTCGGCGCGAGCCCACGCTCGGCGCGCAAATACTGCTGATAGCGGCGGTCAAGCCGCGCCCGGGGCGACTCGTCCACCATGGGTGCCCGCGCGACGATGGCCCCTTGTGTGCGGAGGTGCGTGAGCAAGTGACCGAAGGTGGATGCGCCGCCTCGCGGACGACGAATGTGTGGTGCGCGAAAAAATGCCGCCACGACGCCCTCGTCGAGATCCGCCAGCGAGACGTCGTGACGAGCCATCCACCGATCGAACGCCCGAACCAGGAGCAGCTGCGATCCTCTCGTCTTCCGTGCATACCCCAGCGCGACCAGATGCTCCATGAATGAATCGAGATGTGGCCCCAGCGGGCCGGGGCACCGACGCTCACCTCGTACCGGGACTGTGTGGCCGTGATCTGCCATGTCTCCCCCTTTCCGGCGAAAACGCCGAAACAGAAGAAGACAGCCGGATTATGCCGACCGTGCAACGGGATTCTGAGGTGATTTGGCTTACGCCTGCGCGGGACGAGTAAACGGGCTCGGCATAATCCGGGACTCGGCATGATGCCGCTTATGCCGCGCGCGGCATAACCGGCACGAGTACGCCTCACGGCTGGTCGAGCGGGGCGTTCTGCTTGCCCAGGTCCGCGATCTACTCGGTCACGCGTCGATCGTGACGACCGAGCGCTACGACAACCAGCGGCTTGAAATGCTTCAGGCTGCGGTCGCACGGCTCGAAGATGGGAAGGACTTCGACGCCGGTACGGATGCCGCGGACAACTTGTCCGCCGAAGCAGTTACGCGCGCATCTGCGAAGGCGGAAGTTTCAAGAGTCTTTCAAGTTCCGACCGAACAGAGCCTCGCAGAAGGCTTGACTCCTCGAAAGAAATCGTCAGAAGTAACTGAAAACTTTCGGGTTGGGAATTTGGTACCGGTACGGGGATTCGAACCCCGGTCCCGTGGCTGAGAACCACGTGTCCTGACCCCTAGACGATACCGGCCCTGTTGGAGCGTCGACGCGCCGGGGGCCCCGCGGGAGCCCTGGCGCAGGCGGGAACTTAACAATCGTAGCGGATGGACTAGGTCCAGTAAAGCCCGACCGTGGTGTTGCCGGTATCATGACGAGATGCGCGCCGTACTGAAGTTTCTCGCGTTCGTCGTCGTGCTCGTCGGCCTCGCCCTCGGAGGCGCGTGGCTGTGGGCGGGCCGTGCTGAGGGGCCTCGCATGGAGATCCGCCAGCCGGGCGGCTTCATCGGCCAGGCCACGACGCTCGAGCTGGTCGTGGAGACACCAGGCGGGCAATTCAGCCGCGTGGACATCGAGGTGGAGCAGGGCGGGCGTACATATCCGGTGTTCAGCCTCGCGCAACCATCGGAGAGCACGGTCCGCCAGGACACGGCCGATCGGCTGTACGTCATGCGGCAGGTGGGCAAGCGCGACATCCCCGAGCTGCAGCCAGGCCCCGCGCGCATCGTCGCGCGCGCTGCCCGTCCGGTCTTCTATGGGATTCGCCAGGCCGAGTCCTCCGTCGCGCACGACGTGCAGGTGCGGCTCGAGCCGCCGCGCGTCGCCGTGCTGTCGACCCTCCACTACATCAACCACGGCGGCGCCGAGTTCGTCGTCTATCGCGCCACGCCCGCGGATGTCGAGTCGGGTGTGCGCGTCGGCGACGAGACCTACCCCGGATTCCCCGCGTCGGGGGCGGGCATCCCGGGCGACGAGACCACCAGAGTGGCGTTCTTCGCGTTGCTGCACGATCAGGATCTGCTCACCCCCATCTCGCTCTACGCGCGCGACCCGGCCGGCAACGAGACGATGGCGCCGCTCGGGCACCGGCCGTTCGCGAAGCCGTTTGCGCGGAGCCGGGTCGACATCGACGACCGTTTTCTGCGGCGCGTCGTGCCCGCCATCGCCGCCACCACCCCGGAGATGGCGCTGTCGTCCGCCGATCTGCTCGCCTCGTTCCTGCGCATCAACGGCGAGCTCCGCCGCCGCGACAGCCAGACAATCGCCGGGCAAGCCGCCAAGACGGCGCCGAGGATGCTGTGGAAGGAGCCGTTTCAGCCGCTCGGGAACGCGTCGGTCGAAGCCCGCTTCGCCGATCACCGCACGTACCTGTACCAGGGAAAAGAAATCGATCAACAGGTGCACCTGGGATTCGACCTCGCCGTGACCGAGCGCATCCCGGTGCCCGCCTCCAACCGCGGCGTCGTCGTCTACGCGGACGACCTCGGCATCTACGGCAACTGCGTGATCGTGGACCACGGCCTCGGCGTCCAGTCGCTGTACGCGCACCTCTCGTCGATGGACGTCAAGGTCGGGGACGCGGTCGAGAAGGGCCAGACCCTCGGACGAAGCGGCATGACGGGCCTGGCCGGCGGCGACCACCTGCACTTCACGGTGCTGGTGAACGGCCACCCTGTGAACGCGGTGGAATGGTGGGATCCGAAGTGGGTGCAGGATCGCGTGCTGCGCAAGATCGCTGCAGCAGCCGGCGTGTGATAATTAACGGTTGGAGAACGCGATGTCACGACCCATGTATCTGGGCCCGATCCTGGCGATCGCGCTCGCGGCAGCCTCGGCGGCCTGCGGCGGCGGCTCGACGCAGAGCGAGGCGCCCGCCACACCTCCCGCCCCTCTGGTGAATCCCGTAGACCCCGCCACGGCGGGCGCCATCGCCGGCCGCGTGGCCTTCGAAGGCACTGCGCCCAAGCCCGCCCCGATTCGCATGGATTCGGATCCGAACTGCCAGGCCGGCGGCGCCACGGACCAGACGATCCTGCTGGGCCAGGGCGGCGCGCTGCAAAACGTGTTCGTCTACGTGAAGGACGGTCTTGGCGATCTGCGATTCCCGATCCCCTCGACGCCCGTCGTCCTCGACCAAAAAGGCTGTCTCTACACCCCGCGCGTGCTCGGGGCGCAGGTCGGGCAGACGGTGGAGGTCCTCAACAGCGATCCAACCCTCCACAACATCCACGCGATTCCGGCGGCCAACCGGGAATTCAACACGGGCCAGCCGATTCAGGGCATGAGGCACACGCACGTCTTCAGCACGAGGGAAGTGATGGTGCCGTTCAAGTGCGACGTCCATGGGTGGATGCGCGCGTACATCGGCGTGCTCGATCATCCCTTCTTTGCCGTGACGGGTGAGGATGGCCACTTCGAGCTGACGGGGCTGCCGGCTGGCACCTACACGGTGGAGGCGTGGCACGAGTCGCTCGGCTCGCAGACGCTGACCATCACAATCGGCGAAAAGGAGACCAAGAGCGACGTCGCCTTCTCGTTCAAGGCCGCCTAGGGGTCGATGCTGCTTCACCTCTTCACCCTGCTCGTGGCGGCGGCGACCGCCCTGTTGATTTTCGCGGGCGGCCTCGTCACCAGCACGGGCTCGGGCCTCTCGGTGCCCGACTGGCCGTCCACCTACGGCTGGTTCATGTTCACCTTCCCGCTCGACAAGATGGTGGGGGGCATCTTCTACGAGCACAGCCACCGGCTGATTGCCAGCACGGTCGGCTTCCTCATCGTCATCCTAACAGCGTGGCTGTGGCGCGCCGAGCCCCGCGCGTGGGTGCGGCGTCTCGGCTACCTCGCGCTTGCCGCCGTCGTCACGCAGGGGATCCTCGGCGGGATCACGGTGCTGTGGTTCCTGCCGGATCCGATCTCGATTGCCCATGCGGGGCTGGCGCAGCTCGTGTTCTGCCTGACCGTATCGATTGCAGTCGTCACGTCGCCCGGTTGGCGCCGCGCGTACGAGCGCCGAGGCGACGCAGGGCGCGGCGTCACGCCACGCCAGGCGGGCCGTGAAGGCCCATCCTACGTGAATGAGACGAACGACGGCGCGCTGCAGCGGCTCGGAATCGCGACCACGGTGGCCATCTTTGCGCAGATCCTCATCGGCGCGACGATGCGGCACACGGACGCCGGACTGGCGATTCCCGATTTTCCGCTCGCCTTCGGACGGCTCCTGCCGCCGTTCTGGAGCGCGGCGATCGCCGTGCACTATGCGCACCGCGTCGGCGCGCTGGTCGTCGCAGCGCTGATTCTGGCTGCCGCCACGCGCGTGTTCGTGCACCAGCGCGTCCGCGTGGAGCTGCGGCGCCCGTCAGTGCTGCTCCTCGTCCTCGTCGTCCTGCAGATCGCGCTCGGGGCTCTGACCGTCCTCAGCGGCAAGCAATACATCGTCAACTCGCTGCACGTGGTGGTCGGCGCTCTCGTGCTGGCCACGTCGCTCGTGCTGACGCTGCGCGCGCATCGGCCGAGGTTCGGGATCGGAGATCAGGGATCAGGAATGGGTGAAACGCACGCGGTCGACCTCCGGATTCCCGATCCGCAATCCCGGATTCCCGGAGTGACACACCCATGAAGCCGTCGGCGCACGCCGCGACGATGACGCCCGTGGCGGCCACGGCCGCGGACATGCGGTCCGCACGTCGCGCCGCCGACTTCATCACGCTCGCCAAGCCTCGGCTCAATCTGCTGGTGGTGCTGACGGCGCTCACCGGCCTCTATCTGGCCGCACCGGGCGGCGTGGCGCCCGCGCTGCTGCTGCACACCCTCGTCGGGACGGCGCTCGTGGCCAGCGGCGCCGCCGCGCTCAACCAGACGTGGGAGCGCGAAACCGACGGCCGGATGCGCCGCACGCGCACGAGGCCGCTGCCCGCAGGCCGCCTGCGCGTGGCCGAAGGCGCCTGGTTCGGCGTGCTCCTGTCGGTCGTGGGGCTGTTCGAGCTGGCCACGGCCGTCAACGTCCTCTCGGCCGTCGTGGCGGGGCTGACCTTGGCCAGCTACGTGCTGGTCTACACTCCGCTCAAGCGCCGCACGTCGCTCTCGACGCTGGTAGGGGCGGTGCCAGGGGCGCTGCCGCCGGTGATTGGCTGGGCCGCCGCCACGGGCAGCATCACGCTCCCCGCGCTGGTGCTGTTCGGCATCGTGTTCTTCTGGCAGATGCCGCACTTCCTCGCGATCGCGTGGCTCCACCGGGACGACTACGCCGCGGCAGACATCCCGCTTCTGCCCGTGCTCGAGCCCGACGGACGCCGCACCGGCCGGCAGGCGCTGCTCTACGCCGCCGCGTTGTGGCCCGTGAGCCTCATGCCCGCGCTCGTCGGGCTCGCGGGTGTCCCGTACACCGCGATGGCCAGCGTGCTGGGCTGGGCGCTCATCGGGCTGAGCGCGCTGTTCGCCCGCGACCGTTCGGATTCGACGGCGCGCGGCCTGTTCCTGTTCTCGATCGTGTACCTGCCGCTGCTCTGGGGCGCGCTGGTCGTCGATCGCCTGTGGTTGTAACGGGCCGACCTGAAGGTCGGCCCCTACACGTCGCGACATGCAGATAGCCGATCTCCCAGCCGTCAACGCCACGTTGAACGCCGTCGCGGCGGTCTTTCTCGTCACGGGATACGTGCTGATCCGCCACGGGCGCCCCGATCTGCACAAGCGATGCATGCTCGGCGCGCTCACGGCATCTGCCCTCTTCCTCACCAGCTACGTCGTGTATCACCTGAATATCGGATCGCGTCCTTTCCAGGGGCAGGGCGTCATTCGTGTCATATACTTCACCATACTGTCCACCCACGTCACGCTGGCGGCCACGATCTTGCCTCTGGCTCTGACGACGACCGCGCGTGGCCTCATGGCAAGGTACGACCGCCACGTGCGGATTGCGCGATGGACGTTGCCGCTGTGGCTCTACGTGTCGGTTACCGGCGTGGTGATCTATCTGATGCTGTATTGGTAGGAGGCCTTTCCTGCCTCGGCGGCAATCATCCGGCGGCCCATCGACACGAACGCCAGCGCCGTAGCGGGCATCACCACCGCATAGAGCAGTGCCGCCACCGCCAGGTCGGGCCGCCGCAGGATGTTGAACGTGATCGCGAACGCGAGCGCGAGATTCTGGACGCCGACCTCGAACGTGATGGTGACCACCTGCGCGATGGGCAGCTTGAAGAGCTTCGCCAGGCCGAATCCCATGCCCATCGTGAGCAGGTTCATCGCGATCACCAGGCCGCCCGCCGTGGCGTAATGCGCCAGCAGATCCCGATAGCTCGACACGGCGCCCAGGACGAGCACCCCGATCATCAGGTACAGCACGCTGCGGCGGATCGGCTCCACGGCCTTCACGGCGAACGCCGTGAACCGCGCGCGGATGATCATGCCCACCACCAGCGGGGCCAGCGTGAACGACATCAGGTTGAGCAGCGTGTTGAGCAGCGGGATCTGCGTCTGCTGTCCCTGATCGAAGAACGTCCGCAGCGCGAGGTCGATCAGCAGAGGAATCGTGAAGACGGTCACGACGCTGGTGACGGCCGAGAGCGTGACGCACAGCGGCACGTCGGCGCGGGACGCGAACGAGTAGGCGTTGGACGTGACGCCGCTCGGCGCAGCCGACACGATGATCAGGCCCACGGCGATGGCTGGCGCGGGGGCGAAGAGCGTCGCCAATGCGAACGCCGTGAGCGGCATGCCGATGAGCTGCCCCACCAGCCCGACGCCGGCGGCCTTGGGAAACACGACCACCCGCTTGAAATCGGCGGCGGTCACCGACAGGCCCAGTCCGATCATGACCAGGCGCAGCACCCACGGAATGACCTCGGCGTTGATGAACGCCGCCTGTGCGCTCAGAGCCTGCAACAGTTCCATAACCCCCTTCCCTTCCAGGACACCGGTCGTGGTGCCGTCAGCGCCCCGTATTATCCGCGAGATCTGTTTGTCGGCTCACCCCGTTTCGGGATACCGTTAGGCCAGCTGCCGTGAGCCCCGTGTCTCGCAGCCACCGCCGGCGGGCAGGCCCGGTGCTGATCGTTCTCGCGGTGATGGTCTCACCGCTCGCCTCCCTCGCGGCCCAGCCCGATCCCGACATCCTGGTCAACCTCGAGTCGCTCCAGGACATTCCCGCCCCCGAGCCGATGAGCATCCGGCCGCGGCTGTTTGCCGCCTACGGCGCGCTGATCGCCGCCGCGATGCTCGGGATCCTGTACCTCTATCGCGGCCGCGCGTTCATCGTGTACTGGATCGGGAGCTGGCTGCTGATCGCGGGATCCCTCATGTTGCTGTCCCAGGGGTACGCGGAGGTGCGGCTCGGCAGCGTCATGCTCGGCCTGGCGCAACTGCTCGGCGTCTGGTCCGCGGGCCTGATGCTGCTCGGAGGCGAGGCCTTTCCGAACGCGCCGCTTCGGTGGAACACGCCGCTGAAGGTGGCGGCCGTCACCGCCGTCTGGTTCCTCGCGGCCCCGTTCCTGCTGCCCCTCACGTCTGTGCTGGCCACGGGGCCCGCGGCCGCTGGCGTGCTGTTCGGCTGGTCGGCCCTCCGCTATCTGGCGCTGACGCGCCGGACGCGGTACGTCGGATCGTTTCTCATCGGCGGCGGCTTGGGGCTGATGGCCGTGTCGAACGCCGCCGTCGCGGGCGCGGTGCTGAACCTCGACTGGGGGGCGCAGACGTTCGACCGTCTGCTGGCGTTCAACATCGTGATCAACATGTTCGTCGCGCTGGGGATGCACGTCCTCGTCTTCGAGGACATGACCGCCGAACTGCGCCGGACGAATCGGGACCTGGCGGAGGCCAACGAGGAGGTGAAGCGGCTGGCGATCACCGATCCGCTGACGGGCTGCCACAACCGGCGGTTCTTCGACGAGATCGAGCGCCGCGAGATGCAGCGTCACAAGCGCTACGGCGCGCCGATCTCGGTGGTCTTCGTCGACGTCAACCACTTCAAGCGGCTCAACGACACGATGGGGCACGACACCGGCGACGCGATTCTTCGGATGCTCGGCACGCTGCTCCGCCGGCAGGTGCGCGAGTCGGACTACGTCATCCGCTGGGGCGGCGACGAATTCCTGCTGCTGTTGACGTGCAGCCTGGCGGAGGCGCAACGAAAGGCGGGCGATCTCAAGCGGGCCTTCGACCGCGAGCGGGCGACGACGCCGGTGCCCGACGGCATCGGCCTGAGTATCGGGGTGGCGGCGGTATCGCCCGAGGCTGAGAGCCTGACCGAGGCGATCCGTGCGGCCGACAGCCGGATGTACGGGGACAAGCTGGGATCCGTATAAGATAGGGCCCGAGGAGGCGAGCCATGCGGCGTCTTCAGCTCGTTGCGGCGGTGGCGACGGTGACCATGGGGCTGGCGGCTCAGGCCGCAGCCCAGACCGGGCGGGTCCAGGGCATTGTCCGGGACCTCAATGGGGAGCCGATCAGGGGAGCCATCGTGAGGGCCACGCATCCCGAAGCCATGCCGAACGAGCTGACGGCGGCCACCGACGAGCGAGGCCGCTTCGCGATCATCGGCTTGCGCACCGCGACGAGCTGGCATTTCGTCGCCGAGGCGCCAGGCTACTTCCCCGCAGAGGGGGACGCCACGGTGCGGAGCGCCATCGGCGCGCCGCTCACCTTCACGCTCAGACGCGACCCGGGCCCGATTCCAGGCGCGCTGGTCGGAAACATCCAGCAGCAGATCACGGCGGCCCGGGAGCTCAAGGAGGCGGGCCGTCTGGACGAGGCGATCGCGGCCTATCAGACGATTCAGAGCCGCAACGCAAGGCTGACGACGATCAACCTGGTCCTGGCGGATCTCTACCGGGAGAAGGCGCAGAAGGAGCCCGATGGCGCCGCACGCCAGAGCCTGCTCGAGAAAGCCCTGGCGGCCTACGACGCCGTTCTCCAGGAGGACGCGACCCACGGGCGCGCGAAGGTGGAACGCGAGGAAGTTGCCGCCGATCTCCAGGCCCTGACCAGGCAGTGAGGGGCGGGCGTCGCCCCGGGCGCTGATGACCAGACCGCCTCATCCCTCCGGCAGCCGCCGATGGCAGGCCGCGCTCATCGTCGCGCTGTTCCTGGCCGCCGTGGCCGGCGCCGCGTTTGCCGGCTGGTGGTACGCGCGCGAGTCGCCGCCGCACCAGGGCCCAATCGTGCTGATCTCGGTGGACGGTCTGCGGGCTGACCGTCTGTCGGCCTATGGCGCGCCCCCGGGCGACACCCCCTCCATCGACGCGCTCGCCGCCGACGCGGTGGTGTTCGAGCGTGCGTACTCGCATTCGCCGTTGACGCTTCCCGCGCACGCCTCGCTGCTCGCCGGCCAGCTGCCGTTCGAGCACGGCGTGCGCGACGACGCGGGATTCGCGCTGCGCGCCGACACGCGGCCGCTGGCGGAGCTGCTAAGGAACCGCGGGTTCGAGACAGGCGCCGCCGTCTCGTCGTTCGTGCTGCGGCGCGAGTCGGGCCTCGCCCGGGGATTCTCGTTCTTCGATGCGGATCTGCCCGAGGCAAAGGAGGCGCCTGCGCCCGTCGTCGAACGCGATGGCGCGCTGACGATGGACGTGGCGGAGCGCTGGCTTCGTACCCGCCGTGGGCAGCGCGTCTTCCTGTTCGTCCAGGTGAACGACCCCGCCGCAGACACGACGGTCGCGCGGCTGGTGCGGCAGCTCGAGGCGCTGGACCTCTATGACCAGGCCACGATCGTGCTGACGGCCGACGTGGGCGAGGCGGGCTGGGGCGTCGCGCTGGACGAGGCGGCGCTGCGCGTGCCCCTGCTGGTAAAGCAGCCCGGCCAGGGCGCAGGCCGCCGGATCCGCACGCCCGTCCAGCACATCGACATCCTGCCCACCGTGCTCGACGTCGTGCGCGCGCCCATTCCATCCGGCCTGCGCGGACGATCGCTGCGGGACCTGCTCGACGGGAAGAGTCCCGATTTGCCGCCGCGGCCGATCTACGCCGAGTCGTTGGCCGCCCGCTTCCGCCTCGGCGGCTACGGCGCCTTCGCGGTGGGCAGCGGCGAGTACCGCTACGTGCGCGGCAGCGGCGAGGCACTGCTCGACCTCGAAGAGGGCACGGTGAGCTCGCCGCCGCCCGATCTGCCTGCCGCCACCGAGCTGCGCGAGGCGCTCGACCGGCTGCTCGAGGGCCGAGAGGTCGACCCTCCCGCGGACATCCGCGAGGCCGACGAGGACCAGTACGCCGCCCTTGGCTACCTCGACGGCGGGGCCGTCGCCGCTGGCGAACCAGCGCCCATCGATCCCGATGACGAGGCCAGTCTCATGGCCGCCCACCGCGAGGCCGCCCTGCTGGCCGGCCAGAAGCGCTACACCGCGGCCATCGACCGCCTGCGCGCCATCGGGCGCCGCCATCCGGAGATGACCGTCATTCACTATCAGCTCGGGATGCTGCTCGCCCGGACCGGGCGTCTTGGCGACGCGACGGCGGCGCTCCGGGAGGCTGCCTCGCTGCAGCCGGACAACCCCTTGCTGCGTGTGGCGCTCGCGACGGTGGCGCTGCGGGGCGGGGAGCTGGACGAGGCCCGGGCGCACGCCGGTCTGGCCGTGGCCCTCGCCGAGAGGCGCGACGCGCGCGCGCGGGCGGTGGCCCACGAGACGGCGGCCCGGGTGGCGCTGGCGCGGAAGGACGCCCAGGCCGCACAGGCGCACGCGGAGGCGGCGCAGGCCGAGGACGCCGCCATCCCGATGCCGCAATTCGTGCGCGGACGTCTGCTGTACGACGAAGGCCGCTATGCGGAGGCGCTCGAGGCGTTCGACGACGCGAACGCCCTGGCCATGCAGCACGAGCGCGCCTTCGAGGAGCTGCACTGGTACCTCGGCGACACGCTCGCGCGGCTGGACCGCTACGAGGAAGCCGAAGCGCACTTCCGCGAGGAGGTGCGTGCCTTCCCCCGCCGCCTGCGGAGCTACGCCAGCCTGGCCACGCTGTACCGAGCCTCCAATCGCGAGCAGGGAATCGAGGAGATCGTCTCGGCGCTCATGGAGGCGGCGCCGACCCCGGAAGGGTACGCCACGGCGGCGCGCCTCTGGACGATTCTGGGCGACCGCGGGCGCGCCGACGCCATCAGGGCTGACGCGCGGACGCGCTTCCGCGGCGACCCGTCGCTCGCCCTGCTCGGGCGCTGATCTCCGATCCACGTCGGTGCGACCCCGATCCACGTCGGTGCAACCCCGATCCGCGTCGGTGCGACCCCGATCCACGTCGGTGCAACCCCGATC
>JACQTK010000062.1 GCA_016210845.1 Acidobacteriota bacterium | reverse complement strand
GGCCACGAAGTAATCAGGGGCGTGCTCCGCAAGCTCATCGCCATCGGCCTCTCGGCCGCCCTCCAGGCGGCGGCGGTGGGCGCTCCGCTCGTCCACGCGCATCCGGACGATCACGCCACTGAGCACCACGGGGTGAGCGTGGTGCACGCGCACGTCGCGGGCCACGCGCGCCTTGCCCACTCACGTCAATCACATCCCGCTCACCGCTCGCTCGCCGACGCCGATCACGAGCAGGCGTTTTACTTGCCTTTGTTCGTCGCGGTGGCGCCGCCGCTCGTTCCGTTCGTTGCGGCCATCGTCACGTCGGTCGATCTGCCCGTCCCTGCAGAATCCGTCGCGCACCGCTCGGTCCGAGTCGTGCACGGGCACGACCCGCCGACGATCGGGTCGCTTCCCTCCCGCGCGCCGCCTTCCAAGCTCGCCTGATCTGACGGGCTCGCCCGTCGTCTGTCCACTCCATTCCGATCGAGGTTGATATGCGTGCGCGAATCGCGTACGCCGCGCTCGTGGCAGCCCTGCTGCCGGCGGGTGTCGGCGCTCAAGTGGTCACAGAGGCCGAGGTGCTGGCGGCGCTTTCGGACGACAGCCCGCGCGTGCGGGCGATTCGGTCCGAGACGGCGATTGCCCGCGCCAACGTGGCGAGCGCGGGCCGCTGGCCCAATCCCCGCCTCAGCGTGGGCCGTGAGTCCGTGGCGGGCGTCTCGGAAGCGATCACGACGCTGCTGCAGCCGCTGCCGATCACCGGGCGGCGCACGCTGGAACGGGATTCGGCGGCGGCGCTCGTCGAGGCGGGCACGAGTCGCGCAGACGAGGCGCTGCGGCGCGCGCGCGCCGATGTGCGGCTGGCCCACGCGGACCTGGTGGCAGCGCAGGTGCGCGAGCGCGAGCTGACGCGGTCGCGCGATCGCCTGCAGCAGCTCGCGGCCATCCTCGGCCGGCGCGAAGAGGCGGGCGATGCCGCGGGCTTCGACCGTCTGCGATCGGAGCGGGAGGCGATCGACGTCGAAGCCGATCGCGCCGCGGCGTTGGCCGATCGGGCGCGGGCGCAGGGCGTGCTCGCCGCGTACCTCTCCGCGGGCACCGACCCGTCGACGCTCGTCGTCGAGGAGCCCGTCGTCGCCGCGCGCGACCTGCCGCCGGTCGACGTTCTGATGGAGCAGGCGGAACGCCGCCGCGGCGACCTGCTGGCGCTCCGCCACGAGCTCGCGTCGGCGCAGCTCGCCCTTCGCGCCGCCGAACGCCGCCGCCTTCCGGAGCCCGAGATCTTCGCGGGGACCAAGTCGTCCACCGCGCTCGGGGGCGACGTGGGCAGCGTGGTCGGCGTCCAGGCGGCCCTGCCGCTCTTCGATCGCGGCCGTCCGGAGCGCGCGCTGGCCGCGGCGAGGGCGGCGCAGGCCGAGGCGCGCCTCGACGCGCTGCGAGTCGCGGTGCGGGCTGACATCGCCGCGTGGCGGGCCGCGGCGCTGGAGCGGCGCACGGCCGCCGACCGGTATCGTGCCTCGGCGCTGGACGCGGCGGCGGAAGTGGAGCGCATCGCCCAGGTGAGCTACGACGCGGGCGAGCGCGGCATTCTCGAGCTCCTCGATGCCTACCGTACGTCGGCGTCGGCACGCGTGCGCCAGGCCGCGCTCGACGCCTCTGCCCGCCATGCCGAGATCGAGTTGGAGTTCGTCAGCGGATGGGAGATTCCGTGATGCGGAGAAGCTTGCCCTTTGTCCCTGTGGCGATCGTCGCCAGCGCCATCGCATGCGGCCGTCAGCCCGAGCCGCCCGCGGCCGAAGTTCCCACGCTGGCCGTCACGAGCTGGACCGACGCGACCGAGCTGTTCATGGAACATCCGCCGCTCGTCGCCGGTGAGACCGTGCTCTTTGCCGTGCACCTCACGCGTCTTGCCGACTTCTCCGCGATGACGGCCGGCCGCCCGCGGCTGGAGCTGACGCCGGAATCCGGCAGCGCGACGCCAGTCGTGCTTCAGGGAATGGAGCCTTCGAGACCTGGCGTCTTCAGAATCGAATCGGCGCTCCCCGCGGCAGACCGGTATCGATGGGCGCTCGTCGTCGACGCGCCCGGCCTGGCCGATCGCCACGAGCTCGGTGTCGTGACGGTCTTCGCGGACGCGGAGGCGGCCATTGCCGACGCCGAGCGCCGTGGCGATGGCGATCCCGCCGCGATCACGTATCTCAAGGAGCCGCAGTGGACCAACGGGTTCGCCACCGTGGTCGTGCAGGAGGGCGAAGTCCGCACGTCCATCCGCGCACCCGCCACCGTGCACCCGCTGCCAGGCGGCGAGGCCATCGTGGCGGCCCCTGCGGCTGGCCGCCTGATGGCCGACGTGCTGCCATCGATCGGCGATCGCGTCCGCGCAGGCCAGGTGCTCGCGCGGCTGGAGCCGCGCCTCACAGCAGGCGCCGACCGGGCCACGTTGGATGCCGAGGTGGCCGAAGCCCGCGCGGCGCTCGATGCCGCACGCGTCGAGCAGTCACGGGCGGAGCGGCTGCTGGAGGAGCGGGCCGTGCCCGCCCGCCGTGTCGAGGACGCGCGCCGCGCGGCGCTGGTCGCGGAAGCCAGGCTCCGTGCAGCCGAGGCGCGGCTGGCCCAGCGGGACGAGACGCTGCGGACCGGTGGCGGAGCCGCGTCGGGGAATGCCTTCGCACTCAGGGCTCCGATTGGTGGCCGGCTCGCCGAAGTGATGGCGACGCTCGGCGCCTCGTACGACGAGGGCACGCCGCTGTTCAGAATCGTGCGAACCGACCGCGTCGAGCTCGAAGTGCAGGTCCCGGCCGCCGACGCGGCGGTCGCACGCCAGGCGGCGGGGCTCGCGCTGGAGCTTCCCGGTCTGCCCGCGCCGTTGACGCTCGAGCCCCGTCACGTGCACGACCCGGGCGTCCTCGATGCCGCCACACGGGCGCTGCCGCTCCAGATGGAGATCGACAACTCCGGCGAGCGCCTCCTGATCGGTCAGGTGGGCACCGCGGTGCTCTATACGCGCGAGCGCCTGCGGCTGCCCGTCGTGCCCGCCGCAGCCGTGCTGATGGAAGCCGGTCGGCCGTACGTCTTCGTGCAGATTGGGGGCGAGACGTTCCTGCGGCGGTTCGTCGAGATCGCCTCCCGCGACGGCGACCTCGTGGGCCTGAAGAGCGGCGTCGCGCGCGGCGAGCGCGTCGTCACGCGGGGCGCGTACGACGTGCAGCTCGCGTCGGCGGCCACGGGGCTGCCGGCCGAGGGACACGTGCACTGACCGAACGTCCAACTCCCAACTCCGCAACTCCCAATTGTGGGAGTTGGTGTTTTGGAAGTTGGGCGTTGACAGGGGCTGAGATGAAACGACTGATCCAATGGTCGATCGACCATCACTGGATGGTGCTCGGGCTGTCGGTGCTCCTGGCTGGTGCGGGCCTGTGGACCGCGCGCACGATGCCCGTCGACGTCTTTCCCGACCTCACGGCCCCGACCGTCACGATCCTCACGGAAGGGCGCGGGATGGCGCCCGAGGAGATGGAAACGCTGGTGACGTTTCCCATCGAGGCGGCCATCAACGGGGCCTCGGGCGTCCGCCGCGTGCGCTCGGCGACCGCCGTCGGCATCGCCGTCGTGTGGGTCGAGTTCGACTGGGGCACCGACATCTTTCTGGCGCGGCAGCTCGTCGCCGAGAAGCTGACGCTGGTGAGTGGAAGCCTTCCACCCCAGGTCGAGCGGCCCATCCTGGCGCCGATCTCGTCGATCATGGGCGAGATCCTGTTCTTCGCGATCTCCTCCGATGCCGACGATCCGCTGGCGCTTCGCAGCGTCGCCGACACGCTCGTGCGCCGGCGGCTGCTGGCCGTCCCAGGGGTGTCTCAGGTCACCCCCATCGGCGGCGCCGAGCGGCAGTTTCAGGTGGTCGCTCACCCGGATCGCCTGCGTGCCAACGGCATTACCGTCACCGAGCTGCTGGAGGCGGTGCGGGGAGCGAGCCAGAACACGTCCGCGGGCATCTACGTCGAGGGCCCGCAGGAGTACGTGCTCCAGACGATCGGCCGCGTCCGCACCCCGGAGGAGATCGGCGACAGCGTGATCGCGCTGCGCGGCGACCGCCCCGTGCTGGTGCGCGACATCGCGGACGTTCGCGAGGGTGCCGCGCTCAAGCGGGGCGAGGGATCGCGGAACGGCCGGCCCGCGGTCATCGTGGGCGTGCAGAAGCAGCCTGGGGCCAACACCGTGGAGTTGACCGCGCGTCTCGATCGGGAGCTGGACGCCCTCCAGCAGGAGCTGCCGCGCGGCATACGGATCGACCGCCGGATCTTCCGGCAGGCCGACTTCATCGAGGTGGCCGTCGACAACGTCGTCGGGGCGCTGCGCGACGGGGCCCTGCTCGTGATCGCCATCGTGGTGATCTTCCTCGCCAACCTGCGGGCCGCGGCGATCACGCTGACGGCGATGCCGCTGTCGCTGGCGGCCGCCGTGCTCGTCCTGCGCGCCTTCGACGCCACCATCAACACGATGACGCTCGGCGGCATGGCCATCGCCATCGGGGCGCTCGTCGACGATGCGATCATCGACGTGGAGAACGTGGTGCGGCGGCTGCGGGAGCACGCGGCGAGGCCGCCCGCCGAGCAGCGGTCCGCGGCGGCGGTGGTCCGCGATGCCACGCTCGAGATCCGCACGTCGATCGTCTTTGCCACGGTCATCATCGTGCTGGTCTTCCTGCCGATGTTCGGCCTCTCGGGCGTGGAGGGCCGGCTTCTGTCGCCGCTCGCGTTTGCCTACATCGTGGCGCTGCTCGCGTCGCTGGTCGTGGCGATTGTCGTCACGCCGGCCTTGTGCTTCGCGTTCCTGCCCGGTGCGGGATCGATCCTCCGAGGGCACGACGGCTGGCTGGCCCGCACGCTCAAGGCGCGCTTCGCGAAGGATCTGCCCCGGGCGCTCGATCGGCCGCGGCTCGTGATGGCCGCCTCGGCCGCGCTGCTGATCGTGGCGGCCGTCGCGATGACGAGAATGGGCGCGGCGTTCCTGCCGGAGTTCAACGAGGGATCGCTCACCGTCCAGGCCAATACGCTGCCTGGCACGTCGCTCCAGAAGTCCGACGAGATCGGGCGCCGCGTCGAGCAGATCCTGCTGGCGCAGCCCGAGGTGGTGGCCACGGCCCGCCGCACGGGCCGCGCGGAGTACGACGAGCACGTGCAGGGCGTGGAGGCCGCCGAGATCGACGTCGGCCTGCGCGACACCGGCCGCCCGCGCGCGGCGCTGCTCGAGGAGCTGCGGCGCGGGTTCGCGACGCTGCCAGGCACGAACGTGACCATCGGCCAGCCCATCTCCCACCGCATCGACCACATGCTGTCGGGGACGCGCGCCAACATCGCCGTGAAGATCTTCGGCGACGATCTCCCGACGCTCCGCAGGCTGGGGGAGCGCGTGCGCGACGCGGCCGTCGGCGTCCCAGGCGCCGTCGACGTGTCGCTCGAGCAGCAGACCGACGTGCCGTTCGTGCGCTTCGTGCTGAACCGGCCGGCCGTTGCCCGCTACGGCCTTCGGGCCGACGACGTGGCGGAGGCGGTGGAAACGAGCTTCGCCGGGGCCACGGTCGGGCGGATCTTCGACCGCGCGGCCGCGTTCGACCTCGTCGTGAAGTTCGATCCGGCCACGCAGGCGGACTTCGAGCGGCTGGCGGACCTGCCGATCGACGTCCCACACGGCGGCACGGTGCCAATCCGGCTGCTCGCCGACGTGCGCCGCGAGGTGGGGCCGAACATGATCCTCCGGGAGAACGTCCAGCGCCGGATCGTCGTGTCGGCCAACGTCGCCGGACGCGACCTCGGCAGCGTGGTCGACGACATGCGCGCGGCCGTGGCGCAGGCCGTGCCGATGCCGGTGGGCTATCGCGTGGAGTACGGGGGACAGTTCGAGAGCGAGCAGAGCGCGTCGCAGCGGCTGCTCCTGCTGGGGGCGGTCGTCGTCGCCGGGCTGTTCATGCTGCTCGTGCTCGCGTTCGGCCGCCCGCGCGATGCGCTGCTCGTCATGCTGAACCTGCCGCTGGCGCTCATCGGCGGGGTGGTGGGCGTGTTCCTGGCCGGCGGCGTGCTGAGCGTGGCGTCGATGATCGGCTTCATCACGCTGTTCGGCATCGCCACGCGCAACGGCATCATGCTCGTCTCGCACATCCGCCACCTAACCGAGGAGGAAGGCGTCACCGATTTCCGGGAGGCCGTCGAGCGGGGCGCGCGCGAGCGGCTCATCCCGATCCTGATGACGGCGATGGCGGCTGGGCTGGCGCTGATTCCGCTCGCCCTGGGCGGCGGCCGTGCGGGCAGCGAGATTCAGACGCCAATGGCGATCGTCATCCTGTGCGGGCTGATGACCTCCACGCTGCTGAACATGGTCGTGGTCCCGACCATGTACTTGAAGTACGGAACGCCCGCACGACCGCGTGGCGGGCCGTAAAGGCCCGCCCCGCACGACTCGTAGGGCGCGCTCTACGCCGCGCCATGGCGTAGGGGCCGGCCGCGACCGTCGGGCTATCGCCCCTGACGGACCGCCGCAAAGTGGAGCCGAAGCTGATCCAGGGTGATCGCGTTGCCCGCCTCGAAGAAGGCGCGCATCTTCTGCGACTCGTCATCGGGGCCGAAGCCCAGGCTCACGACGCGGACGTGCGTGCGCGTGGCGTTCGCCACCGGCTCGAAGTACATGACGGTCCACATGTGCTGGATGGCGTTCGGGAAGGGGAATCCCTCGGGAATGCCGGTCGCTTTGATGGACAGCATGCGCGGCGGATCGAACGCCAGAATCGTGTTCTCGATGGTCTGCGCATCGCCGAGCACGCCCACCTCGCGGTAGTTGGCGCGCATGCGGCCGCCCACCCGCAGCTCGATCTCGACGCGCGGCGTGAGCCACGACCGCAGCCCCTCGGTGGTCGTCCAGGCGTGCCAGACCGCCTCGACGGGCGCGTCCACGACGGCCTCGGCCACGACTGGACGCGTGTCCTGCGCCTGCATCGACGCGCCGAGCGCGGCCATCATCGCCAGCGCCGCCGTGGTTCGGATCATCGTTGTGGTCCGGCGGCGATTCTATCCCGTCGGGTGGGAGATTGCTATGCTTGCAGGAGTCGCGCACGCTAACGCGTGCGCTCTACAGGTGGATAAGCTGTCCCCCTGTAGAGCGGCGGCTTCAGCCGCCGCGCCTGAAGGAGCCTGCCATGCGGAAGGGACTGATCGGCTTGATCCTGCTGGTGTGCGCCGTGGTGGTCCTCGCGCAGCAGCCGAACCCTCGTCAGCAGACGGGAGCGTCCATCACGATCTTTGCGCCCGAACAGCACGACCTGTACGACGGTCAGTTCGTGATCTCCGCGAACCGCGTCTACATGGTGGGTACGCTCAACGATCCGGTCGGGTGGGATCACATGGACAACGCTGCGGCGACCGTGCGGCCGGTGAGCGGTGCCGTGGACCTGAACGTCAACGAGATCCAGAACACTGGTACGTTCGAGGCGAAGCTGAAGATCCCTGAGGGTGATTTCGTCCTCGCCATCGATCGCTTCCAGGAGTTCGCGCCCTGCCAGAACGGGGGCATCGTCGCCTACCTGCACGAGCACGGCACCGATTCGGGCTGCGGCGACAACAACTGGCCCAAGACGTTCGTATTCCTGGCCGGCTGGGGCATCGGGCACGCCACGCTGAACGGCAAGCCCCTGTACCAGGACTACGAGGTGCACTTCATGGTGACGCAGGGCATCCGCGACCGGAAGACGCTCCGCGTCACCTACCCGATGGCGAACAGGGAGTCACCGGCCGGCGAGGTGAATCCGGCCGCGCAGCAGATCGACTTCTACATCCGGAGCCCGCAGCCGAACCCCAAGAACCGGCCGGGGCGTGAGGTGTTCACGCACTTCTTCGGCATGGAGGTGACCTGGAGGTAGGGCGGGCCTTTACGGCCCGCCCGGCGCGGCGTAAAGCCGCGCCCTGCGATTGCCCGCCTAATTCATCGAGCACGCGCCCGGACCGCGCGGGTCGCCGCACGTGCCGCAGGCGCCCATGCCGGTCATCGGCGTCCGCGCGTCGCCGCCGTTGGTGTGGGCCGAAAAGACCGACAGCCGGCGCTCGAGCGCCGTGGCGTGGCAGGCGGGACATTCCGGCGTCTCGTGCCCGCGCACCAGCACTTCGAACTGGTGCGCGCATTCCTTACAGGCGTACTCGTACAAAGGCATTTTCGTGGACCGTCCGGACTGGTGGGTCATCGAGTCGTAGGCATCGGCGAGAGCCAGCATTCGGGCCCCCATCGGGATGTCCTCGCCCTGCAACCCCCGCGGATAGCCACTGCCGTCGAAGGCCTCGTGATGGGCCAGGACGAGCGCGGCGGCGCCGCGGAACCTCGGCAGCCGGCACAGCAGATCATAGCCGACCTGGGGGTGCCGCCGCATCACCCGCCATTCGTGGTCGTCCAGCGGCGCCGACTTCGTGAGGATTGCCGTCGGCACGTCCAGCTTCCCGATGTCGTGCAGCAGCGCGCCGTGCTCGATCTCGAGCATCTCCGCATCGCTGTGGCCGTCGAGCTCGTCGGCCAGCGCCACGGTCAGCCGCGCCACCCGCCTGGCGTGCCCGCGGCCGTCGCGCTCGTGGAGCTGCAGCATGGAGATCAGCCCGTCGAGGGCGGCCACGTGCGTCGTCTGCGCCTCGGCCAGCGCCGCGGCGAGCCCCGCACGGCGGCTGCGCAGCCGATCCTGCAGCGCCTCATGCAGCTCCTGATCGCCCGCGGCGGCAGCGTGCCAGTCGCGGCTCAGCGAGAGGGCTTCCTCCACCCGCGCCCGATCGAACGGCTTCAGCAGGTAATCGACGACGTCGTTGCGCAGGCTCGAGACGGCCGTCTCGCAGTCGCGCAGCGCGGTGGCCAGGACGATCGCCGTCTGCGGGTAGCGCTCGCGAAGGCGCCACGCGAGCCACACGCCGTCCTTGCCGGCCATGTTGACGTCGCAGACGGCGATGTCCGCGGGCGCTCCGGCCATCGCCTCGAGCGCCTCGTCTGCGCTCTCGGCTTCCTGAACCTGGTACCCGAACGAACCTATCCATGACGAGACGGTGCGCCGAAGCGCACGATCGTCATCCACGACGAGGACCGAGTGCATCCCGACGGCTCTCCTGGGGCTGGCGTCACCTTCCATCCTAAGAACTGCGCAGGCGTCGATCAACGGAGAACGACCGTATTGATGAGGCGTGCGCGCCAGGGAACTCGACCGTCTCGCGGTATCGATGAGCTGAGCGCATATACTGGGAAGATGTCTCCGCAGACGAAGACGCGTCCGAGCGCGCTCCATGCCGCGCCCGTGCGAGGCGACGGCGTCGCCAACCCTCATCGGCGCAACGTGGCGATCATCGCGCACGTCGACCACGGCAAGACGACGCTGGTCGATGCGCTGCTGAGGCAGAGCGGCGCGTTCAGCGCGATCCATCATCAGGTGGCCGACCGCGTGATGGACAACATCGATCTCGAGCGGGAGCGCGGCATCACCATCCTCGCCAAGAACACCGCCGTCCGGTACAAGGACTTCCTGATCAACATCGTGGACACGCCGGGCCACGCCGACTTCGGCGGGGAGGTGGAGCGCACGCTCTCGATGGTGGACGGCGTGATGCTGCTCGTGGACGCGTCGGAGGGACCGCTGCCGCAGACGCGCTTCGTCCTGCGGAAGGCCCTCGAGCGCGGGCTGCCGCCGATCGTCGTGCTCAACAAGATCGATCGTGCCGACGCGCGCCCGAAGGAGGTGCTGAACGAGGTCTACGACCTGTTCATCGACCTCGACGCCACCGAGGATCAGATCGAGTTCCCCGTGCTCTATACCAATGCGCGTCTCGGGTCCGCCACCGCGGATCCCGAGAGGCCGGGTGAGGATCTCGGCCCGCTCTTCGAGGCGATCGTCGACCACGTCCCGCCGCCGCGCGGCAATCCCGACGCACCGTTGCAGATGCTCGTCGCCAACCTCGACTCGAGCGACTACCTGGGTCGCATCGCGATCGGGCGCATCTTCAACGGCACGGTACGGCTGAACGATTCCGTGGCGGTGCTCAAGCTGGACGGGAGCGCTCAGGACACCCGCGTGACGAAGCTGTTCGCCTTCGACGGCCTCGAGCGCGTCGAGATCGACCGGGCCGCCGCTGGCGACATCGTCTGCCTGGCGGGCATCGCGGACATCACCATCGGCGAGACGATTGCCAGCCCGGATCACCGCGTGGCCATTCCGCCGATTGCGGTGGACGAGCCGACGGTCTCCATGATCTTCGGCGTGAACACCTCGCCGATGGCGGGCAGGGACGGGCAGTACGTGACCTCGCGGAACCTGCGCGACCGGCTCGCGAAGGAGCTGCTGGGCAACGTCTCGGTCCGCGTCGAGGACACGGACACTCCGGAGCAGATGAAGGTCGTGGGCCGCGGCGAGCTGCAGCTCTCGATTCTCATCGAGATGATGCGGCGCGAGGGGCACGAGCTGCAGGTCTCCCGTCCCGACATCGTCACGAAGGAGATCGACGGCGTGAAGATGGAACCCGTCGAGGACCTGGTGATCGACGTCCCCGAGGAGTTTCAGGGCGTCGTCATCGCCCAGGCGGGCACGCGGCGCGGTGTGCTGAGCAGGATGGTCAACCACGGCAGCGGGCGCGTGAGGCTGGAGTTCCGGATCCCCGCGCGGGGGCTCATCGGGTTCCGCTCGCAGTTCCTGACGGACACGAAGGGCACGGGGATCATGAACCACCTGTTCGCGGGGTGGGAGCCGTGGCACGGGGCCATCGCGGCGCGCGGAACGGGCGCCCTCGTCGCAGATCGCGCGGGTGCGGCCACCGCGTACGCCATCTACAACCTCCAGGAACGGGGCGAGATCGTCATCGAGCCTGGCACCGCGGTCTACGAGGGCATGATCGTCGGCGAGAACGCGCGTCCGAACGACATGGACGTCAACGTCACGAAGGAGAAGAAGCAGACGAACATGCGCGCCTCGACGGCCGACGAGGCGATCCGCCTCGTGCCGCCCCGCATCCTGGGCCTCGAGCAGGCCATCGAGTTCATCAATGACGATGAGCTGGTGGAGGTTACGCCGAAAGCCATCCGGCTGCGCAAGCGAATCCTGGCCGCCAATCTGCGCCCGAAACGGGACGCGTAGGGTGCGAGGGGCGATTCGATCGCGGCGCGAGAATCACGTCACCGCCGCCGACGAGATCCAGGCCCCCGCGCTCGGCCGCCTGAACGAGGGCGACAAGCTGGTCGTGTCGCTCGGCAGACGCGTTGGAAACACGCCGAGCTCCACGGTCCGTGCCTGTCCCATCGCGCCGCCCTCCACGGGATCCTGGACATCCGCGGCGTCTGTGGTCAACAGGCGGACGCGCGTGACCGCGTTACTTGGACCGCTATGCGGCCCGGAACGCGGATCTTGGTCCCGTCGTACCCTCCGCATAGCGGTCCTAGGCGCGCGGAGCGCGCCAAAGCAATACTGGAACCAGCCAAGGGGCTCTGCGGGGATATCAAGGGGCAGAGCCCCTTGGCTGGTCCCCTCGTCCGAGATGTTCGTCCCCTCGCCCCCGTAGCCCATGTCGATGCCCGTGGCGCCGAACGGATCCATGTCCGGGTCGTCCAGGCCCGTGCTCCGCTCCTCGAGTTGGGGGCCCAGCCCCGCGCGCTTGCGGCGTCGGCGAACCGACGTCTCATCGTGGCTCGCGCGAATGTGGCCGTCTTTGCTCACCGGCTGGCGGGCAATCCCCAGCGGGTCTTCGAGGGTCGTGCGGTCCTCGTCGCCGAAATCGCGATCGCGATCGCTGGTATCCATGAGTCCCCCCGCTTGGTGGCTGGGTAGCTGGGTAGCTGGGGCCACGTCGCTCCCGAGCCACCCAGCTACGCAACTACCCAGCTACCTGGAAAATAAGGGCAAGCCCTGTACCAGGACTGAGATCCCGGTGTGCCGTTTCGAACCCCGCCCCCGGGGGAACTGAGCCGCCGACGTGTGCAACGCCGTGACGTCATGCGCAGGACGCCCGGTCGAGCCTGCGGCATGGCTGTTGCCCTAACGCCGCGCAACTAAGCCCTGGAGGATCCCGTGCTGCTCGGCGCCTTTGCCATGTTCTCCAACGATCTCGCCATCGACCTGGGAACGGCCAACACCTGCGTCTTCGCCCGCGGCCAGGGCATCGTCCTCAGCGAGCCGTCGATCGTGGCCATCAACAACGTGAGCGACAAGATCGAGGCGGTGGGGACCGAGGCCAAGGAGATGGTGGGGCGGACGCCAGGCTCCATCACCGCGATCCGGCCGATGCGCGACGGGGTGATCGCCGACTTCGAGGCGGCCGAGAAGATGCTCGGCTACTTCATCAGGAAGGCGCACCGCCGCAAGCGGTTCATGCGGCCGCGCGTCGTCATTGGCGTGCCGTCGGAGATCACGCAGGTCGAGCGGCGGGCGGTGAAGGACAGCGCCTACCGGGCCAAGGCGAGCGAGGTGCACCTCATCGAGGAGGGCATGGCCGCCGCGATTGGCGCCGGTCTGCCCATCACGGAGGCGTCGGGCAGCATGATCGTGGACATCGGCGGCGGCACCACCGACATCGCGGTGATCTCGCTCTCGGGCGTGGTATACAGCCGGTCCGTCCGCGTGGCGGGCAACGCCATGGACGAGGCGATCGCGCAGTACGTGAAGCGCGAGCACGACCTGCTGATCGGTGAGCGGACGGCCGAGCGGGTGAAGATGGAGCTGGGGTCGGCGGCGCCGCTTCCTGCGCGGAGAGAGATGGAAGTCAAGGGGCGTCACCTCATCGAGGGCAAGCCGATCACCGTCGTCCTGCACGACGGCGAGGTGCGGGAGGCGCTCGAGGATCCCATCCGTCAGATCGTGCAGGCCGTGCGCGACGCGCTGGAGCGCACGCCGCCAGAGCTCTCCGCGGACATCTGCGACCACGGGATCGTGCTGAGCGGCGGCGGCGCGCTGCTGCAGAACATGGACGAGCGGCTGCGCGGCGAGACAGGCCTGCCGGTACAGGTCGCGGAAGATCCGCTGTCGTCGGTCGTCCTGGGCGCGGGGAAGATGCTCTCGGACTTCGGCCTGCTGCGGAAGCTGTCGCTGGATTAGTAGGCAGTAGGCAGCAGGCAGTAGACCGAATCAGGAGGCCGAGGTCAGC
>JACQTK010000064.1 GCA_016210845.1 Acidobacteriota bacterium | reverse complement strand
GTGATCCGGCCCGCGGCATCCTGGACCGGCTCGAGCTTCGGCTGGACGAACCCCGTATAGGACGGCAGGTTCAGGCGGTCGACGCGACGCACGATCTCGTCGCGCAGGATCGGGTCGAAGTGGATCCCGTAGGTCTCGAACAAGTCGCGCGCCGCGCCGTAGTCGCCCTCCGACTTGATCCGCTGCACCTCGCCGAGCAGGCGCCCGACGCCCTCGCGGAACGCGTCGCGATCCACCATCACCAGGTAGCGCTTCCCGTCGCGCGTCCGCTCCTCGATCGCCTGGGTGTTGGCCATGAGCCAGCGGACGATCATCTGCCGGTTGCGCATGTGGTCCTCTTCGATCTGCGTGCCCTCCCGGACGCGCCGGAGCTGCACCAGCGCGTTGCGCGTGTACGCCTCGTACTCGGCGCGGACGATGGCGTCGTGATCGGCGGCGGGGATGATGTCCAGCTCCACGAGCTTCGGGTCGGCCAGGAAGTAGAGCCCGATCAAGTCCGCCCGCCCCTCCTCGAGCGCGGAGAAGTGCTCCTTGATGAGCGCCTGCGGCGTGCCGGCGAGCCCCTCCTTCTGCCGGCCGGACGCGTGCCCGATCACCTCGTGCATGTCGGTGGTCAGCTCCGCGGCCAGCGCCCCGAACGTCGCGGCGCGCTCCGCCTCCTCCGGCGTCCACGCGAATTCGGTGTACATCCCGCCTGGCGTCGACAGGTCGTAGGCCTCGCGCACGTTGGAGAGCGCGATCGACTTGCTGCCGTACTGCTCGCGGATCCGCTGGTCGTTCGGCAGGTTGATCCCGACCGGCGTCACGGGCCCGGAGTCGCCCGTCTCGACGACGACGTCGATGGCGTTGGCGACGATGCCCGTGACGTTGGGCTTGCGGTACGCGGGGTTCCAGGGCATGCGATCCTCGAACCATTGCGCGTTGGCCGCCAGCGTCCGGATGCGCCCGGTCTTCTCCTGATTCACGTAGAAGACCAGGCCTTCCCACTGCCCCTTGGTGCCGCGGGGATCCATGTAGACCTCGATGAAGCCGTTGATCGTGTCGACGGGGGAATCCCGATCCTGCACCCAGGCGATGTCGTACTTGATGCGTTCCGCCTCCTCGCCCGTGCGGTACCACTGGACGAGGGCGCGCAGGGCGTTGGCCATGGGGTCGGTGGCGAACGGAACCGCGTTCTCCAGGTGCCGCACGATCTCCCCGATCTGCGCGCCGTACAGGCCGTCGATCGTGTAGACCTCCTCTACGAGGCGCCCGCCGCGCTTCACGAGCCGCGAATTGAGGCCGTACCGCTCCATGAAGCCGCGCAGGTCGGCCATGCTCACGCCTGAGTACAGATTGTTTGCGCTCGCGGTGAGGATGTCGCGGCCCGGGCCGGGCGTCTTGTTGGTGACGATGGGATCGACGTCCGGATCGAAGAACATCGGCTGGAGGCGCGCGAGCATCGCCTCGAGCGACTCGCCCTGCCGCGTGGTGAACGTGGCGCCTGCCTGCGCGGCGGCCTGGGCGGAGGCGAGCAGCGCCTCGGGCGTGCACGCCAGCACGAACTTCCTGGCCGTGAGGTTGTTGTAGGGGCCGTTGTTGATCCAGAAGAGCTTCGTGTACCGCTGAATCTCGGCCAGCGTGGCCGCGTCGACCCCCTGCGGATGGGCCACGATCTGTTCGAGGACGTCCCGCATCTCGAGTGCGCTCCGATGCTTCTGATCGATGAAGATGTCGCGCCCCGCGATCGCCGCCTGGTACAGGTGCCAGATCAGCGTCTTCTCCCGCAGCGGCAGCGACGAGAACCCGTCCGCGTACAACTGCCCTATCGCGGCGTCGTCGACGCGCTCGAGCAGGTACTTGCGATCCTGCGCGGAGGGAGCCGCGGGCGCCGCCGATCCCTGCGGCGCCTCGTTCGAAGGGGCGCTCCTCGAGCATGCGGACGCGAGAACGGCCGCAAGGATGAGCGCAAGCAGTCGCGAGAGCAGTCTGTGGTCGCACATAGTCGTCACCTGTGGGACATAGCTTACCAGCCGAGGGCTCCGCCCTTTTATCCCCTCCCCGCGGAGCCCTTCGGCTGGTCAGCCAGTATCTTTTCGCGCGCTCCGCGCGCCTATCCCGTTATGCGGATGGGGCAACGGGGACGAGATTCGCGTTGGAGACCGCATAACGGGATAATGGCCCCGGCCGTGGCTCGGTTTCGCCTTCCCTATGCAGCCGTGCTGGCGGTGCTGACGGCCGGCTACTTTGCAGCCGGACGGCTGGGCCTCTCGCTGGCGTTCGTCAATGCCAGGGCGGGGGCGGTCCGCTTGCGGACCGCCCAGCCAGCACAGGGTTGGCTGTCGGGTCGCGCAGCGACCCGACCGTGGCCGCCGACCGGCATCGCGCTGGGCGCCCTGCTCGTGTTCGGAGACTCGCCTGTCGGGAACCAGGAACTATCCGCTGCACTTTGTCGCGAGTCCCGTGCTGCTCTGGGCGGCGTTCCGCTTCGGCGCCCGCGAAACGGCGACTGCCGCCGCATCGCTGGCGGTGGTGGCCGTGGTGGGCACGCTCAACGGGCTCGGCCCCTTCGCGCGCGCCACGCCGAACGAGTCGCTGCTCCTGCTGCAGGCGTTCGTCGGCGTCAACGTGGTCCTGATGCTCGCGGTGGCGGCGGAAGTGGCCACGGGGCGGCGCACGGGACGCCGGCTCCAGCTGCTGAACGACACGCTCGAGCGCCATGTCGCGGAGCGCACCGAGGAGCTCACGCGCATGCAGGATCGGCTCCTCGAGGCGCAGCAGGTGGCCCGCCTCGGAAGCTGGGAGTGGGATGTCACGACCAACGCGCCCTGGTGGTCCGAGGAGCTGTGCCGGATCTACGGCGTCGAGGCGGCCCCGACCGGGTACAGCGGCTTTCTCGCGGCCGTGCACCCGGACGATCGCGGAGACGTCGCCGCAGCCGTGCGGCAGGCGATGGGGACGGCCGCCCGTTCGTCTTCGAGCACCGCGCGGTTCGGCCCGACGGCGACCACCGCGTGCTCCACTGCGAGGGACGGTCGTGATGGGGCGGGACGGCACGCCCATCCGCATGATGGGCATCGGGCACGACGTCACGGAGCGCAAGAAGGCGGAGGAAGAGCGCGCCGCGTTGAGCCGCGAGCAGGCGGCGCGGCGCGAGGCCGAAGAGGCCAGCCGCGCCAAGGATCAGTTCCTCGCCATGCTGTCGCACGAGCTGCGCACGCCGCTCAACGTGGCGCTCGGCTGGGCGCAGATGCTGCGCCAGCTGCCGCCCGATTCGACGCGGGCCGCACGCGCGGTCGAGACCATCCATCGCAACCTGGCCGTCGAGGCGCGGCTCGTCTCCGACATCATGGACGTCTCGCGGATCACCAGGGGTGGGTTGCGGATCGAGACGGCCGCCGTCGACCTCGCGGCCGTCGTGGAAGGAGCGCTCGACACCGTGCGCGCGGCCGCCGCCGCCCAGGACGTGACGCTCGATACTCAGCTGTCGCAGGAGGCCGTGGGTGTGTCGGGCGACGCGCGCCGGCTGCAGCAGGTGCTCTGGAACCTGCTGTCGAATGCCGTGAAGTTCGCGCGCGAGGGCGGGCGCGTGCGGCTCGTGGTGACGCGCGCGGCCGATGCCGTCGAGATCGCCGTCGAAGACGACGGCCCTGGAATCGATCCGGCCTTCCTGCCGCACATCTTTGACCAGTTCCGTCAGGCCGACGCCTCCCCGACGCGCGAGCATGGCGGCCTGGGCCTCGGGCTGGCCATCGCGCGGCACATCGTGCAGCAGCACGGCGGCACCATCACCGCCGCCAACCGCGACGGCGATGGCGCGGTGTTCACCGTGCGCCTGCCGGCCGAGTCGGTGGCGACGGTCTGACGCGGGCGGAACCGATGCCGGATGTCTCGCTGCTGGCCACGCTGGTCGCGACCCTGGCCGGGTTCGGACTCGGGGTGCTGTGGTACGGGCCGCTGTTCGGTCGCACCGTCGCATCCGCCTCCGCGCTTCGCGCGACGGCGGGCGAGCCCTCGCACCCTCGCACGGTCGCACAGCACGGCACTGTCTTCGTCCTGGGCCTCGTCGCCTCTTACGTGTTCGGCTTGTTCCTCGGCCCGCATCCCGGCCGCGCCTTTTCAATCGTGGCCGGCGCCGCCGCCGGGATCTGCTGGGTGGCCACGTCCGTTGCCACGACGTACCTCTTCGAGGGCAAACGCCCCGCGCTCGTCATCATCGACGGCGGGTATCATGCCGTCCGCTTTGCGCTGATCGGTCTGGTGTTCGGCCTGCTCGGGTAATGGTTCCAGCCATTACCGCGATGACGAGCGCCCCATAGCCGACCGGATCGACGAGCCGCGATTTCGATCCAATCTGCCCTCTGTCGATCGTGCGGGCAGGTCAAGGCTTACAATGTGCTACCAATCGGAATGGTTATTACCGCCATGCGTCTATCGCGACATCTTTGTGGATGAAAGACTTCGAAACATTCTATTTGTGGATAGTACCGGAGCGGGATAGGGTAGGCTGCTCCTGAAGGGGTGCACCATGAAAGTTCTGTCGAGCAGGAACCGGCCGATGCATCTGGGCACGTACCCGATGGAGAAGATCAAGCGGGTGGACCGGCCGACGACGCTCATCACCGATGCGGTGCAGCGCGTGCCCAAGCGCGCCAACTTCTTCATCCGCGGGGACTTTGGCGATTTCGGCGAGAAGCACCGCTTCGAGCGAACCCGGTTCATCCGAAAAGCGCCGCTCGGCGACGCTATGCGCGATCTGCATCAGCAGCACATCCCGCTCCACAAGGGCGAGCCGGCGCCGCACGTGGCGCCGCTGACCGACGACCCGGCGGAGATGGCGAAGCACATCAAGTCCGTCTGCTATTTCCTCGATGCCGACATCGTTGGCATCTGCGAGATGCCCGAGTACGCGTGGTATTCCCATCAGCTCGACGGAACGGCGATCGAGCCGAAGCACAAGTACGCGATCGTGATCGTGATCGACCAGGGGTGGGACACGCTCGAGGGCTCGAGCGGTGACGACTGGATCAGCGGATGCGAAAGTTACCGGGCCTATCTCAAGGGTTCGACGATTGCCGTTACCGCGGCCAATTACATCCGCCGCCTGGGCTATCCGGCCCAGGCCCATACGAATGCCGACGGCGACGTTCTGCAAATCCCGCTGATCCTGTTGGCCGGCCTCGGGGAAATGAGTCGAATTGGCGAGCTCGTGCTGAATCCGTTCCTCGGGCCGCGCTTCAAGACCGCCGTCATCACCACCGACCTGCCCCTGGAGGTGGACAAGCCGATCGATTTCGGTCTTCAGGATTTTTGCGCGAAGTGTCAGAAGTGCGCACGCGAATGCCCCGTGCAGGCGATCCCTCATGGCGAGAAGGTTCTGTACAACGGGTACGAGATCTGGAAACCGGATGTCGGGAGGTGCGTGGGCTACCGAGTGAAGAACCCTGGCGGATCAGCCTGCGGGCGATGCATGAAGATGTGCCCCTTCAACAAGGAAGGCATCATGGTCCACCGCATCGCCCTCTGGGCGGCAATCAAATGGCCCTTCACGCGCCGTCTGCTGGTCTGGCTCGACGATGTCCTCGAATACGGCCGGCGGAACCCGATCAAGAAATGGTGGCTCGATATTGAGACTGTCGATGGCCGAGTCGTCAAAGCCCAGCGCATCAACGCGCGCGACCTCAGCGTCGGCAAGAAGATCCCCACGGACAACGCCGGGCTGGCGATCTATCCACCGGCGGTGCTCCCCAAACCCGATGAGCGGGGGCCGGTCCCCATCGATCGCGCGCAGGGCCAGAGAGCGCGTGAGCAGGCGGAACGCGACCTGGCGGCGCTCAAGAAGGGGGCTAACACCCGGCCGTAGCCGCCGCGACCCAGGTCACCCGCTGGCGCAGGATCGCGACCATCTCGGCGCTCCCCGCGACGATCGGCTCGGGTACGGTGCTCCGGTCCATCAGGGTCGAAAGGTCGACCGGTTGGCCGGACAGGTGCATGACGATGGCGCCGGTCTTCTGCAGCATGAGCACGGGCAGCGCGAGATCCCACAAGGCGAGCGTCGGACTGTAGACGAGGCCCTTCACGGTGCCCTTCGCCAGCAGGCAGAGCTGGTAGATTGGTGGTCCCAGCGAATAGAGCCGTCCCGGAAAGTCGACGCGCAGGATGCGGTGGTGATTCGTGGGGGCGAAGATCAGCGTGTTGGGCTCCAGCTCGACCGAGAGATCCGGTTGCAGGATCTCGTCATTGCAGTACGCCGGTCCGCCTTCGTCGGTCCAGAACAGCTCGCGGGTGATGGGATTGACGGCGGCTCCGGCGATAGGCCGGGACCCTTTCATGATGCAGACGGCGGGTGTCCAGTTCGGGAGTCCCGCGGCAAACGCCTGCGTGCCGTCGAGGGCGTCGACGACCCAGCACCGATCCTCGCCGGCGCCGGGCTCGCGGAGCTGCTCGGTGTCCTCGGCGATATAGCCGAAGTCGGGCGCGAGCGCGGTCAGCGACATCCTGAGGAACCCTTCGATCGCGGCGTCGGCTTCGGTGACGACGCTGAGATCCGCCTTCAGCGACTTCGAGACCTTACCGTAGTACAGCAACGCCAGTTGGCCGGCCTCGCGCACGACCTCCTTGACGTCCGCAATATCGATCGACGTCATACCGCGAGAGGAACGCCGGCTGCCTGGCCCCGTTGAACGCGCTGCACGACCTCCACCACCCCCATTCCCCCGTCGACCTTGATGATGTCCCCGGTGCGAATCGAGTTCGTCGCGTTCCAGGTGCCGACCACGGCGGGGACGCCATACTCGCGAGCCGCGATCGCCGCATGGGTCAGCATGCCGCCCGTGTCGGTGACGACGCCCGCTATCTTCAGGAACAACGGGGTCCACGCCGTGGCGGTATACGGGCACACGAGAATCTCGCCCGATTGGACCAACGGAAAATCGGCGAAGTCCATGATGACGCGGGCCGGGCCTTCGACCACGCCAGGTGCGCCCGGGAAGCCCTCCAGTTTCTCCGCGACCTGATTCTCGCCCTTGGGGTGCAGGATGTCGTCGACGATCCCGAACACTTTTACGGCGAGGGGATCGGTCATGGTTTTGGGGACGTTGCCGAGCGTCAGCGGCGCGTCGCCGGTCTTGGCCTCGCGCCAGAACTTCCGGCGCTCCTCGATGAGATCGGGCACGAGCGCCCCGTGATGGTACGCCGCGATCTTCTCGTTCTTCGCCAGGTCGCCCAGAATCTCGACCACGTCACCGAAGGTCAGGAAGAAGACGTCCTCCGGTGAGCCGAGCAGTCCAGCGCGCCGCAGCCGCCGCCCACACGCCATCAGGACGTTGTGGAGCGCCGCCGTCGAGCCCTGGTCGATGTAGAAGCCATGATCCTCCTGGTACGCGTAGACCGCCTGGCCCACCTTCAGCAAGCGGTGAAACCGGTCTTTGTCCTCTGGTTTGACCTGCTGCGTGAAGCTGGCGATGGCCTCGTCGCGCTGCCGGATCACCTCCTGCCGCGCCCGGTCGTAGTCCCATCCGTCATCCATCCGCCGGAAGTAGCTCTTGATCGTGTCCAGCACGGGCGTCGGGTCCTCCTTCCATGTGGGGAAGATGACGTCGACATGGCCGGCCGTGATCCGATTGCCGTGGACGTGCAGCACATCGCGGAAACGCGCCAGCCAGTCACCCGCGGTCCGGTTGGCGCTCAGGCCGGCCATCAGCGAGGCGGCAGGGGTATCGGTGAACACGCGCCTCAAGCCGAGTCTGTCGGCCAGGCGCGCCAGCCTCCACAATTCCTGGTCCGTTCGGGCCGGCATGCTGTCGAAGCCCTTGAGCAGGCTCACGAAGTCCTTTTCCGGCATGCCGTACCCCTGGCAGAACGCCTCGAGCTCCATGTAGAGCGCATCCGCCGGGTACATCAGGATGAAATGGATCTCCCAGTTGCGTCGGTTAATCGCCTCGCTTCGCTGCAGGTGCGTCAGGAGATCGGCGGTGCTCAGGGAGTCGCCATCCACGCCGTTGATGACCTCGAGACCCGATTTCACTTCGCCGATATGCTTCGCATAGTACTCGTCCCAGTGCTCGAGGCAGTGTCCCACCAGCGCGCCGAACCGCGGCGCGCGCTCGTGGATCACGGCCGCGTCGTCGATGAGCGCAAACCCGATGTACATCCGCCCTTTGTGAATCTTGAGGTGCGCTCCGTGGGACGGGGGGAGGCTCGTCTGATCGGCGGCGACCTGAAATCCCCAACCGACATGCTTCTGCAACGTCGTCGCGCCCATCGGCGAAATGGGGTAGGGCTGATGGAGGTCGTCTCTGTACCAGAAGATCTTGTCGTCCTCACCGCGGCGCAGCGTCCGGAGAGCGCTGATGCTCCTGTCCATCATGGGGAAACCTCCGACTGGGTTTCAAAGGGACCGCGTTGACGCTCCAGTCGACCGAAGTCCGGTTCCGAGGCGAGGCATTCTACAACATCCTTGGTAACGGGCGGTACCGCAGCCGGATCGAGGGGTTGGGCAACAATTGAGCGATCGAGGGTTCTATGCTACGTTGCCTGACGACATGAGCAACCAGAAGCTCCCGGGGCCCCATCCCCGCGCCCGCATGGCGGCCCACGTCGCCGCTCGCATGGAGGCGAGCGAAACCGCCAAGCGCGCCGCCCGCCTCGACGCCGATCGACGCAGCCAGATCCTCGCCGCAGCCAGCGAGGTCTTCCTGGAGATGGGCTACGGCAACGCCACGATCGACGAGGTCATCCGCCGTGTGGGAGGGTCGAAGCGGACGCTCTACCGCCACTTCGAGTCGAAGGAGGCCCTCTTCGGCGCGGTCGTGGACGAGGTGGTCGGTGAGATCGTGCGCCCGCTGTCCGAATTCGCCACGACGAAGCTGAGCGCGCGCGACACGCTCCTGATCCTGGCGATCCAGCACATGACGGTCGTGCTCTCGGACCGCCACATCGCGTTGATGCGGCTGGTCGCGGCCGAAGCGGCGCGGGTTCCCGAAGTGGGGCGCGCGTATTACGAGCACGGGCCAGGACGCGGCCACGCCAAGCTGCGCCTCTATTTCGAGCAGCAGCGTCGCCGCGGGGTATTCGACATGCCCGACGTGGCCAGGGCCGCGGACTATTTCTGGGGCATGCTGCTCCACCATGGGACCCTTCGGCGACTCTTCCGCCGCGACCCGCCGCCGACCACCGAAGAGATCGCGACCGAATGCACGGGGCTCGTCGACGCCTTTCTCGAATTGTTCGCTGCCGGGGCCCAGGTACCGGACGTGGCCGTCCAGCGCCGTTCTACCCGATAGTCTCCTCGCCGCATTCGTGTCCCGGTTCGAGAGTCGGTTCACTCCGGTGACGTGACGGGCGCTTGACCACGCCAGGCTTTGGTAGTACTGTCCGTTACCCTCGCGGCGCGTGCCATGCCCATGGTCGTTCGCCGACAGTGGGCCCCTCGCGCGGCCAGGCGAACCGGCGATGCCTGTGGCCATCAGGAAGACGACTCCCGCGCTCTGGCCCGCCGCGGTGGCCTTCACGCTGTGGTGTGGATGGCCGGTTGCCGCGCACGCCCAACGGGGCCGGCAAGGTGGGGGCGCGCCGCCGGCGTCGGCGCAGCAGGCCGCCCCGATCGACCTGACAGGCTATTGGGTGTCAATCGTCAGCGAAGACTGGCGCTGGCGGATGATCACGCCGCCCCGCGCCGAGTACACGAGCGTTCCGCTCAACGACGCAGGCCGCAAGATGGCCGACGCCTGGGATCCGGCCCGCGATGTCCGGACGGGCAACGCGTGCCGGCCGTTCGGCGTGGGCGGCATCATGCGGCTGCCCGGCCGTATCCACATCACCTGGGAGAACACCAATACGCTGCGCGTCGAGATGGATGCTGGCACGCAGACGCGTCTGCTGCACTTTGGGACTCCGCCGCCCGCCCGCGAGCGCACGTGGCAGGGCCAGTCGGTGGCCACGTGGGAAGTGGTCGGGGGCGGGGGTCGGGGCCGCGGGGCGGCGCACGGCAGCCTCACGGTCGTCACCACGATGATGAGGAGCGGCTACCTGCGCTGGAACGGCGTTCCGTACAGCGAGCAAACCACCGTCACGGAGTATTTCGACCGTCATGCCGCGTTCGACCAGGAGTGGATCACGGTGACGACGATGGTCGACGATCCCGTGTATCTCACCCAGCCGTTCATCACGACGTCGCACTTCCGGCGGGAACCCGATGGCTCGACGTGGACCCCGGCGCCCTGCGAGACCGCCCCGCCACCGGTGGCGAGCGCAGGGTGACCATGATCGATCGACTTCGTCAGGAGGCGGGATGGAGAGGCTGACATGTGGCGTGATCGGCGGCCTGGCGGCCACCCTTGCCCTCGCAGTGGCGGGCCCGGCCCTCGCCCAGGTCGACCTGTCCGGTACGTGGACCAACCTAATTCACGAGGACGGCCAGCCATATCGCATCGGCGGTCCGAACATCGGCGATTACACGGGCCACCCGCTCAACGAGGCCGGCCGCGCCCGCGCCAATACGTGGAGCGCCTCGCGGGAGACCGTCCCCGAATTCCAGTGCATTCCGCATCCGGCCACCTATTGGCAGAACGCCGGCAACGTGCGCATCTTCCCCGTCGTCGACGACGTCACGAAAGGCGTCGTGGCCCTGCACATGGAGATTCATTTTTTCCGCTCGGCGCGGGACATCTGGCTCGACGGGCGCCCACGCCCCCCGGCGGATGCGCGCCACACGTGGTCGGGCTTCTCGACGGGCGAGTGGAAGGGGAACATGCTCACGATGACGACGACGCACCTCAAGGAAGGGCGCGTGTCGCGCAACGGGATCGAGCACTCGGATCGGGCCGTGCTCGTGGAGCACATCTTCCGGCACAGGGATCACCTGACCTGGGTCAGCGTGATTCAGGATCCCGTCTATTTCGAAGAGCCCGTCATCAAGACACGCACGTACTTCCTCAACCTTGGGCTGCAGCTCGCGCCCTACCCCTGTGTGGCCGCGGTTGAAATCGATCGGCCCGAGGGCGCGATCCCGCACTGGCTGCCCGGTCAGAACGCAAGTCTGTTCGACTGGGCGAAGCGCTGGGGTGTGCCGGTCGAGGCCGCGATGGGCGGGGCCAGAACGCTCCTGCCCGAATTCAGGAAGGAAATTGGGAGGGCGTCGGGCCAATGAGACCGGTCTCCTGTCTCGTCCTTCTCGCGTGGGCGGGCGCGCCTGCGCTTGGCGTCGTCGTGGCCGCGCAAGAGAACGGGACCGCCGCGGCCGCGGACGTCCGCGTGCTGCAGGTTCGAGACGGCATCTACATGGTGGCCGGCGCGGGCGGCAATGTCACCGTACAGGTGGGCGGCGACGGCATCCTGCTCGTCGACACCGGGCGAGCCGCCATGGGCGACCAGGTGCTGGCGGCGATCCGGACGATCTCGAACGCGCCCATCCGGCAGATCGTCCTCACGCACGACCATCCCGACAGCGCTGGGGGTGTCGCAACGCTGCGGACGGCGGGCGACGCCGTGCTCGGCGGCAATTTCGGGGGCCGGGCGGGCGCCGCGATCCTGGCTCACGAGAATGCGTGGCTCCGGATGTCGGCCGGCGGGTTGCCGCCCGCCGCACTGCCCACCGACACCTACCACGTGCGAAGGCACGACTTCTCCTTCAACGGCGAGCCGGTCGAGATCCTCCATCAGCCCAGGGCGCACACCGACGGCGACAGCATGGTGCTGTTCCGCCGGTCGGACGTGATCAGCACGGGCGACATCTTCTCGACGACGCGCTACCCTGTGATCGACGTCGCGAGCGGTGGCAGCATCAACGGCGTCATCGACGCGCTGAACCGGTTGCTCGAGATCACGATTCCCCGCACCCTTCAGGAAGACGGCACGCTGGTCATTCCAGGGGATGGGCGGTTGTGTGACGAGGGCGACGTGAACTGGTACCGCTACATGGTGACCGTGATTCGCGATCGGGTTCAGGACATGGCCACACGGGGGATGACGCTGGAACAGGTCAAGGCCGCCAGGCCGACGCTCGAATACGATGGCCGGTACGGGTCGGAGACCGGCCCCTGGACGACCGAGATGTTCATCGAGGCCGTCTATCGTGGGGTCAGCGCCCCCCAGTCTCGTTAGCCGCGCTCTTTTCAAGGAGTGGAGGATGACGCAGCCGCGACACGTGACGATCTGCGGTCTGGCGCTTTGTATCGCGCTGGTCGCGCCGACAACACTGGTGGCGCAGGTGGACCTTGCCGGCGAGTGGGCGAACCGCGTGCACGAGGACCAATTGGAGCGGGCGCCGGGGCCCGAGATCGGTGACTACCTGGGCCTGCCCATCAACGACGAGCCGGTCGACGTCCTGCACCAGCCCGGAGCGCTGACCGATGGCGACGTGATCGTACACTTCAGACGCTCCGATGTGATCGCCACGGGCGATATCTTCCGCCTCGACGGATACCCCGTGGTCGATGCCACGCGGGGCGGCAGCATCCAGGGCGTCCTTGCGGCACTGAACGCCGTCATCGACATCACCGTGCCGAAGAACCTCCAGGAGGGCGGCACGATGGTGATTCCCGGGCACGGCCGCATCTGCGACGAGTCGGACGTAGTCCATTACCGCGACATGCTGACCATCATCCAGGACCGTGTCGCGGACCTCGTGAAGGAGGGGAAGACCCTCGAGCAGGTGCGCGCCGTGCGGCCGAGTCGAGACTACGACGCGCGGTACGGCGCGACGACCGGCACCTGGACCACCGACATGTTCATCGAGGTGGTCTATCGAGGGCTGATGGCCGGCCCTCGTCCCCGTTCGTCGCGGTTCCTGCCCTTCCGGGGGTTGGATTCGTGACCGGTCGTTGATAATCTCGCGGCCTGGCTGCCTTACACCAGTCGGCCGGTTCGCGAGGATCATTGCATTCAGGACAGTCACCGTACCCTCCGTCGGCCTCCGCAGGGCTCTGCGCGTCATGCGCGCACGCACAGCTCGTGCACTCCCCGCGCGGCTCGGTCTTCGTTCTGTGCCGGCTCTCGTTCACCGACCCGCACTTCTCCCGCTACCCCACGCTTCCCGTTGTGACCTGTGCGGGGTATCGTCGAGTCGCCAGGTAGATTCCGGCCGGGAAGGTGTGCGGTGTGGTGAGTGTATTCGCGCGGGCGGCGATCGACTCGGCGCGTGACGTCGATCAAGCATGAGCAGCGGCCGCGTCGTTTTCATCGATCTGGCGCGGGCGCTCGCGGTCGTGATGATGGTGTACGGGCACGCGGTCAGCGCGCTGCTGGCGCCCGACTACCGCAGCGGGGCGTGGTACGACGCCTGGCTCTTTCAGCGCGGCCTGACGGCGAGCCTCTTTCTCCTGCTCGCCGGCTTTGCCTTCAGCATCGCCACCACGCGGCACTGGCCCGCGCACGCGCGGCTGTCGGCGGCGGTGTGGGCGCGCCTGAGGCGGTTCTCGCTGTTCATTGCCCTCGGCTACGCGCTGCATTTCCCCGTGTCGCGGCTCGTCGATCTCGCAGGCGCGAGCGACGAGCGGTGGCGCTCGTTCCTGATCGTCGACGTCTTGCAGCTCATCGGCGTCACCTTCGTCCTGCTGCAGGCGCTCGTCCTCGCCCTCCGATCGCGGCGAGCGCTCGTGGTGGTCGCGTTCGGGCTCGCCCTGGTCACGCTCGGCGTCACGCCGGTGACGTGGAGCACCGAGTGGGCGCGATGGCTGCCGCTCGCGGCGGCGTCCTATCTCACCCCAGCCACCGGCTCGCCGTTCCCGCTCTTCCCATGGGCCGCCTACGTGCTGATCGGAGCGAGCGCGGGAGGCCTCTACGCGCGGTGGGGCGCTGGCCATCACCTCGCCTTCGCCCACGGTCTGCTGCTGACGGGCGGCGCGCTCGTGGCGCTCGCGCTGAGCGCCGGCTCGCTGCCCCTGGCGATCTTCGGCACGGGGCCGTTGAGCTGGATACCCGCGCTGGTGACCATGCGCATCGGCGCCTGCTTCCTCTTTCTCGGCGTCGTCGCACACGCCAGTCGCTTCCTCGCGCGGCTGCCGCACGGCGTCAGCGCGGTCGCCCAGGAGTCGCTGGTGATCTACTTCGTCCACCTCTGCATCGTGTACGGGTCGGTGTGGAACCGTGGGCTCCGCCACTCCTATGGAGAGGCACTCGGCCCGGGCGCCACCGCGGCGGTGGTCGTGGTCCTGCTGGCGGCCATGACGGTGCTGGCGTGGCACTGGAACAGATTGAAGCACACGTATCCGCGCGCGGCGCGCTGGATCGCGGTGGCCGCAGGGGCAGTGCTCGTCATTCTGCTTCTGTAGGGTTCAGGGGGTTCAGGGGGTTTATGAACCCTGAACCTGCTGAACAAAACCCTCTGAACCCCGTGCACCTTGTGAACCTCCTGAACCGAGTGGTTCAGCGATAAGCGCCTATCGCTGATTTCACGTAATCTTGGGCAATCGCATGCGAGGGAATCGCCGGCGTCGCTCCGTCGCCCTGCTCGTTGCGCTTGTCGCATCGGCGGGGCTCGCGTCCGCGCAGTTCGGCCGCGGCTTCGGCGGCCTCGGCGGCGGCATCCGTCTGGCCCCCTCCGTGATGCCCGACGCGAAGTTCACCATCTGCCGGATCATGTTCGAGAGCGCCCGCACGTTTCCTGCGGCGGGCGCCGGCTGGCGCACCGACTACCCGTACGGCGACATGAACCTGATGATCCGGTTCTCCGAGCTGACGAGAGCGCCCGTCAGCTTCGAGGCCGGCCGGCGGCCGAATCATTGGGTCGTCCGGCTGACCGACGACGCGCTGTTCAGCTGCCCCTACACCGTTGCGTCGGATGTCGGGCGGATGGGCCTGGGCGACTACGAGGCCGAACGCCTGCGGACCTATCTGCTGAAGGGCGGTTTCCTCTGGGTGGATGACTTCTGGGGCAGCGACGCCTGGCGATACTGGGTGTCTGAAATCAGCCAGGTGCTGCCGCCTGCGGAATATCCCATCGAGGAGGTGCCCCTGACCGATCCGATCTTCAGCTCGCTCATTCAGGTGACGAAGATGCCGCAGATTCCGAACCTGCCGTTCTGGCGCGGCAGCGGCGGCAGCACGACGTCGGAAGTGGGGGCGGACGGCGCCTCGTATCCGATGCGTGTCATTCGTGACGAGCACGGACGCGTGATGGTCGTGATGACGCACAACAACGACATCGCCGACTCGTGGGAGCGCGAGGGCGAGGACCCCGCCTATTTCTACCGCTTCTCGCCCGACGGCTATGCGCTCGGCATCAACGTGCTGCTCCACGCGATGACGCACTGAACGCGGCGGCTGAAGCCGCCGCTCTACTGGTGGACAAGTCATCCACTCGCCTGTAGAGCGCAGGCTTCAGCCTGCGCGACGGTAAGCGTAATGTCAGTACAATGCGTAACCTAGGAAGATGCCTGGCTGCCGCCGGCGCACGTCCGTCGCCCTGCTTGTCGCGCTCATGGCCTCGGCGGGGCTGGCGTACGCGCAGTTCGGGCGGGGCCTCGCCGAGCTGGGCTTCGGCGAGCCCGTGCGCTTCGCGCCCGCGCAGATGCCGGATGCCAACTTCACCATCTGCCGCATCATGTACACCAGCGTGCGCCGCGAGCCGAACGGCGGCGGCTGGCGCACCGACTTTCCGTACGGCGAAATCAACCTGCTGATCCGCCTGTCGGAGCTCACCAAGACGCCGGTCAGCTTGAATCCCTCGCAGCGTCCCAACCAATGGGTCGTGCGGCTCACCGACGAGGAGCTGTTCAACTGCCCGTACACCGTGGCCTCCGACGTCGGCACCATGGGCTTGAGCGACGCCGAGGCCGAGCGTCTCCGCCTCTATCTGCTGAAAGGCGGCTTCCTGTGGGTGGACGATTTCTGGGGCACGGCCGCGTGGGTGCAGTGGTCGCGTGAGATCTCGCGCGTGCTGCCGCCCTCGGAATACCCCATCGAGGACGTGCCGCTCGACGACCCACTCTTCAGCACGCAGTTCCTGGTGACGAAGGTGCCGCAGATCACCAACATCCAGTTCTGGCGCGGCGTCCGTGGCACGACGACGTCGGAGCGGGGGCCGGACAGCCGGGAGGCGCACCTGCGCGGGATTCGGGACACGCGGGGCCGCCTCATGGTGGTGATGACCCACAACACCGACGTCGCGGATTCCTGGGAGCGCGAGGGCGAGGATCCGGCGTTCTTCTACCAGTTTTCGCCCGACGGCTACGCGCTGGGCATCAACGTCCTGCTCTATGCGATGACGCATTAGGGCATGTATGATCACCCCAGCCTGCGCGCGGCGGATGAAGGGCACCCCACCGCGCAACGTCCGCGCGGCGGGGCCCCCGCCGCCGCTCTACAGGTGGACAGGTTGCCCGTTCGCCTGTAGAGCGTTCGCGTCAGCGTGCGCGAATCTGGGCCCTCGAGGCCTAGGCGTTCTTCGCGGGAGTTCGAGTTGTTCGACACCATCTTCGAGGCGCTGTTCACCTATCGGCCGGTCGTGTTCCAGCAGGGCGAGCTCCGGTTCGACCTCGGCAGCACCGGGTCGCTCGTCGCGGTCGGGCTGGTCGCGGCCGTGATGCCGGTGGCCGCAGTCAACTACCGCTGCGTGCGCGAGAAAGGCCGCGTGCGCGACCGGATCGTCCTGACGGCCCTGCGGATGGCCGTGCTCGCGCTCGTGCTCGTCTGCCTCGTCCGTCCGACGCTCGTCGTCCGTGCGGCCGTCCCGCAGCAGAACGTCGTGGCCGTGCTCCTGGACGACTCGCGCAGCATGCAGATTCCCGACGTCGGCGGGCAGCCGCGCGGCGCGTGGGTGCGCCAGCAGTTCGCCGCCCCGGACAGCCCCGTGATCCGTGCGCTGTCGGAGCGCTTCCTCGTGCGCGTGTTCCGGTTCTCCTCGTCGGCGGAACGGCTGGACGGCTCCGGCGACCTGACGTTCGACGGCTCGCAGACGCGGCTCGGGGCCGCGCTCGACGGCGCGCGCGAGGAGCTCGCCGGCCTGCCGGTGTCGGGCGTCGTGCTCGTGTCCGACGGCGCCGACACGAGCGAGGCCTCGCTGACCGACGCGCTGCTCGGCATGAAGGCCGAGCGGCTGCCGGTGTTCACGGTCGGCGTCGGCAGCGCGCGGCTGCCGCGCGACATCCAGGTGGACCGCGTGAGCACGCCGCGTGCGGTGCTCAAGGACGCCTCGCTGCTCGTGGACGTCGTCATCACGCAGACCGGATACTCGGGCCGGACGGTCACCGTCGACGTCGAAGACGAGGGGCGCATCGTCGGGTCGCAGCAGGTGACGTTCCCCTCCGACGGCAGCCCCGCGACGGCGCGCGTCCGCGCCGTGGCCTCGGAGGCGGGGCCGCGCCTCTTCCGGTTCCGCGTCGCCCCGCAGGCCGACGAGCTCGTGCCGCAGAACAACGCCCGCGAGCTGCTCGTCCACGTCCGCGACGTCCGCGAGCCCATTCTCTACTTCGAGGGCGAGCCGCGGTTCGAGATGAAGTTCCTGCGCCGCGCCGTCGACGAGGACGAGAACCTCCGGCTGGTCGTGCTGCAGCGGACGGCGGACAACAAGTACATGCGGCTCAACCCCGAGAGCCCGGAGGAGCTCGAGGGCGGCTTCCCGAAGACGCGGGAGGAGCTGTTCGCGTACCGCGGCCTGATGCTCGGCAGCATCGAGGCGGCGGCCTTCTCGGGCGATCAGCTCCAGATGATTGCGGACTTCGTCGATCGGCGCGGGGGAGGCCTGTTGATGCTCGGCGGCGCGCGCGCGTTCGGCGAAGGCGGCTACGGCGGCACGCCCGTCGCCGATGCGCTGCCCCTGGCCATCGACCCGAAGACCCGCGCGTCCGAGCCCGTGGATCTGGCGCGCCTGCAGGTCTTCCCGACGCGGGCCGGCCAGGCGCACGCCTCCACCCAGGTGGCCGACAGCGAGTCGGCCTCGCTGGCCCGCTGGCGCGACCTGCCCCAGGTCACCGGGGTCAACGCGCCGCTGCCCGCCAAGCCGGGCGCGACCGTGCTGCTCACCGGCACCGACGAGCGCGGGCGATCGCAGAACGTCCTGGTGTGGCAGCCGTACGGGCGCGGCAAGACGGTGGCGCTCTCGCTGCAGGACACCTGGCAGTGGCAGATGCACGCGAGCATTCCGCTCGAGGATCAGACGCACGAGAACTTCTGGCGCCAGATGACCCGCTGGCTGGTCGACGGCGTGCCAGGCGTCGTCGAGGCGCGGCCGGTCACCGAACGTGTGGAGCCGGGCGAAGCGGCGACGGTGGAAGCGGCCGTCGTGGACGGGACGTTCGTGGAGCTCAACGACGCGTCGGTCGTCGCGCGGGTGACCCGGCCGAACGGCGGCACGATCGATCTGCCGCTGCAATGGACCGGCGAGCGCGACGGCCAGTACCGAGGCACGTTCGTCACCGGCGAGGCGGGCACCTACGAGGTCACGGTGGACGCCTCGCGCGGCGCGACGATCGTCGGCAGCGGCGTGACCTACCTGCGCGCGGGCCCGAGCGATGCGGAGTACTTCGATCCCACGATGCACGAGGCGCCGCTGCGCCGCACCGCCGAGGAGACCGGCGGCCGCTTCTACACGCCCGAAGCGGCCTTGGGCATGGCGGAGGACGTCCGCTACGCCGGGCGGGGCGTCACGTCGGTCGAGGAACGCGAGCTCTGGAACATGCCGATCGTCCTCATCGCGTTGATGGGTCTGGTGTGTGCCGAGTGGGGGTACCGTCGCGTGGTGGGGATGTCTTGATCGTACACGTAAGAATATAGATGACGGGACGCGTCGCGCACGCTGAAGCGTGTCCGCTCGCGCAGGCTGAAGCCTGCGCGCTACCGGTGGACAACTCGGTCACCTGTAGAGCGGCGGCTTCAGCCGCCGCGTGAAGTGAAGCCGAATGCTGAGGGCGTTTCTCTTGATCGTCGTCGGGCTGGCGGGCAGCCCCGAGCACGGCGAGCTGTTCCACAAGTGGGGCGCCGCGCTGGCCGAGGCGTCGGCGCGGGTCGGCGTGACCCCCGATCGGCTCGTCTATCTCGTCGACGAGCGGACGGAGGCCGACGTCCGCGCGACCGGGCGCTCGACGCGCGAGGAGATCCGGCAGGCGCTCCAGGGCTTCGCCGCCGCCGCCGAGCCCGATGACGTCGTGTATGTCGTGCTGATCGGCCACGGCAGCTACAACGCGCAGATGCCGCGGTTCAACCTGCCCGGGCCCGACATGGGGCCGGAGGACTTCAACGCGCTGCTCCGCCGGCTGCCCGCGCGCAACGTCGTCCTCGTCAACACCTCGAGCTCCAGCGGGCCGTGGGTGGACGCGCTCTCGGCCCCGGGCCGGACGATCATCACGGCCACGCGCAGCGGCGCGGAGCAGTTCACGACGCTGTTCGGCAGCTACTTCGTCGAGGCGTTCTCCACCGAGGCCGCCGACACGGACAAGAACGGCCGCCTCAGCATGCTCGAGGCGTTTCTGTACGCCAAAGGCGAGGTGGCGCGCGCCTACGAGCGCGAGGGGCTGCTGGCCACCGAGCACGCGCTGCTCGACGATAACGGCGACAAGCAGGGCAGCCCGGACCCGACGCCCACGGGCGCCGACGGCAAGCTCGCCGCGGCGCTCTCGCTCGGATCCGCCGCGGATCTGGCGCCGCTGCCCGACGACCCGACGCTGCGCGCGCTCCATCTCGAGCGCCGCGATCTCGAGCGGCGCGTCGAGGCGCTGCGCCTGCTCAAGGACAGCATGCCGCCCGCCAAGTACGCCAGCGAGCTCGAGCGGCTGGTGACCGAGCTGGCGCTGAAGACCCGTGAAATCCGGACGCTCGAGGGAGCCCCGAACAATGAGTGAGAGAAGCGTGATGAATTCCTACGTCAGCGATCTGGTCGACCTCGAGACGCCCGACGATGTGGCGCTCGCGGATCGGATGAAGGCAGGCCGCGAGCAGATCCTGGCCGAGCTGCACAAGGTCATCATCGGCCAGGAAGAGGTGATTGCGCAGGTGCTGTCGACCCTGTTCGTCGGCGGCAACAGCCTGATCGTCGGAGCGCCCGGGCTGGCCAAGACGCTGCTGATTCACACGATGGCGCGCGTCCTCGACCTGAAGTTCTCCCGCATTCAGTTCACGCCCGACCTGATGCCGTCCGACATCACCGGGACGGACCTGGTGCAGGAGGATCCCGCCACGGGGCGGCGGCAGATGGTGTTCGCGCCCGGACCGATCTTCGCCAACATCGTGCTCGCGGACGAGATCAACCGGACGCCCCCGAAGACGCAGTCGGCGCTGCTCGAGGCGATGCAGGAGCACCGCGTGACCATCCAGGGGCGCACCTATAACCTCGACGAGCCGTTCTACGTCTTCGCCACGCAGAACCCGATCGAGCTCGAAGGCACGTATCCGCTGCCCGAGGCGCAGCTCGACCGCTTCATGTACCACATCATCATCGACCACCCGCCCTACGGCGAGGAGTACGACGTGGTCCGCACGACCACGGCGCTGCAGGATCCGACGCTCGAGCGCCCGGTGAGCGGGGAGGATCTGATCGCCTTCCAGCGGCTGGTGCGCAAGGTGCCCGTGGCCGAGCCCGTGATGCGGCACGCCCTCGACATCGTCCGCGCCACGCGGCCGAAGTCGGACACGTGCCCCGACAACGTGAAGAAGTGGGTGGCCTTCGGCGCCAGCGTCCGCGCGGCGCAGTACCTGATCCTCGGCGGCAAGGCGCGCGCGCTGACGCAGGGGCGGTACCACGTGAGCTTCGAGGACGTGCGCGCGCTGGTGCACCCCGTGCTCCGGCACCGGATCATCACGAACTTCCACGCCCAGTCGGAAGGCGTCACCACCGACGTGCTCTCCGACCGCCTGCTCGAGGCCGTGCCCCTGCCGCGGAGCGGAATGTGAGCCTCCCTGACGCCCACGTGCCGAGCGCCATCCCCGGCGCGCGCTTCATGGACCCGGTGGTCCTGGCCCGCATCGGCAACCTGGAGCTCGTGTCGCGCGCGGTGGTCGACGGCTTCATCAACGGCCTGCACAAGGCGCCGTACTTCGGCGCGTCGGTCGACTTCGCCGAGCACCGCGGCTACGTGCCGGGCGACGACATCCGGCGCGTGGACTGGAAGCTCTGGGCGCGGACCGACCGCTACTACGTCAAGGAGTACGAGGCGGAGTCGAACTCGAACTTCTCGGTGCTGCTCGACGTGTCGAAGTCGATGGACTACGGCAGCCGCGGCATCACCAAGCTCGACTACGCGCGCATCCTCACGGCGTGCCTCACGAACCTCGTGCACCACCAGAAGGATCGTGTCGGCCTCGTCACCTTCGACAACGCCGTGGTGGAGCACGTGCCGCCGTCGGCCAAGCACATGGAGGTGGTGCTGCACGTGCTCGATCGGACCAAGGCCGGACGGCCGGGGAGCCTCAGGCAGCCGCTGCACGACCTGGCGGAGCACTTCGGGCGCCGCGGCGTGCTGGTGGTCGTCTCCGACTTCTACGAGGATCCCGAAACGGTGGTCGATGCGGTCACGCCGCTGCGCTTCCGCGGCAACGACCTGATCGTGTTCCACATCCTCGACCCCGCCGAGCTGAGCTTCGGCTTCGCCGACGCCTCTGCGTTCGAGGACCTGGAGACGGGCGAGCAGATGCCCGTGGTGCCCGATGCGATGCGCAAGGAGTACGTGTCGCTCGTGCGCGCGCACATCGACGCGCTGCAGCAGCGGTTCTCGGAGGTGCGCGTCGACTACACGCTGCTCGACACGTCGAAGCCGCTGGATTACGCGCTGTTCTCGTACCTGAGCGGACGCGAGAAGAAGATGCGGCTCCGCTAGGTGGCTGGGTAGCTGGGTGGCTGGGTAGCTGGGTATGTCGTTTATTGCACCGTTGTTCTTCGTGGCGCTGGCCGCGCTGGCCATACCGGTCCTGATCCATCTGATCCAGCGGGAGAAGAAGCAGGTCGTCCGGTTCCCCTCGCTGATGTTCGTCCAGCGGATCCCCTACAAATCGGTGCGGCGGCGCCGGATCCACAACTGGCTGCTGCTGATGGTGCGGCTCGCGGCGCTGACGCTGATCGTGATGGCCTTCGCCCGCCCGTTCCTGCAGCGGCAGAACGCCGCGGTGGCCGGCGGAGGCGCGCGCGAGGTCGTCGTCCTGCTGGACCGGAGCTACAGCATGGGCTACGGCGACCGCTGGGAGCGCGCACGCGCCGCGGCCTACGACGCCATCGGCGGGCTCGGCACTGGCGAGCGGGGGTCGGTGGTGCTGTTCTCGTCGGGCGCCGAGATCGCGCTGCGGTCCACGGGCGCCGCCGATCGCGGTCAGCTCGGCGCGGCCGTCGCCGCGGCGGCGCCGGCCGACGGCGCCACGCGGTACGCGCCCGCCCTGAAGGTGGCGGGAAGCCTGCTGGCCGAGTCTCCGCTGCCCAGGCGCGAGGTGATCCTGATCAGCGACTTCCAGCGCGGCGGGTGGCGCGGGGAAGAGGGTGCGCGGCTGCCGTCGGGGACCACGTTGACGCCGACGCCGATTGGCGGCGCCACCGACCAGCCCAACGTCACCGTCACGGCGGTGTCGCTGGCGCGGTCGACCTTCGAGAGCCAGGAGCGGATGGCGGTCACCGCGGGTGTCGTCAACCGGAGCAGCCGCTCGCTGACGGCGGGCCAGCTCACGTTGGAGATCGGGGGCCGGCCTCTTCAGACGGAGCGCCTCGACGTCGAGGCCAACGGCTCCACATCGGTGACGTTCGCGCCGGTCACCGTGACGGGCAACAACATGCGCGGCACCGTGCGGGCGGGCGCCGACGCGCTCGCCGCCGACAACGCCTTCAACTTCGTCGTCTCGCCCGTGCGGCCCATCCGCGTCATCGTGGTGGATCGCGGCGGCAGCGGCAGCGCGGCGCTGTACCTGACGCGGGCGCTGTCGATCGGCGACTCCCCGCGCTTCGAGGCGACCGTCCGGCAGCCGGATGCCGTCTCGGACGACGACCTGCGCCGCGCGTCGGTCGTGGTGCTCAACGACGTGGCCGTGTCGACCGGCCTGGGCCGGCGGCTGGCCCGGTTCGTCGAGGCTGGAGGCGGATTGCTGGTGGCCATCGGTCCCCGCGCGAGCTGGCCGCAGGAAGCCGACGTCCTGCCGGCCACCGTCGAGGCGCCCGTCGATCGCACGCGCGGCGATCCCGCGCGCGTCGGGGCGCTCGAGTACGGCCACGCGGTCTTCGAGCCGTTCCGCGCGCCGCGCAGCGGCGACTTCGCGGCGGCGCGCATCTACGGCTATCGCGCGGTGACGCCCGGTCCCATGGCGCAGGTGCTGGCGCGCTTCGACGGCGGCGCGCCCGCGCTGGTCGAGCGCCGTGCGGGCAACGGGCGCGTGCTGCTCTGGGCGTCGACGCTCGATCTCGCCTGGAGCGACCTTCCGCTGAAGCCCGTGTTCCTCCCGTTCGTGCACCAGGCGATGCGGCATCTGGCCGCGTACGCCGAGCCGGCGCCGTGGCTGACCGTGGGCCAGGTGCTCGATGCCTCGTTCGGCACCGACGCCGCGCAGCAGGCGGGCCGCGTCGTGCTGACGCCCTCCGGACGGCGGCTGCCGGTGGACGATGAAGGGTCGGAAGTGATGGAGCTCACCGAGCAGGGCTTCTACGAAGTGCGCGGCGGGCAGTCGGGCGACTCGGTACTGGCGGTGGTGGCGAGCAATGTGGATCCGGCCGAGTCGGACCTGACCGTGATGGATCCCAGGGAAATCGTGGCCGCGACCGCAGGAGGGAGCGGAGGAGGCGGCGCTGGCGAGGGCGGCGTGCCGCTGACGCCCGAGGCGCAGGAGCGCGCGCAGCGGCTGTGGTGGTACCTGCTGGCGGCCGGAATCGTCCTGCTGGGGGCGGACACCGTGATCTCCAACCGCTTATCAAAAACTTAACAAACGGCCCACGTTTTGGGCGTATTCTGGTCCGGTCCTGCGGGGATCGCAGCCGTCTTCGGAGAGGCCTTCATGTCCGACTACACCGAGTACCTGCGGCGTCGCTCCACCCCTCCCACCAGTCTCAACGAGATCATCGGCGAGGTGCGCTCGCGCTGGCGCATGAAGCTGGTCCTGCGGGGCGCGGTGCGCGTCGTCGGTGTGGCGCTGGTCCTGCTGCTGGTGGCCGCGTACGGGATGGAGTGGGCGCGCTTCACCGCGACGTCGATCATCGCGGCGCGCGTGCTGATGGCCGTCGCGCTGGTGGCATCGGTGTTCTATTTCCTCGTGCGCCCCTTGCGGCGTCAGGTCACCGACGATCAGGTCGCCCTGTACCTCGAGGAGCACGAGCCCTCCCTGCAGGCCACGCTCGTGAGCGCCGTGGAGGCGAGCCGGGCCAGCCAGGACGCGTCGGCGGCGCTGGTGCGGCGGCTGGTCGAGCAGGCGATGGAGGCGTGCGCGGCCACCGACGCCGCGCGGCGCGTCGAGGCCACGCCGCTGAAGCAGTGGGGCGCGCTGCTCGCAGGGGCGGCCGTGGCGGTGGCGTTGATGGTGTCGCTCGGGCCCGCGTTCCTGCGCCACGCCGTGTCGGCGCTCCTCCTGATTCAGCGCAGCGTCGAGGCGGCCGCGCCGTACCGCATCGAGGTCACACCGGGCAACGCCACGGTGCCCAAGGGCGCGGATCAGGCCGTGAGCGCACGGCTGGCGGGGTTTTCCGCCGAGGATGCCACGCTCATGATCCGGCGCGCCACCGGCGCGGCCTTCGAATCGCTGCCGCTCGTGCGCGGCGAGGACGGCCGCTACGAGGGCATCGTGTTCGACGTGGCCGCGCCCATGGAGTACTTCGTGGAGGCGGCCGGCGTCCGGTCGCCCGTCTACACGTTCACCGTCGTCGAGGTGCCGTACGTCCAGCGGCTGGAGATGGAGTACCACTTCCCCGCGTACACCGGCCTGGAGCCGCAGACGATCGAGGACGGCGGCGACGTGGCGGTGCTTCGCGGCACCGACGTGCGCCTGCGCGTGTTCCCGACGATGCAGACGCCAGGCGGCCGCCTCGCGCTCAACGAGACCGAGTCGGTGGAGCTGAAGGCCGAAGCGGACGGATCGCTCACCGCGGCGTTCCGTGCCACCCGCAACGGCTTCTACAAGATCGAGCTCGAGGCCCCGACCAAGGAGCGGGTGGCCGCCTCGCCGCAGTACACGATCGACGTGCTCAGCGACGGCGCGCCCACGGTCTCCTTTGCCAAGCCCGGACGCGACACGTCGGTCTCGCCCATCGAGGAAGTGTTCCTCGAGGCGCAGGCCGAGGACGACTTCGGGATCCGCGACCTCGAGCTGGTGTACGCCGTGAACGGCGGGCAAGAGAAAGTGGTGACGCTGTTCGGCGGCAGCAGCCGGCTGCCCGAGGTGACCGCGGGGCACACGCTGTATCTCGAGGAGCTCGGCGTCGAGCCGGGCGACGCGGTGTCGTACTACGCCCGCGCCATCGACAACGACGTGGTGGGCGGCGGCAAGCGCGCGTCGAGCGATCTGTACTTCCTGCGCGTCCGTCCGTTCGACAAGGACTTCCGTCAGGCGCAGTCGCAGGGCGGCG
>JACQTK010000060.1 GCA_016210845.1 Acidobacteriota bacterium | reverse complement strand
GGCGTACTTCGAATGGTGCGGAAGCGGGGACTCGAACCCCGATGGCCTTGCGGCCACTAGCTCCTGAGGCTAGCGCGTCTGCCAATTCCGCCACTTCCGCAGGCGTGACGATCGTGCAGGGCAGGAACCTCCAACTATAACACGCGGCCGATCGTCACCGCGCCTCGGGCCAGAGGGCCGCGCGCCGCGGCAGCATCCGCCGCACGACGCGCAGCCGCGCGCACGCCCGCTCGAGCCGCCGCTGGCGCGCGGCGCTCCACGAGAAGCCGTACTGGGCGCGAATGGACTCTGGCAGCAGCCCGATGGTGACGAGTCGATTCACGCCGGCCAGGGGAGACAGGATTGGTGTGAATCGGGGCCACAGCACCGCCACGGCCAGCTCGCGTGCCTGGGGCGACACGGCAACGGCCCCCGATGCGTACATGCGGTCGAGGTAGCGCCGCGTCGCCTCCCACGTGCGCGGAACGTCCGTGTCGCGCGCGCCGAGCTCGAGCGCCACGGGTGCCGCTTCCGCGCAATACGCGTCGCGCTCGTCGGTGGTGAGCGGCACGATAATCCGCTCGTAGATCAAGGGGATCGATTCCAGCAGCGTCGCATGTACCCACAGCACGAGCTCGGGATCTTCGGCCGAGTACGGCGTGCCCGCGGGGAAGACTCCGACGGCCACGGGGAGGCGTCCGTGGACGCGCCGGTGGACGTCGCGGATGCCCGCCATCGCGGCCGTGTGGGCGCGGTCGTCGCCGAAGGTCAGCGCGAGCATGGCGTGGACCGTGTGATGCAGCCTCGCGGCCGCCGCCGTGCGTCCCTCGCGAAACGTGCTGTGCTCGGCCACGCCGGCCGCCACCAGGGGATGCGCGAGCTGCAACAGGATGGCGCGCGACCAGCCGAGCAGCACCATCCGCTCGGCGTTCACGCGACGCGAGACCGCGTCGGCCATGGAGCCCGCGGGCGTGGATGGACGTGGCCCGAGGTCGTTCACTTCAAGCCGAGGCGCGCCTTGACCTGGGACCACTCGCGCTTGAGCTGCAGAAAGGCGGCCACGTCCGCGCACAGCAGGAAGGGGTTGGTCTGCTTCTCCAGACCGACCGTCGAGCTCGGGCGTGCTCCGTAGTCGTGCCCGGGCCACACCGTGGTTGCGTCGGGAACGACGCGCAGCAGCCGCTGAAGGCTCGTCCATTCGACCGTGGCATCCTCGTCATTGGTCGTGCCGCCGACCTTGCCCACGAAGAGCAGGTCGCCGGTCACCAGGATCTGATGGACGGGCTCGTGGACGACCACGTGGTCGTGGCAGTGCCCGGGCACGTGCAGGAACCGCAGACGCAGGCTGCCGACAACGAGCTCCGCCTCGTCGTGGAGCGGGACGTCCGGCGACGTGGGAGCGGCCGGGTGCGCCGCCAGGCGCGCCTGCGTGAGCGCGAGGGCCGCGGCATTGCCGTTGATGTGGTCCGGGTGCGAATGCGTGTTGATGACATGGGAAATCGTCAGGCCCTGTGCGGTGGCCCGCTCGACGAACGCCTCCGGCGAGTACGATGGGTCGATCAACACCCCCACCTTGGCTTCGCGGTCGCCAAGGAGGTACCCGAAGTTTCTGTCGCCGCCCGCCCGGACCTGCTCGAAGATCAGTCGCATGGATTCGCCCTCGACCGAAGTAGTCTAACCGCGCCATGGAAATGGTACAGCGGTTCCGCCGCCACTCCGCGGAGGCGATGTTCGTGGCCGGCTTCCTGTTCGACTTCCTCACGATGCAGCGGATCGACGCGAGAGCGGACCTGGCGTTTCAGCTCGGGTACCTCGCCGGGCTCACCGTCCTTCTCATCTATCAGCACCGCGAAGTCACGGGAAGGTGGGCGCCCCGCCGGATCGCGCAGCGCTGGTGGCGGTACAACCGCGAGGCGCTGCACTTCCTCTACGGCGGCCTGCTGAGTGCGTACGTCGTCCTCTACGTCAGGAGCAGCACGCTGGCGCGTCCGGCCGTCTTCCTGGCGCTGCTCGTGGCCGTCATGGTGCTCAACGAGGTGCCGCCGCTGCAGCGCGCGGGCTACCGGCTGCGGCTGGGTCTCTACGGGTTCTGCCTCCTTTCGTTCCTGGCCTATTTCATTCCCATCCTCGTGGGGCGCATCGACGCGTGGGTGTTCGTGCTGTCGCTGTTGCTGTCCATGGCGGGCGTATGGCAGGTGGCCGGCTGGCTCGTTCCGTCGCACGGCCGTCGCGTGTCCGCCCGGATGCGCCTCTGTGCGCCCGCCGCGGGCGTGCTCGGCTTCATTGCCGTGCTCTACGCACTCGGGCTGATTCCGCCCGTGCCGCTCTCCGTGCAGTTTCACGGCATCTATCACGACGTGCGTCGCGAGGGCACTGTCTACTCCCTCGTCTACGAGAAGCCTCCCGCCTGGAGGCCGTGGCGGCGCGATTCCCGCCCCTTCGAACGGCGGCAGGGCGACCGCCTGCACTATTTCGCGCGCGTGTTCGCCCCGTCCGGATTCCGGCATCGTGTGATGATCCGCTGGGAGGTCTTCGAGCCGTCGCGAGACGTGTGGACCACGACCGACCGCATTCCGCTCAACGTCGTGGGCGGCCGCACCGAAGGCTTCCGGGGCGCAGCCGTGAAGGCGAACTTCCGCGCGGGCCGATGGCGCGTGACGGCCGAAACGGAGGACGGCCGCGCGATCGCGACGCTCTCGTTCCGCGTCGAGGACGACAGCCGCACGGATGAGCGGCAGTGGGCGACGCTCCAAGGCTGACGTGCTCACGATGTCATCACCCGGGCAGGCGTGGAGCCGACGTCGCGTGGCGATCACGGTCGGCATCCTGGCGGTCGTGCTGTTTGGGGGCTACAGCGCCACCGTGAAGGTCGACTTTCCCGTGTACCACACTGCAGGCGCACTGGTCTTGCAGGGCGATCCCCGTCTCTACCCTGAAGGCGTCGCCGACGAGGGTCCGCTTCCGACTACCCACTACTTCCGCGCCGCTCCCCTCGTCGCCTGGTTGTTCGTTCCGTTTGCGCTCGTCCCGATCGAGGTCGCCTCGTTCGTCTTCTTCATGCTGAAGGTCACAGGCCTGGTCGGGATCGTCGCGATGGTGACGCGTCAGATGAGGGTGCCGCTGGCGCGCGGCTGGTTCATCGGCCTCGGAGCGCTCGTCGCGACCGGCGGGTACGTCGTGGAGGAGATGCGGTACGGCAACGCGCACCTCCTCGTGCTGGCGGGGATGGTCTGTGCTCTGTACCTGATTCAGCAGGGCCGCGTCGTGCTCCCTGCGATCCTGCTGGCGCTCTCGAGTGCCATCAAGGTCACACCGCTGCTGCTTGTCGTCTACTTGGCGGTGACCGGACGCCTCAAGGTCGCGCTGGCGACGCTGGGCGTGCTGCTCGCGCTGCTGGCAGCCCCGGCCGTCCTCGTCGGTGCCCGCGCCAACGGCGAGCTGCTCAGGAGCTTTGCCGCATCCGCGGGGCGGATGGCGGATCAACCGCGGAACCACTCCCTGCGGGGCGTCATCGTCAGGTACCTGACAACCGCCGTCCCGGAAGCGCCAGACTATCCACGGGTGAGCCTGCTGAACCTGTCGCGCGCCCAGGCGACGGCGGTCTGGCTGATCGGGGCGGCCGTGATTGCCGGGCTGATGTTGTGGGCCGTACGCCGCCGGCGGCAGTCAGCCGACGCCGTCCTCCTCGAGGGATCCCTCGTCATCCTGGCGATGCTCATCCTGTCGACGCACACGCAGCGCATCTATTTCTCGGCGCTGTTCTTTCCGTTCTGCGTGCTGATCGCCCTGCTGGTCAGGAGCCCGGCCGTCGCGTATGGGCGTGCCATCCGCCGGGTGATCGGCGCGTCAGTGATCTTGGGCACGGTCCTGCCGCTGGTGCTTCCTGGCAGACGGCTTTCGCTCGCCTACGAAATGGGCTCTCCGTATCTGTTCGTAACCGTCGCCGCCTTCGGGCTGTTCCTCTTCCTGCTCCGGCATTCGGACGACGACAGCGTCGGCCGCAGGTAGCATCCATGTTGCCATCACAACATGAGATCCCTCGCTCGAGCTGGTTCCGTAGGAGGCCGCGGCGAGACTGGCGACGCGAGTCCGACAGCCGATCATCCGTCCGCTTTGCTTCCGCGGACAGCCCAGGCGCGGGCGATGAGCTCGATCGAGCCATCGGGTTGGGTCGGCAGCATGCTCCGAATCCGATCGCGCCGTGCGGCTCGAGTCTGCTCACTCAGACTCATCGCGCGCATCACCTCCATCCGTCCCGCATAATGTTCGCAGCGAGACGATTCATCTTGGCCTCGAGTTCTGGCGGAAGGTGCAGTTCCATCGAGCCAGCGCGAGGCTCGTCAGCGCTGCGGGGCCGCGTCGGTCGAGAGGCGCGACTGTCGGCGTCGTGACACGCGAGAGGCCGGATCGACCGATGCGGTCCACGCCCGAGATTTGCCACATGGGCATGAGAAGCACGGTACGCGTCAAACTGCGCCGGGAGTGTGAAGAATCGTGTTCCGCGGAATGCGAGGGGGTGGCCGATGGGCGGTCCGCCTTCGCGCTTCGCGCCACGGCGGACGACCTCCGCTTGCAATCATGAGCGAAGGTTGGTGAGCCCTAACGTTCGCGAGTTGGAACCGCCTCGTAGGGTGGCTGCGGTTGGTCGACCACCTGAGGGTCGCTGTATGACGCGTGGCTCGTCACCGGTTCAACCCGAGCACCTGAATGCGCCCGTACTGTCGGAAGTGGTGATCGAAGGTGAAAGCCCTCGTCACGTGACGGGCGTCGAGCACGGCGAACGAGATCGCGTCGCACAACGTCCAGTCCTTGTCGGTGTGGCGAGCCAGGATTTCCTTGGCTCTTTGCTCCTCGGCGGGGAGAACCGGCACGACTGTCAACCCGCCCGTCAGGAGCCACTCGCGAGCGATCCCTCTGCCGAGCTTGCGCAAGAGGAGCGCGTGGGTCTCCGCTTCGACATAGTTGGTGATGAAGCTCGGCCGCCGTTCGGAAGCGATATCACGAGCCGCGGTGACCGCGCGCGCATGATCCGCATCGTCGGCGTCAAGCAACGCGAGGATGGCGCTCGAATCCCAGAGAACGCTGCGGGTCACCGATCGAGAATGGCGTGCTTGTCGCGGGCGCCGGGGGCGCTGCCGCCGCCGCGGCCCGCGCCGACGAGACGGAACAGCGGATGGTCGTGAGAAAACGGGGGAATTCCCCCGGTCCGGCGCCGACGGGCGCGCGTGTGAATGGCGCTCGCCGGGACGAGGCGCCGTCCACCTCGGCGAACGCTCGGGAGGTCGCCCCGCTGAATCAGGCGCCAGACGGTCGAACGCGAGACGCCAAGGGTACGCCCCGCCTCCTCAATGGTGACCATTGCTCCTCTCACGCACCGATCGTATCACAGTCGTCTCACCGTCTCAATCGTCTCGTACGCGCGGGCCGCCCTCGTCGGAAGGCGTCGTACCTGGCGGGCCGGTTGCAAATCATCGGCGGCGTCCGTCGTGGCGCCCGGTCGCGACGATGCCTGGTTCGATTGCCTGTTTGGGATCGAGGTTCCAGATGTCTGGAATCAATAGGTTGGAGATGGTGAGCCGGGGGGGAATCGAACCCCCAACCCGCAGATTAAGAGTCTGCTGCTCTGCCAATTGAGCTACCGGCCCGCCGAAACTCCGATTGTACCTCATGCGGCGCGGGGCGCCGGCGGAAGCCGCAGAGCGGCGAAGGCGGAAACGCCTCGTGCACACCGCGTCGACATCCTGCGCTTCCGCAGCGGAGCCTGGCGATCACGCGCCCAGGGTGCTTGGCGCCTCGTTTTGTGCCATGATCCGCGGCGCACCGAGGAGGCTCTGCCATGATGGACCGAAGCATCAGCGCGCTCCGGACGCTGCGCCCCGGCCGCGACGACACGATCTTCTGGTACCGGGACGATCTCCATCAGCCGTATCCCATCTCGCCGATGGGCGCCACGACCGTCCAGAAGCATCACGCGTGGGGCTATCACGTCGCCGCCGACCAGACGAAGCTGCCCCCCTCCAACGGCGCCCACGTCAAGATCCACAAGGGGCGCATCTATCTGGGCTTCGTCCTCATCGACGACCAGGCCGTGATCGCGGAGCGGGCCAGGTCGTTCGGCGCGCTCGTGGAGCATTGCCGCGACCACTGGGACGAGTACTACAGGAAGTACATCGATGAGGTCCGGTCGGGGCTCGACGCGATGAACAGCGTGGATGGCGATCGGCTGAGCACCGCCGATCTGCTCGCGCACCTCGAGCGCAGCGAGGCCATCAACCGGCGCAACTGGGAGATCCACTTCATCCTGATGTATCCGGCGGACACGCTCTACATGGAGTTCGAGGCGTTCTGCAAGGGCTACGGCGTGCCCGAGAAGGACTTCGTGAGCCTCCTCAAGGGCTTCGACAGCATGCCCGCACGGACCGACGAAGAGCTCTGGCGGCTGGCGCTCGCCGCCACGGAGCGCGGTCTGAAGCCGATCGTCGCGGACACGCCGTCGGCCGCGCTCCTCGACGTCCTGAGGGCCACGCCCGCCGCCGCCGACTGGCTGACGCGGTTCCGCGAGTTCCTCGCCGTCCACGGCAACCGGATCACCGCCGCGCACCTCGACGTGATCTTCCCCACCTGGAAGGAAGACCCGGCGCCCGTGCTCGACACGATCAAGAGCTACTTCCAGCGCATGGACGATGGGTGGGATTACGAGCAGGCGCGGCGGGAAGTGAACCGTCAGCGCGACGCGGCCATCGCCGCCTTCGAGCAGAAGGTCAAGCCCGAGGACCGCGAGCAGTATCGGCGCATGCTGAACGTGGGCCAGCAGGTCTACGCCTACCAGGAGGACCACGGCTTCTACATCGATCAGGGATCCACGGCCGCGCTCCATGCCGTGCTGATGTCGTGCGGCCGGCGCCTGCAGCGTCTCGGCCTGCTGCGCGCGGCCGACGACGTGTTCTTCCTGACCTATCACGACCTGGTCGAGGTGCTGAGCGACCTCGCCAAGAACGAGAAGATCGCCACGTACCATCACGGCGCGCTCGTACCCGGGCTCGTCGAGGAGCGCCGCGCGTCGTGGATCGAGGCGAGGACGGCCGACGCGCCGCTCACGCTGGGCAACGTCCCCGAGACGATGACCGATCCGCTCGCCGTGAAGGTGTTCGGCATCATCGACGACGTCCTGCACCCGAAGGGGGAGAAGCAGATCGCCGAGAGGCTCGAGGGCTTCCCTGGAGCGCCTGGCGTCGTCGAGGGGCCCGCGCGCGTCATCATGGACTTCGCCGACTTCCCGCTCGTCCAGTCGGGCGAGATTCTGGTGTGCCCGTACACGGGAACGGCATGGACGCCGCTCTTCCTCAAGATCGCGGGCGTCGTCACCGACACGGGCGGCATGCTCACCCACGCGGCCATCGCGGCCCGCGAGTACGGCATCCCCGCCGTGGTCGGCACGTGGAACGCCACGAACTCGATACGCACCGGGGATCTCGTCAGGGTCGACGGCGAGCGCGGCGTGGTCGAGGTCGTCCAGCGCGCCTCGGCGTCCGCGTACGCGTGATGGGGATGGGATGATGTCCGTCGATATCGCGGCGCTGAAGGAGATCGTCCTGGAGGCGGGGCAGCTGGCCTCGCTGTACTACGGGAAGGTGTCGAAGTCGCTCAAGGCCGACCTGAGCGTCGTCACGGAAGCCGACGCCGCGGTCGAAACGTTCCTGAGGCTGTCGCTCACGGCGCTCGCGCCCGATTTCGGCTACATCGGAGAGGACACGGAACAGTCGCGCGCGCCGCGCCCGGGCGAGGACCGCTCCTGGATCGTCGACGCGCTCGACGGCACGCAGGCGTTCGCGGCCCGCATCCCGATCTGGGCCCCCGCCGTGTGCGTGATGAAGGGGTCGCGGCCCGTGGCGGGGGCGGCGATCAATCCGGTCACGCGCGAGCTGTTCTGGACCGACGAGGCGGGGCCCGCGTACTGCAACGACGAGATCCTGCAGCCCGATCTGTCGGTGGAGCTCGAGCCCAACACGCTGATCTTCGCGCCCACGAACCACCACCGCATCTTCAAGGTCGACTTTCCGGGGCGTCTCTATTCGCTCGGGCCGCCGATTTATCAGTTGTGCCTGCTCGCGAAGGGCGCCGTCAAGGGGCTCATCTACAGCCCGACGGTCAACCTGTGGGATCTGGCGTTTCCCTCCCTCGTACTCGAGAAGGCTGGGGCCGTCGTGGAGTATCTGTCGGGGAAGCCGCTCGATCTCGAGGCGCTCATGGATCGGAGCGTCGTTGCCGAGCCGATCGTCGCCGGGGGCCCCGAGATGGTGAAGGTCCTCCGCGAGCGGGTCACGTACACGGCAGGGCCCACGCGCGGCCGGTAGGCGTCAGATCACGGGCGTCGTCAGGCGCCGGATCACGTCGTCGTCGATCTCGATTCGCAGCCGCGACTTGGCCTTCGTCATGTAGGCCGTGAAGAAGCGGCCGCGCCGCTCGCTCAGGAGCTGCTCGCGGAAGGCTTCCTTCCCTTGCAGGAATTCCTGAGGGGTCACCTCGTCACGCTCGACGACCCTCACGATGACCGTGCTGTCGGCGGTCGGAATCGGATCGCTCACGCCGCCGACGGGAAGACCGAACGCGACCTTGTCGACCTCGGGGCTCACGCCGACGTCGGGGAGGACCGACTCGCGCGCGACGAGCTCGGTGTCCTTGGCCTCGAAGCCCCGGGCCTTGGCGGCGGCGGCGAAGTTGGACGCGCTCCGGAGCGCGCCCGCGATCTGCGACGCCCGCTGGCGGCTCAGTTCCGCGGCTCGCGCGCGGATGGCGTCCTCACGGACCCGGTCGGCGACCTCGGCGAGCTCCGGGACGTACGGATCGCGCGTCTCGGTGACGGTCACGAAGACGGGCCCGCGGGGCGAGGTCACGGGGCCGCTCACCTCGTTGTCGGCCAGTTGGAACGCCGCGATGGCTGCCTGCGGCGCCACCCCCAGGCCCGGAATCGGATCCTCGCGGGCGAAGAACCCGGATTCGGTGACGGTCAACCCGAGCTCGCGCGCCACGGCATCGAGATCCGACGGCTCGTCGATGCGCCCCGCCAGCTCGCCGGCGCGGACGTCGATCTGCTGGTCGGTCCGCTCCCACTTGAGCTGATCCTCGATCTGCGCCCGCACCTCGTCGAAGGCGCGCGTCACCGCCGGCCGCTTGTCGACGACCTTGATGATGTGGAAGCCGTACTGCGTCCGTACGAGGTCGCTGACCTGCCCGGGTTCCATCGCGAAGGCCGCCGCCTCGAACTCGGGCACCATGCGGCCGCGGCCGAAGTAGTCGAGGTCGCCCCCGTTGGCCTTGGTACCCTCGTCTTCGGACACCTTGCGCGCGAGCTCCGCGAAATCGGCGCCCGCCTTGACCTGCGCGAGCACGTCCTCGGCCTGCGTGCGCACGGCCGCTTCGTCCCTGCCCGTCGTGTTCAGCAGGATGTGGCTGGCGCGGATCTGCTCGGGCGTCTGGTACAGCGAGATGTTGTCGTTGTAGGAGCGCTGCACCTCGGCGGGGGGCACGGTGAGCGTCGCGTGCACCTGGTCGCGATCGAGCAGCAGCATCTTCACCCTGCGCTGCTCGCCCACGCGGTACTCGGCCTTGCGCGACTCGAAGTACGACGCCATGTCGGCGTCGCTCACGGTCACCGTGTCGCGGAACGCGTCGGCGGTGAGCGCGACGATCTGCAGCTTCACCTTCTCGTTGCGGAGCGTGAACTCGCGCTCGAGCTCCGGCTCCGACACCGCCATCCACTCCGTCAGCGCCGCGCGCAGCTTGTCGATCATCAGGCTGCGGCGGAGGCTCGCCTCGAACTCGGCTTTCGTGAGCGGCGGGATCTGGCTGCGGAGGAGCTGCTCGTACCGCGCCTCGCCGATGAACTGGCCGTTCTCCTGCAGCCCCGGAATGGCGAAGATCTGCCGCGCCAGCTCCTCGTCGCTCACGCGGATGCCCAGGCGCTGCGCCTCGGCGATCGAGGCCTGCTCGTCGATCATCTGCTGCAGGATCTGCTGCTCGATCCCGAGCTGACGGAGGAGCTGGTCGCTGAGGCTCGCGCCGTACGCCGTGCGGTACGCCTGCACCTGGCCGGTGTACCGCCGCCGGAACTCGGCCACCGTCAGGTCGACGCCCTCCACTTCGGCGACCACCTCGCCAGGCGCCACGCCCACCCCCACGGCCGTGGGATCGTCGAGAAAACTGGGGATATAGAAGACGATGAAGGCCAGCACGACGAGGGCGAGGCTCCACTTGAGCCAGCCCTTGTGCCGACGCATCCGGTCGAGCATGGTCATGAACGAGAACCTCTGAGCAGAACTTTTATCTTACATCGGTTCAACAGCGTCTGAGGGGGTCGCGGCCCGAGTGCGTGTGATATATTTGTAGAGTTTAGAAGGACTTAGCGGCCTCAGCCGTACGCCGATGCCCGAGCGCGCCCCCGCCGCCGCGAGTGGTGACACCCATCTCCAGCAAGCCTGACGTCGCGCACCACATGGTTCGCGGTGCTCGCCGGATCGACTTCGCCAGCCGTCTCAAGGCTCGCCTGCGCGCGCTGCGTGCCCGCCTCGAGCGTCCCGACGCCGTGATCCAGGCGGTCCGCGACGCCAACGCCACGCTCGACCCGCAGAAGGTGGCGGCCTGGCTGGTCGGGCAGGCCGACCAGTGGATTCCGGCGCCCTGCTGGGCCGTGGTCGCGCACGACGTCAACGGCCACCTCGCCGTGCTCGCCGACAGGGGGCTGACCCCCGCGCGCGGGCCCTCGCTCTGGGCCGCCGCCAATTGGGTGATGCGCCACGGCGCCGAGTTCACCTCGGCCGATCTGTCGGTGGACCAGCGGGCCGCTCAGCATGCCGCGGGCACGGTCGTCGCCTTTCCCCTGATCTGCCGTCAGCGGGCGGTAGGCGTGCTGCTCGCGCTCGATCCGGAGCCCTCGGCCGCCGTGCCCTCGTTCGGCGCCGCGGTCGCCAGCACGCTGCGGATGCTCCTGGAGCCGGCCGCCATCGCGCTCGACAACGCGGTGGCGCTGCAGAAGGCCGAGGCGCTCTCGGTGACCGACGACCTGACGCGGCTCTACAATCCGCGCTATCTCAACCTGGTGCTGCGGCGCGAAGCCAAGCGCGCCTCGCGCAGCGGCCGCCCGCTCTCGCTGCTCTTCATCGACCTCGACGGCTTCAAGCGCGTCAACGACACGCACGGCCACCTGGCCGGCAGCAAGTCGCTCGTCGAGGCGGCGGCCATCATCCGCGGCAGCGCGCGCGAAACCGACGTCGTGGCGCGCTTCGGCGGCGACGAGTTCGCCGTCATCCTGCCGGATACCGGCCGGGAGGGCGCCGTCGCCGTGGCCGAGCGCGTCCGCGACCGCGTGCGGGTGTTCCGGTTTCTGGCCGAGGACGGCCTCGCCCTGCGCCTGACGGCCTCGATCGGCGTCGCCACCCTGCCGGATGCGGCCGGATCGGCCGAAGAATTACTGAAGGCGGCGGATCAGGCGATGTACACGGTCAAGGACGCGGGCAAGAACGGCATTCACGTCGCGGAAGAAGAGCGTTAGGAGAGTTCGTTGTCATTTGCTTCCATTTTTTCCGTGTTCTCGAGCGACCTCGCCATCGACCTCGGCACCGCCAACACGTGCGTCTACGCGCGCGGCAAGGGGATCGTCGTCAACGAGCCCTCGATCGTCGCCATCAACAAGATCAACGGCCGCGTGGAGGCCGTCGGCAAGGACGCCAAGGAGATGCTCGGACGCACCCCAGGCAACATCGTGGCGATCAAGCCGATGAAGGACGGCGTCATCGCCGACTTCGAGGTCACCGAGAAGATGCTGACGTACTTCATCAAGAAGGCGCACAACCGCAACGTCTGGGTGCGCCCGCGCATCGTCATCGGCGTGCCGTCGGAGATCACGCAGGTCGAGAAGCGCGCCGTGAAGGACAGCGCCTACCGCGCCAAGGCCAGCGAAGTGCACCTGGTCGAGGAGGCCATGGCGGCGGCCATCGGCGCGGGCATGCCGATCACCGAGCCGTCGGGCAACATGATCGTCGACATCGGCGGCGGCACCACCGACATCGCGGTCATCTCGCTGGCGGGCATCGTCTACAGCAAGGCGGTGCGCGTGGCGGGCAACGAGATGGACGAGGCCATCATCCAGTACGTCAAGAAGACGTACAACCTGCTCATCGGCGAACGCACGGCCGAGGCGATCAAGATGGAGATCGGCTCCGCCTTCCCGCTCGAAGAGAAGATGACGATGGAGATCAAGGGGCGGCACTTGATCGAAGGGGTGCCGAAGACGATCACCATCACGGACGAGGAGATCCGGGAGGCGCTGGCGGAGACGGTCAACGTGATCGTGGACGCGGTGCGCGTGGCGCTGGAGCGGACGCCGCCGGAGCTGTCGGCCGACATCGTCGACCGCGGGATCGTGCTGACCGGCGGCGGGTCGCTGCTCAAGAACCTCGACAAGCGGCTGCGCGAGGAAACCGGTCTGCCGCTGGCCATGGCCGAAGACCCGCTCTCCTCGGTCGTGCTCGGCGCGGGCAAGATGCTGTCGGACTTCAATCTGTTGAGGAAGATTTCGATCGATTAGTAGGCAGTTGACAGTAGGCAGTTGACAGCACTGACCCGCCGTCAACTGTCAACTGTCAACTGTCAACTGTCAACTGCCAACTGCCATGCTCGACATCCGCCGGCGCACCGGCTACCTGTTCATGGCCGTCACGATCGGCCACATCATCCTCATCTCCGCGCAGGTGAACACGCGGCGGGGCGTACCGGTGCTCGAGGCGGTGGTGTTCGGCGTCTTCGCCGAGGTGCAGCGCGCGGCCTCCTCGCTCGTGACGGGCGTCCGCACGTCGTGGGACGACTATTTCGCGCTCCAGCGCGTCCGTCAGGAAAACGAACGACTGCGTCAGGAGATGGCCCAGCTCCAGGTTCGCCTGCAGCAGGAGCGTGCGCTGGCTCAGCAGTCGCGGCAGCTGCAGGAACTGCTCGAGCTGCAATCGCAGACGCGGCTGGTCACCACGGGGTCCGCGGTGATCGGCAGCGGCGCCAGCCCCGATTTCCGGACCATCACCATCGACAAGGGGACGGGCGACGGGCTGAGGCCCGACATGGCGGTCATCGCACCCGCGGGGGTGGTGGGGCGGGTCGTCACGCCGAGTGCCCGGGCAGCCATGGTGCAGCTCCTGATCGACCGGAACGCGGCGGCCGCCGCCCTGGTGGAACGCTCCAGGGCGCAGGGAGTCGTCGTCGGGACTGGCGGAAACCTGCGGCTGGATTACGTTTCCGCCACCGCGGACCTGCGGGTCGGAGACGTCGTGGTGACCTCGGGCATCGAAGGTATTTACCCTAAGGGCTTCGTCATAGGTCAGATAGAATCGATCACGCAGGGTGTCGGGACGTTCGGCGACGTTGTGGTCCGGCCGGCTGTGGATTTTTCGTCGCTCGAAGCCGTCCTGGTCGTGCTGACGCCCGCCGATGGTGAAGACAGCGAGAGCCGGGCACGGTAGCGAAGCTCCGCTTCGCTACTCGCGGCGCGGCCGCGCCTAAGACAGCTCCTAAGGCGAACTGTCGATAACTTGTTTTGTCTGGCACGATTCAGGCCTTAGGAGATGTCTAGTGAAGGCCGCCGGGGTTCTGGTTGCGATCGCGCTGGCGCTCGCGTTGCAAACGACCCTGGCGCGACTGCTGGTTGGCGGCACTGCCGCGCTGGACGCGGTGCTGGTCGTGGTCGTGTACGTCGCGCTGACGACGGGCCCGGTGGCGGGGATGTTGACCGGCAGCATGGCGGGGATCATCCAGGACGCGCTCTCCACAGGTGTGGTAGGGATCGGTGGCCTGGCGAAGTCGATCGTGGGGTTCCTCGTGGGGGCGGTCAGCCAGCAGTTCATCGTCACGGCCGCGCTCCCACGGTTCGTGCTGTTCCTGGGCGCGACGGTGGTGCACGCGGGGATCTTCATGGGACTGTACGTCCTGCTCGACGTGCGCACCTTCCCGTCGCCCTGGGCGGCCATCCTGAGTCAGGCGATCGGGAACGCCGTGGTCGGGATGATCGCCTTTACGATCGTCGAGGGTGTGCCCGTGGTGAGGGAACGAAGACGCTTACGGAGGCGAATGTAAGTAGGCAGTCGGCAGTCGGCAGCAGGCAGTCGGCAGGAGACAACCATCCTGCCCGCTGCTCCCACTGCCTACTGCCTACTGCCTACTGCTTACTGCCCGCTAATTATGGCAATCGCTGAAGATCGTCGGCGGATCGCCGTGCGGCTGGTCGCGCTCCAGGTGGCGGTGGTGGTGGCCTTTGCCGCGCTGGCGGTGGGCTTCTGGTACTTGCAGATCGTGCAGGGCGCCAAGTACGAGGAGATGGCCGCCAACAACTTCCAGCGGACGCTCGCTCTGCGGGCGCCGCGGGGCGTGCTGTACGACCGGAACGGCAAGGTGCTGGTGGAGAACCGGAGCGCCTACACCGTCTCGATCGTCCGCGAGCACAGCACGGATCTGGATCGCACCGTTCAGCTGCTGTCGGAAGTTGCAGGGCTCGACGCCGGAGACGTGCGGCAGGTCGTCGATCGCCGGCGCAACGAGCCGATCTACCGCCCCATCGTCGTGATCGAGGATGCCTCGCTGGCCCAGGTGGCCGCCATTGCCGCCCGCCGCCTCGATTTCGAGCTGCCCGACGTGGTGATCGAAGAGGTGCCCACACGGCAGTACCCGACCGACGCGCTGGCGGCGCACCTGTTCGGCTACGTGGGCGAGGCCAGCGACGCCCAGCTCGGCGACGGAGTCACGCGCGGGGCGATCGTCGGCCAGTCGGGCGTCGAGCGCGTCTACAACAAGCTGCTGATGGGACAGGACGGCGAGCGGCGGGTGGTCGTCAACAGCCTGGGACGCGAGATTCGGACGGAGGAGGAGATCCCGCCTCGCGAAGGCCGCCGCGTGCAGCTCACGGTCGACTACGACCTGCAGAAGGCGGCCGAGGACGGCTTCAAGCACGCCGGCTTCAACGGAGCCGCCCTCGTCATGGACCCGCGCAACGGCGAGGTGCTGACCTACGTCAGCCTGCCCGCGTACGACCCGAACGACTTCGCGGGCGGCATCGATCGCGCCACCTGGGCGTCGCTCAACGCGGACACGCTGCGCCCGCTGCAGAACCGCGCGATCCAGGGTCGCTACTCGCCCGGTTCGACGTTCAAGCTGGTGGTCGCCACCGCGGCGCTCGAGGAGGGCCTGGTCACGCCGGACTTCAAGGTGAACTGCCCCGGCGGCGCCTCGTTCTTCGGCCGGTACTTCCTGTGCCATCTCAAGGGCGGCCACGGCGTCGTGGACATGCGCCACGCGATCGAGAAGTCGTGCAACGTCTACTTCTACACGCTCGGCAACATGCTCGGTGTCGATCGCATCCACAAGTGGGCGGACAAGCTCGGCATGACGGGGAAGACGGGCATCGACCTGCCGAACGAGCAGGAGAGCATCGTGCCGTCGACGGCCTGGAAGCTCGAGCGCACGGGCGAGCGGTGGTATCCCGGCGAGACGATCTCGGTGTCGATCGGCCAGGGGCAGGTCTCGGTCACGCCGGCCGCGATGGCGATGATGATCACGACCATCGCCAACGGCGGGACCCGCGTCACGCCGCACATCATCCGGGCGGTGGACGAGGGCGGGGGGTGGCGCATGGCCACGCCGCCGGCCGTGGCGGAGCGCGTGGCGTTCCGTCCCGAGACGCTCGCGGCGCTGCACGACGGCCTGTGGATGGCGGTGAATGCCGCGGGAACCGCGGGCCGCGCGCGGATTCCCGGGCGCGACGTCGCGGGCAAGACCGGCACGGCGCAGGTCATCTCCATTCAGGGGCGGCAGGCGGCGCGCGGCAACACGGGCCGCGACCTGCGCGACCACGGCTGGTTCGTGTTCTTCGCCCCGAAGGACACCCCGCAGCTCGCGGGCGTGATCTTCGGCGAGCACAACGAGCATGGGTACCTCGGCGCCCCGATCGCCAAGCACGTGATCGAGACGTACTTCGCGAAGCAGGAAGGACGGCCGCTGCCGGTGCTGCCGCCGAAGCCGGCGCCCGCGCCGACGCCGCGGCTGGAGCCGGATCCCGACAGCCCGCCGGTTCTGCTCGAGACGCAGCCGGTGGCCCTTAACCAGTCGGCAGTAGGCAGCCGGCAGTAGGCAGGTGACGATGACCCGCTGCCTACTGCCTACCGGCCACTGAGGCTTGCGATGTTCGAGCGACGGCTGTATCACCACATCGACTGGGGCCTGCTGGTGGCCCTGCTGGCGCTCTGCGGCATTGGCCTGGCCAACATCTACAGCGCCACCGGCGGCTGGACCGGTGTGGTCGAAACGCAGATCTACGGGATCGCGCTCGGGGTGGTGGCGCTCGTCGTGTGCCTCAGCATCGATTACCGATCGCTGGCGGACAAGTCGCATCTCATCTACATCGGGATCGCCGCGCTCCTCCTCTACGTCCTCTTCTTCGGCGCCGTGCGCGGCGGGTCGCGACGCTGGATCGACCTGGGCGCCTTCAACCTGCAGCCGTCCGAGTTCGCCAAGGCGGCGCTCGCGCTCGTGCTGGCGAAGCTCTTCGGCGAGAGTCGCCGCGGCGTCGTCACGCGGGTGGACCTGCTGATCGCGGGCGCGCTGACGGCCGTCCCGGTGTTCCTCGTCGCGCGGCAGCCGGATCTGGGGACGGCGGTGACGCTGATTCCCGTGGCGTTCGCCGTGGCGTACGTGGCCGGCATGCCGATGCGGGCGCTCGGCGTCCTCGCGCTCGTGGCGGCGCTCGCGGCGCCGGCGGTGTGGACGTTCGCGCTCCAGGACTACCAGCGGGAGCGCATCTCGACGTTCCTGGATCCGGCGCAGGACGCCCGAGGCGCGGGGTACCAGCAGATTCAGGCCCGCATCACCGCGGGATCGGGCGGGCTGTGGGGCAAGGGATTCCAGGAGGGCACGCAGGGCCAGCTGCGGTTCCTCCCCGTGGCGCACAACGATTTCATTTTCTCGGTGCTGGCCGAGGAGCATGGATTTGCGGGCGTCTTGGCGGCGCTCGGGCTGTATCTGTTCGTCATTCTGCGCGCGCTCGAGGCGGCCCGGCTGGCCAAGGACCGTCTCGGCGCGTACCTGGTGCTGGGAGTGCTGGCGTGCTTCACGTTCCAGGTGATCTACAACATCACGATGTCGGCCGGCCTGGCGCCGGTCAAGGGACTGACGCTTCCGCTCATGAGCTACGGCGGCTCCTCGATGGTCGCCACCCTGGCGGGGTTCGGCCTGATTCTCAACGTGCGGATGCGCCGATTCACGAATTAGCGGACGCGGCGGCTGAAGCCGCCGCGCTACAGGCGAATGAGAACCTGTAGAGCGCGGGCTTCAGCCCGCGCGACCGCCAGACGAGGGCACACGGTGTTGATGGCGCTGTGCGCGGTCCTGCTGACGTACCTCCTGGTGCGGCTCGGCGAGATGCGTGTTGCGCCGGCCGTGTCGCCCGTCGGGAGCTGCGGGCATGACCAAGGAGATGATCATCTCCTCGAGCGCCCACGAAACACGGGTTGCCATCCTCGAGGACGATCAGGTCGCGGAAATCTTCATCGAGCGCGAGCGGCAGCGCGGCGTGGTCGGCAATCTCTACAAGGGCCGGGTCTCCAAGGTGCTGCCCGGCATGCAGTCGGCGTTCGTTGACATCGGGCTCGAGCGCGACGGATTCCTGTACGTCTCGGACGTCGTCGCCACCTTCGAGGAGTTCGACCGCCTCGAGACCGACGAGGACGAAGCGGCTGGGGCCTCGCCGGCCAATGGCGACCCCCCTGTCGCGCGTAGAGGCGGACCTTCAGGTCCGCCTGGCCGGGCTGGCCGGCGCGACCGCGACCCTTCGACGAGCTCAGGGTCGCCCCGAGCGCAGTCGAGGGGCGACAAGGGCCCCGAACCGAAGATCGAAGAGCTCCTGAAGGAGGGGCAGGAGATCATCGTCCAGGTGGCGAAGGAGCCGCTCGGCACCAAGGGCGCACGGCTCACCTCGCACGCCACCATGCCCGGCCGCTTTCTCGTCTTCATGCCGACGGTGGACCACGTCGGCGTCTCCCGCAAGATCGACTCCCGCGAGGAGCGAAGCCGCCTGCGCGGGATCGTCCGCGAGTTCCGCGAGCAGCACGGGTTCTCGGGCGGGGTCATCATCCGGACTGCGGCCGCGGGGCGCCCGAAGGACGACATCGTCGCCGACCTGAGCTACTTCCACCGCGTCTGGATCGAGATCCGGCAGAAGTCGGAGACCTCGCGCGCGCCGGCCGTCGTCTACCGCGAGCAGAGCCTGGTGGCCAAGCTGCTGCGCGACCTGCTGACCGAGGAGTTCTCCACGATCCGCATCGACAACGAGGCGGAGTACCGTCGGGTGCTCGAGCTGGTCGAGCGCATCATGCCCTCGCTGGCGCCCAAGGTGAAGCTCTACGACAAGGAGTACCCGATCTTCGAGGAGTACGGCGTGCAGGCCGAGATCGATCGGGCGCTGCGCAGCAAGGTCTGGCTGAAGTCCGGCGGATCGATCGTCATCAACCAGACCGAGGCGCTCGTGGCGATCGACGTGAACACCGGCCGCTACGTCGGCAAGAAGACGGCGGGGCGCCTCGAGGACACGATCCACAAGACGAACCTCGAGGCGGTCAAGGAGATCATCCGGCAGATCCGGCTGCGCGACCTCGGCGGCATCATCGTGCTC
>JACQTK010000065.1 GCA_016210845.1 Acidobacteriota bacterium | reverse complement strand
TGCGCAGCCTGAAGCGGCCGTCCTGCGGCACGCGCTTCTCGGCGATATCGAGCTCGGCCATGACCTTGATGCGCGAGATGATCGAGGTATGGAACTGCTTGGCAATGGGCCGCATAGCCGGCTGCAGGACCCCGTCGATCCGGTACTTGACGTGCACCGCGTCGTCTCGCGTCTCGATGTGGATGTCGCTCGCGCGCCGCTGGATCGCCGTGTAAATCGTCGAATCGACGAGACGGATGACGGGGCTGATGTCGCTGGTCAGGCGCTCGACGGTGAGACGGTCCTCGGCGTTTTCGTCTTCCTTCAGCAACTGGAGCTGAAAGCTCTCGGTCGCCTCCTCGAGGACCCGCTGCGAGCTCTCGCTTTTCTTCAGGATGGACTCGATGGCCGAGCGTGGACCGACCGCCACCTTGATCGGCGTGGCCAGAAGCACGGCGAGCTCGTCGATCATCGGCAGGTCGCTCGGATCGGAGACCACGATCGACAGCACCTTGCCGTCGCGGCGGTACGGGACGAAGCCGTAGCGCAGCATCAGGTCCGCCGGAATCGATCGGAACAGCTCCTGATCGATGCGGAACTGGTCCATGTTGACGAATTCCAGGCGGTAGCGGTCCGCCAGCCGCCGCGCGCGCGCCACCTCCTCGGAGTACTCCTCCGGGGTCCGCACCAGATTGGCCGGATCGACCGTCGCCATTTCCCTCCCCGGCGGACCTCTCGGTCCGCCTTCCTTACCCGCCCATGACCGAGCTGAGCTCGAACAGCGGCATGTACAGCGCCAGCACCACGAGGGCAATCACCACACCCATGATGACGAGCACCACCGGCTCGATGAGCGTGATGAAGCGGGCCACCTCCGTCTCGATCTCCTCATCGTAGAAGTCGGCGAGGCTGTTCAGCATCTCCTGCAGCGCGCCCGTGGACTCGCCCACCTCGACCATCTTCACCGCGACGTCGGGAAACACCCCGCGCGCCAGCAGCGCCGCGGCGAAGCTCTGCCCTTCCCGGACGCGCCGCGTGAGGTCGCCGATCTCGGCGGCCAGGTAGCAGTTGGTCATCGCCCCGCCGGCAATCTCGAGCGCATTGACCAGGGGAATGCCGCCGCCAAGCAGCGTGGCCAGCGTCCGCGCGAGCTGCGACGTGGCGAACTTGCGCACGCTCGGACCGACCCACGGCAGCTCCAGCAGCATCCGATCCGCGCGCGCCCGCTGCGCGGGCTGCCTCACCCACAGGGCCACCGCCGCGGCGCCTCCCACCGCCACCAGCAGAATCAACCCGATGTTGGCGACGACGGCGTCGGAGATGCCGACGATGACCCGCGTCGAGAGCGGCAGCTCGCGGTCGAAGTTTGCGTAGAACTCCGAGAACGCAGGCACCACCCGGACGATGATGATGCCGACCAGCACCAGCATGAGCACGACGAGGATGGCGGGGTAGATGAGCGCGGAGATCGTCTTCCGCCTAACGGCGCCAATCACCTTCTCGTAGGCGACGTACCGCCGTATGACCGCGTCGAGGTTGCCGCTGCGCTCACCGGCCATCAGCGACGCCGCGTACACCGCGGGAAACACCCCCGTCTGCTCGCCGAAGGCGTCCGACAGCGACGTGCCGGCCTTCACCTTCTCGTGCACCCCGTCGAGCACCGCCTTGAACGCGGGGTTCGACACGCGCTGGCGCAGGATGTCGAGCGACTGCACCAGCGGCATACCCGCCTTCAGCAGCGTGGCCAGCTCCTGGTTGAACACCAGGAACTCCTGGCGGCCCACGCGGTGCCGCCGCGCCCCCCCCAGCGACAGCCCACGCAACCACCCGCGGCGCTGAAGGGACAGGACGAACAGCCCCCGCTCCTCGAGCTCACGCCGCAGGCGGGCTTCGTTGTCGGCTACGTAGATGCCTTCGATAATCTCGCCGCCGGGCGTGCCCAGCCTACAGCGAAATTCCATCGCACCAGTGTCGCATAGCTGGCAGTAGGCAGTAGGCAGTAGGCAGTAGGCAGCAGCGCGAACAGCCGGCGTTCGTGCCAGCTGCCTACTGCCAGCTGCCTACTGCCAGCTGCCTACCGCCTACTACATATCGGTTAGACCCCGGAGGGGCACGGACAGCCGGACGCCTGTGCAGAAATGTAAAATCTCTTGCGCTATTGCGTGCGCACTTGCGGCTGGACGAACGCTCGGAACACCCGGATGCCCAGCTCGCGGGGATCGGTACTGCCCAACCCCGGTACGGTTGCGGGCACGAATGTCCTGTCCACGGCAACCGTCATCTCCACCGTCTCGGCGGCGCCGAGCTGGCTCGCACTGAGCGCGACCCGCCGCAGCTCACGCGGGCCCGCGGGCAGCGCGAACATGTCCACGACATCCGGGCCCACGCGCAGCTCGACGCGCTGGGGCTCCTCGAAGGCGGCCACCGGCTGGTCGACCTGAAGGAAGAAGACCACGTCGCGGCGTGGGTTCGGGAACGCGAGCGTGGCGGCTTCCCTGGACCACTGCCACTGGAAGCCCGAACCATCGTCGGCGGCTTCCGTCTCGTGCCAGCCGTCACGGAACACCACGGACACGTTGTCGGTGAGCAGGTGCAGGTTGAACGAGGCGACGCGGTAGGAGCGCTGTCCTTCGGTCTCCGCCGCCAGCGGGAGGCGGTCGCCGGTCGTCTGCGAAAACAGCCCGACCTCCACCCGCGTGTCACCGACGTACGGAAACTTCGGGACGAACATCGTCCGCGTGTACTCGATGGTGGCCCCGGGCCGCCACTGGCGCACCGGGGTGGGCGGCTCGTGGTCGTCGGTCCACATCAGCTCCCCATCGGCGTCGTGGAAATGCACGAACACCCAGTAGTCGTCGTTGAAAGGCGGGGCATCTGGGGCCACCTCAAAGCGATAGGTCATGTCCACCGGGCTGCCAATGGCCACGTCCGTGTGGCCCATGACAACGGTTGGCGTGGCGACCGGCGGCGCCGTGTCGACCGCCCTCGAGCAGCCGACCGCGGCGGTCAGGAGCCCGATCGAGACGAAGGAGCGGCCAAGTGCCTGGAAGAACATCTCTGATTCCCTGGAATGCGACTTCCCAATTCTGCTACAGTTCGGGACACCAATGGCTGCAGACGCGCTCGGCATGGTGGAGACCAGGGGACTGATTGGCTCGGTGGAAGCCGCCGACGCCATGGTCAAGGCGGCCAACGTGGTGCTCGTCGGCAAGGAGTACATCGGCGCGGGCTATGTCACCGTCCTCGTGCGCGGTGACGTGGGCGCCGTGAAGGCAGCCACCGATGCGGGCGCCGCGGCGGCGCGGCGGGTGGGCGAGCTCGTGTCGGTCCACGTGATCCCGCGGCCGCACGCCGAGGTCGAGCGCATCCTTCCCAAACCCTGAGATGGGACGGGCCACAGAGGCACAGAGACACAGGGGGGCGCGAAGCCGGGAACCGGCCTCTGTGACACTGTGTCTCTGTGGCCTGTGAGGGTGAGCGATGGCCGCCCAGGACGCCCCGTCACAGACCGACAAGGACCTCGCCTCGATCGCGGAGGCCCGTACGCTGGCGCGCGCAGCCCGACAGGCGCAGGCGCGGCTCGCCGAGCTCTCGCAGCAGCAGATCGACGCCATCGTCGCCGCCATGGCCGACGCCGTGACGCCTCACGCCGAAGCGCTCGCGCGTCTGGCCGTGGAAGAGACGGGCTACGGCGTGGTCGCCGACAAGATCCAGAAGAACCTCTTCGGGTCGCGCCAGGTCTTCGAGTTCATCCGGCCGATCCGGACCGTCGGCGTCATCAACCGGGTCGAGGACAGGAAGATCGTCGAGATCGCCGAGCCGTTCGGCGTGGTGGCGGCGGTCGTCCCCTCGACCAACCCGACGTCGACGGCCATCTACAAGGTGCTCATCGCCTTGAAGGCGCGCTGCGCCATCGTCATCAGCCCCCATCCGGCGGCCGTGCGCTGCATCACCCGCACGGTCGAGATCATGGCCGAGGCCGCCGCGCGCGCGGGCGCCCCGGCTGGCAGCATCGGCTGGATGAAGACGGTCACGCTCGAAGGCACGCAGGAACTGATGAGACACCGCGACGTCGGCGTGATCCTGGCCACCGGTGGAATGGGGCTGGTCCGCGCCGCCTACAGCGCCGGCAAACCAGCATACGGAGTGGGCCCGGGCAACGCGCCCGCGTACATCGAGCGCAGCGCCGACATCGCCAAGGCCGTCCGTGACATCATCACGGGCAAGACCTTCGACAACGGCGTCCTCTGCTCGTCCGAGAACTCCGTGGTGGTTGACGAGGCGATCGCCGAAGAGGTCCGCCACGAGTTCCAGGCCCAAGGCGGCTACTTCATGAACCAGGCCGAGACGGACGCGCTGGCCAAGGCGTTCGTCACCCCTCAACGGCTGCCGGACCCCGCGCTGGTCGGTAAACCCGCGCCGTTCATCGCGCGCCAGGTCGGCATCACGGTTCCGGATGGGACCCGCGTGCTGATCGCCCCTCTGGCGGGCGTCGGCCGGGACCACCCGTTGTCGATCGAGAAGCTCGCGCCGATTCTGTCCTGGTACGTGGTGAAGGACTGGCGGGAGGGGTGCGAGCGGTGCATCCAGATTCTGCGGTATGGCGGGATGGGCCATACGATGTCCATTCACTCGAAGAACGAGGACGTCATCCTCCAGTTCGGGCTCAAGAAGCCGGCCTTTCGCATCTGCGTCAACACGCCGACCACCCATGGCTCGATTGGGCTGACCACCGGGCTGGATCCGGCCATGACCCTGGGCTGCGGCGGCTGGGGCGGGAACATCACCTCCGACAACATCACCCCGCGGCACCTGCTCAACATCAAACGACTGGCCTACGAGCTTCGGCCCGCGGCGGTCAGCTCGGCGTCAACGGGCGCCGGGGCCTCGGCGACCGCGGCTCCCTTGCCCAAGGTCCCACCTCGGCCCGTCCCCGAGGGCATCTCCGCCGACACGCTCGCGGCGCGGATCGATCAGTTCCTGGCATCGCGCGGCCTGGCGCCTGCCCCCGTCTGGCCCACGAGTCCAGAGGGACGGACCACGCCCCCCCATCGCGCAAGCGCGACGGGGGGGAGCGCGGCTCCGCCCACTCCTGTCGCAGAGGGCAGCCCCGCCGAGTTCATCTGCGAAGAGGACGTGCGGGAGGCTCTACGGGCGGGCCGCAAGCTGCTCATCGGCGACAAGACCATCCTCACCCCCGCGGCACGGGACCTCGGGGAATCCCAGAAGGTCTTCATTCAGGCCGGCTGGCCGCGATAGATGGCGCCCCCCGTAAAGGGGCGCTCTACGCCGTGCGCGCGCGCTCCGCGCTCCTGACGCGGGATTTTCGTCGGCCACCCAGAGGACACGCAGGAGAGGCCTTTTTGGCCCGTCAAACCATAATCAGCTGCAACTGCTGAGCCCGCTGGACTTATGGTTGACCACCCCGATCGGGAATGGTAGAGTACGGACCCGATGCCGAGCCCAAGGGGGAGGCCGTGCTGCGTCGGGATCGGGAGCCTTTGTGCAATGGGGCTCCTGCTGACGGCAGCCTGCGCGGCTCGAGTCACTGAAGCGCCGGCGGCGTTGCCTCCGTTCCCGTTGGTCTCTGCTCCCCCGATCCTCGACACCCCAGCTCCCCCACCGGACCCCGTGCAGGAGCTGATCGCCTCGTCCACGCGCCACTTCGAGCGAGGCCAGCAGGAACTGCAGCTGGGACACCTGGAGGCGGCCAAGGCCGCGTTCGATCAGGCGCTCGAAGTCCTTCTCGAATCGCCGTTTGGCGCCAGAAGCCATCCGGCCGTGCGCGACCATTTCGACCGGCTCGTGGAGCGGATCAGTGCGTATGAGGTGACGGCGCTCGCCAAGGCCGACGGCTTCGCCGAGCGGACGCTCGATCCGGCCACGATCGACGACCTGCTGGCGATCTCGACGTTCGAGCTTCCCGCGCCGTCGGCTGAAACCAGGCAGACGGTGGCCGCCGACCTCCGAGCGGACGCGCACGACATCGACATCCCGTTGAACGCCAGGGTGTTGCAGTTGGTGCAGCTGCTGACCGGGCGGATGAAGGCGTTCCTGGAGGAGGGGCTGAGCCGGAGCGTCCAGTTCCTGCCGATGGTGCAGGACATCTTCAGGGCCGAAGGGCTCCCTCTGGACTTGGCCTACGTCCCGCTCGTGGAAAGCGCCTTCAAGCCGAGCGCCCTCTCGCGGGCGAAAGCGCGGGGCATCTGGCAGTTCATGCAGGGGACGGCGCTCGAAAACGGCCTGAAGCACGATTGGTACATCGACGAGCGCGCCGAGCCGGAAAAGGCGACGCGCGCGGCCGCGAAGTACCTGCGGACCCTTCACGATCTGTTCGACGGCGACTGGCACCTGGCGCTCGCGTCCTACAACGCGGGCCCTGGGCGGGTCCAGCGGGCCATGAGGCGGTCCGGCCGGACCGATTTCTGGAAGCTGGCCGCCACGACCCGCTATCTCCCGCGCGAGACGCGCGATTACGTGCCGCTCGTCCTGGCGGCCATCATCGTCGCCCGCAATCCGGCGCAATACGGGATGACCATCCAGCCGGTGGATGTCCCTCGACGCGAGACCGTCACGCTGCCTGGCGCGATGGACCTGCGGCGAGTGGCCGAATGGGTCGGGGCCCCGGTGCAGACCATCCAGGACCTCAACCCGGAGCTGCGGCGCTGGACCACGCCCGTGCGGGAGACCGACTACGACCTGAAGGTACCGGAAGGCACGGCCGACATCGTGCGGGTGCACCTGGCGGAAAGCGACCCCGACGCCCTGGCGCCGCTGAACTGGCACACGGTGAAACGGGGCGAGACGCTGCTGTCGATTGCGCGCACGCTGAAGGTCAACCGGACCGACCTGGCCGAGGCGAACTATCTGTCCATTCGGTCGAAGGTCGCGGCGGGACAGCGGCTCATCATTCCTCGGGCGCCCACACTGCTGCTGGCGGCGAACCCCGAGCCGGCGCCAACGACCGCGGCCTTGCAGGCCTCGGACGCAGCGCCTGCCAGCAACACGGCGGCGCCGCCGACCGCCGCGGCGCAGGCCGCCGTCATCTACCGGGTCAAGCGGGGCGACACGCTCTTCTCGATCGCGAAGCTCTATCGAACCACGGTGGCGTCGCTCAAGACGTGGAACCGTCTGCGGAGCAACACCATCCAGATCGGCCAGCGGCTGACGGTCTTCACCAGCCTCCCAGCCGTCGCGACGAACTAGATATCACGCCGTCGCCGCAGGCCGGTCGTCGCCCTTGACGGCCGTCCGGCTGCGGAGCTGCTTGATGCTCTGCTCGATGCGCTCGGCCAGCTCGCGCTCGTGGGTGAGCAGGCGCAGCGTGTTCTGCGCCTCCTGCATCACGAACTCGAGGCGGGCCAGCTTTTCGGACAGGTGGTCGATGACCGCCTTCTGCTCGCCCAGCGTCTCCAGGTTCACGCGCACGTCCTCGAGCAGGTTGGAGATGAGGCTGGTCTTCGACTGCACCTCCTCCACGGTCTTGCGGCGCGCCTCGATCGCCGCAAGCTTCTCTTCGGTCTCTCCCGCCGTCGCGAGCAGCTCCTCGACCCGACGGCGCAGCGCGGCCACCTCCTCGCGCTGCTCGGTGACGAACTGCAGATCGGCCCGGCTCTTCGCGCTGATCTGGTGAACACCGTCGACCTCGCCCTTCACGGCTGCCACCAGCGCCTCGCGGTCGGCCAGTGCCTTCATCTTCTGATCGATCTCCGCTGACTTCTGGGCCAGCTCGGCCAGCTTCGCTTCGACGCCCGAGAGCTTCTTCTCCGAGAAGGCCAGCTGCGAGCGGCGCTGCTCCAGCGACTTGTACATCGCCTCCGCGCGCTTCAGCTGGTCCTCGGCGGCCTCCGCCTGCGCCACCGCGTCGCGCTGCCGCGCCTGGATCCGGGCCAGCTCGGCGATCAGCTCGTCCTTGGCGGCGGTCGAGCGCGCAAGCTCCTCGGTGAGCGCCTGCGTCTGCTTCATCCGCTCGGCGGCCTCCGCCGCCAGGGACCGGCTGGCTTCCATCAGCTCGGTGAGCCGGACCTGCTGCTCGGCGAGCACCGCCTCGTCTCGCTGGACGCCCTTGACCCGCGCGCCCATCTTCTCCAGGCGGTCCTGGAGAATCGTCAGTCGGTTGTCCATCGGGAGGATCTTGGCCTGCAGCGCGCCCACGGCCTCCAGCTTCTGCTGCGCGTCGAGCATCTGCGCAATGACGCCGTCGCACTGCGTCTTCAGCGTCTCGAGCTCGGCGCGGCGGGCCAGCTGCTCGGCCAGCTTGCGGTCTACGTCGGAGGTGACCGCATGCAGCGTGTTGATGCGCCCCTCGAGCTTCTCGACGAACTGGATCCGCCCGGTCACGCGGGTCAGCTGCGCGTCGAGCTCGGTGGCCACCTCTCCCAGCCGCCCGGCTTGTCTGGTGCCCTCGTCGACCAGGGCGAGCTTGCCCAGGATCGCATCCATCGTGGCCTCGAGCTCAGGGGTGCGGGCGCGAAACGACGTCAGGCGGTCGCCGAAGGCCTCCAACGCGGCGCGGTCGGTGCCCAGGCGGTCGCGAAGCTGCGCGGCGTCGGCGTAGGACTTGTGGAAGTCCTGGATCTCCTTGCGCAGCGTCTCCAGATCGGCGCGGCTCTGCTTGAGGCTCTCGTACTGCGCCGCCGTGCGCCTGGCCAGCTCGTCGACCTGCGCGAGCCGCTCCTGGAGCGTTTCGAGGCTCGCCTGTTTCTTCGATAGCTCCTCCGCCTGGCCCATCAACGTCTGGAAGTCCTTGCTCAGCGCGTCGACACGCTGATTGAGCTGCGAGAGGTGGCGTTCCTTGGCCCCGAGCGCCTCCATGCGTCCTTCGGCCTCGTGCACGGAGCCTTGTAGCGCGCGCAGCCGCTGGTCGAATGCCTCGAACTCTTTCTTCTCGAGCGCCAGCTTCTCGACGTAGGTCCGCATGATCTCGACCAGCGCGCGGCCGTCCTTCTCCATGCGCGCCGTCTCGCGGGTGAACTCGTCGCGCACCTTGGTGGCGGCGTCCAGCCTGGATGCGGTCTCCGCGACCACCGCCTCGATGCGGGCGATCGTCTCCTCGCTGCGCGAGACCTGCTTCAACCCTTCGTTCAGCTTGCCGACCTGGGCGTCCATGTTCCACACCATGTCGTTGAGGCGGTTCGCCTCGACGACCGCCCGGTCGAGCGCGAGCTTCTGGCCCTCGAGCGCCTTGGCCTTCTGATTGACGTGCTCGGCGAGCGCGTTGAGCGACGTGAGCTTCTCCTCGGTTGTCTTGCTCAGCTCCTGCAGCTGCATGAGGGGACCAAGCTTCTTTTCGACCTCCTTGACCGCCTCGGTCGTGGCCGAGGAGTCCTCCCGCGCCTCGCGGACGGTTTCGCGCAGCCTGCCGTAGTCCTGCCCCAGTTGGGCGGCCGTGCTCCGCACCTGATCCAGCTCGGCCCGGAGGCCCGTGGCCTGCTCGGCCGCCTGCTTCATCTCCGACTGCGACTGGCGCAGCTGGGCGCGGAGCTCCTCGAGGGCGACTTTTTCCTTCCGCAGGGCGTCGATGCTCGCCTGCGTCTCGAGCGCCTGCGACGAGAGCTGCTGCAGCTGCCGGCGGTGCTTATCGAGCTCGCCATTGGGCGCCAGCACCTTCTCGGCCGCCTGCTGTGCCTGCGTGGCCGTCTCGATCAGCGCCTGCACCCGCTGCTCGACCTCGCCGAACGACCTGGCCTGCCGCTCCAGCCCGTCGATGCGGCTGGCGAGGGCGTCGAGCTTGCTGCCGGCGGCCGCCGCCTTCTCGTCGACCTGCTCGAGCGACTTGCCCATCTTCGTGAGATTGGCGGTCCGCACCGAGATCTGGGTGAGCATGGCGCTCAGGGCGCTGCGCTCTTCCCTCGCGGTGGCGATGAGGGCCTGGAGCTCGTCGGACTGCTTCTGTGCCTTGCCGCCTCCGGCCAGGCCTTTGATGGCATCCAGCATGGTGCACTCTCTTTCGCGAGTCGGGGAGGTTCGAAGAGGATACACGAACTCGGGAGTACGACGCTTCTGCGTACCTGGCCCCGCTGGAGCCTGGCAATTCCGTCAAGGTGGCGGCGTGTCCGGGGGCGGTGCATGCGGGATTTCCGAAGGAATTCGCGCAGACCCGACGTGAAGCGCCGTTTGCACGTATGGGGACGTGCTTGCCAGCCTGCGCAGCGCCGCAGTGTTCGGCGTCGACGCCTACCCGGTTCACATCGAGGTGGACGTCTCGTTCGGCCTCCCCCATTTTACGATGGTGGGGCTGCCGGACGCGACGGTCCGCGAAAGCCGCGACCGGGTGCGCTCGGCGATCAGGAACTCGGGGTTCGCCTTTCCGCCCCACCGGATCACCGTCAACCTGGCGCCGGCCGACGTCCGGAAGGCGGGTTCGTCGTTCGATCTGCCCATCGCCCTCGGGCTGCTCGCCACCTCCGGCGAGCTGACGCGGCGCGCTATCGACGACACGGTGGTGCTGGGCGAGCTGTCGCTCGATGGGGCCATCAACGGCATTCGCGGGGTGCTGCCGATTGCCGTGGCCGCGCGACGGCTGGGTCTGCGCCGCCTGCTCCTTCCGCCTCACAACGCCGCCGAGGCCTCGGTCGTGGACGGCCTCGACGTGTGCGTGGCGCGCTCGCTGCCCGAGGCGCTTGACGCCCTCAATCGGCCCGACCAGGCCGAGCGCGCGGGACGTACGACGCTGCCCGCCACGGCGGCTGCCCCAACTGACGGGGATCTCGCCGAGGTTCGCGGCCAGTTGCTCGCGCGGCGCGCCCTGGAAGTGGCGGCGGCGGGCGGGCACAACCTGCTGCTCAGCGGGCCGCCAGGCGCGGGCAAGACGATGCTGGCGCGACGGCTGGCGGGCATCCTGCCGCCGCTGTCCTTTGACGAGGCGCTCGAATGCACCGCAATTCATTCCGTGGCAGGCACGCTGCCGCCCGGCACGGGGCTGCTCGGCGCGAGGCCGTTTCGCGCGCCGCACCACACGATTTCGAACGTGGCGCTCGTCGGCGGCGGGGCCATCCCGCGCCCGGGCGAAATCTCGCTGGCGCACAACGGCGTGCTCTTCCTGGACGAGATGCCCGAGTTCGACCGTCGCGTGCTGGAGGTGCTGCGGCAGCCGCTCGAGGAGGGGCGCGTCACCATTGCTCGCGCCGCGCGGACCGCGGTCTTTCCCGCGCGCTTCGTGCTCGTGGCCGCGATGAATCCGTGCCCCTGCGGCTTCCTCGGCGACGAGCGGCGCCCGTGCCGGTGCACCCCCATCCAAGTGGTGAAGTACCGCGGCCGCCTCTCGGGCCCCCTCCGCGATCGCCTCGACCTCATCGTCGATGTCGCCGCAGTGCCGGTGGACCTGATCACGGACACGGCATCGGGCGAGCCGACGGCGGCCGTTCGTGAGCGGGTGTGCGCGGCGCGCGCCAGGCAGCACGCGCGCCACGGCGCCTCTGGCGCGCGGACCAACCGAGACCTGCGCGGCGCGGCGGTCCCCAGATTCTGCGCCCCCGATGCCAAGGGGCGCGCGCTTCTTCGCGCGGCGATCGAGCGGCTCGGCCTGAGCGCGCGCGGCTACGACCGCGTGCTGAAGGTCTCGCGCACCATCGCGGATCTCGCGGGGGTGGACGGGGTCAGGAGTGAGCACGTGGCGGAGGCGATCCAGTACCGACTCGTGGAGTGAGGTCCCTTTGTCGGGAAATGTCCGTAGTACACTCGGTGGAGGATCTGTGGAGGATCTAGGGTCATGGGGTTGTTTCATGTGCCCGCTCGCTTGACCGGGCCCACAGGACGAACCGAACAGCTGGCGCTTCTGGTGGATACAGGAGCGACTTTTGTCGTCGTTCCGCGCCCTCTCGCCGAACGATTGGCTCTGCACCCCACCCGAACCTGCCCGCTTCAGATTGCTGGCGGCCGTGAGGAAGTGTGGCCGCTCGCGGAAGCGCGCCTCGCTATCGACGGGCTGGAGGTCACGACGCCGTGCGTCATCGCTCCTGAAGGACCTCCATTGCTGGGCGCGGTAGCCCTGGAGAGTCTCCTCCTCGCTGTCGATCCAATCGCCAAGCGACTCGTGCCGGTCAAGGGCTTCGTGGGTTGACCGATGCGCACACGAATCGGAGAGCCATCGTGACCAGAGCACTGACCCTCACTCTATTGCTGTCGATCACCGTCGGCGCCCCCGCCGCCGCCGAGCTGCGCTACACGACCCACGCGGAGGCGCGCAGGCTCGACGGCGTACCCGCCGATCCGCTGACCGGGGAGTTCGGCGCGATGCTCGTCAACCTCATTCCGAGCGGCGAGACGGTCACCATCGTCGGCGTCAATGGCGTGCGGGTGGAAATGCGCAACGGCACGGGCCCGGTGCCGCCGGGCAGCGTGATGCTGCTGCGCGGCGAAGCCGCCCTCATCCTGGATCCTCCGAGCCAGACCTTCTGGGTGCTGCCGACCGGAGCGGGTACGACGCTGTCGTCGATGAATCCGCAGGTATCGTCGGCCAGAACGGGCGAGTTCGCCGCCGTAGCCGGACTGCGGGCCGAGCGCGTCACCTACACCGTGACGCTCGATCTGCCGCTGCCCGCCGGCGCGCAACTGCCCGCAGGATTCCCCCGCACGTTCACGCTCGACGGGGAGATGTGGGTGGTCGATCGCTTCGGGTCGTACGCCGCAGCGCTCGCCGCTGCCTTGCCCGTCACCGTACCGGGCCTGAACGTCGGCGCCATCGGGGGCCTGGCGCCGAACGGTCTGATCGTCCGGCAGATCACCCGCAGTGCGCTGTTCGGCTACGAGATCGAGTTCGTCGTGTCGGACGTCACCGAGGAAGCGGTGTCCCCGGATCTCTTCCAGGTGCCGCCGGGATATCGTGAGGTGCCGAGACCGGGGCAGGCCGTGCCGCGGTGATTGACGGCACCGACCCGCGGGAGTCGTACGTCGCCTTGACCCCGGTGGCGGCGAGGATCACCGCGCCACCGGCGAGCACCCATCCCCCCGGGCTCTCCCCGCGCACGAGCCACGTCCACAGCGGGTTCAGGACGGGCTCGAGCAACAAGAGCAGCGACACCTCCAGTGCGGGCAGCCGCGCGATGGCGGCCGTCAGGCACACATAGGCCAGCCCAATCTGTACGACGCCGAGGTAGGCGAGCGTCGCCCACTCGCCCGCCGGCGCCGACGGCAACGGCCACGCAAAGGGCAGGCCGGCCACACAGGCAAAAAGATTCCCCGCCACGACCGCCGACAGGCCGATCGCGGGATCGTGGCGCCCCGCCCACCGCAGCCCCATCAAGGTCAGCGCCCACGTGATGCTGCAGAGCACGCCCAGAACGTTGCCCGTGGCCGGATCGGGCGCGGTCGCCGTGGCCGCGGGTGCCGCCATGAAGCACAGGCCGAGGCCCGTGCCGACCGCGGCCAGGTAGGGCACATCCCTCACCCGAAGCCGTTCTCCCAGGAGAACCGGCCCCAGGACCACGATGTACAGGGGGGCGGTGGACTGGAGAAAGATGGCATTGGCAGCCGTCGTCAGCTTGGTGGCGTTGACGAACAGCGTGAGCGATACGGCGTAAATGGCGCCAATGGCCAGGGCCGGCCGTGTCCAGGCGATCCGCCCCCGCAGGAACACGAGGAGGGCCAGCGTCGCGATGCCCGCCCGGACGGAAGATACCTGCATCCCCGTGAAGGCCGCCGTCTTGATGGCCGCGCCTCCCGTGGAAAACAGGAGAGCCGCGGCAATGGCCTGCCAGCGTGCCGCCCGCACGTCACCCTCTTGAACCGCTATGCGGCACCGAACGCGAATTCTGGACTCGTGGTTGGTTCCGCATAGCGGTCCCAGGCGCGCGGAGCGCGCCAAGCAGATACTGGCAGCCAGCCAAGGGCGAGCCCTTGGCTGGCTTTCGCCGAATGATCGTGCCGCGCATTTCCCGTTGGAGGGCCGATAAGCGCTGTGGTAGCCTCAACAACTCGGCCGTTCGATTCTGGCCGTTTTTCATACTGACATCCCCCAGCCGCGGACTCATGCGTTCGAGACGCTACACCATCCTTGTGGCCGACCGTAGCTCCGGCGTTGTGCGCCGAGTCACGATCCCGCTCGGCCCGACGGCGGTCACGGCGTGTCTGGTGCTCGTCACGCCAATCCTCATCGGCTTTGGGGCCGCATGGAAGGGCCGCCACGACGTCGCGGATCTTCGGGCCAGTCACCAGGCGCTCCAGTTGGAGAACGCGAACTATCGCGCCGCCACCGACGCGCTTGCTGTGCAGATTGAAACGCTGCAGACGGCAATTGCCGACCTCGGCGCCCGCTCCGAGCTCGACCCGAATCTCGCGCGCGCGATGAACCGCCTGCCCGCGCTCGTGAAGGCGCGGGCCATGGGCGGCACCACCGCCGCGGGCGCCCCGGAGGCGTCGCTCGGCAAGACGCTCTCCTCGTTGACGGTACCTGAGGATACCTTCGGGCTGCTGCGCACGGTGCTCGAAGGCCTGCAGACGCGGCTGCACGTGGTGCAGCGCGACGTCGACCGCCGCAACGCGCTCGCCGCGGCGACGCCGTCGCTCTGGCCCGCGTACGGCTGGCTCTCGTCGGTCATGGGCATGCGCAAGGATCCGATCACGGGCGGTCGCGAGTACCACTCCGGGCTCGACATCGCGGGCGAGCGCGGCCAGCCCGTCTATGCCACGGCCGCGGGCACCGTCTCGCACGTGGGGTATCAGGGGGCCTATGGCAACCTGATCGTGATCGATCACGGCTTCGGCCTGGAGACGCGGTACGGGCACCTCTCGAAGTTCGTGGCGAAGAAGGGCGCCAAGGTCCAGCGGGGCGACATCATCGGTCAGGTGGGCGCCACGGGCCGCGCCACCGGATACCACCTCCATTACGAGGTGCTCGCCAACGGCCGTCTGCTCAACCCCCTCCAGCTCCTCACGCAGCGGCCGACGGCCCGGTAACTCCCCTGCAACCGGCCGTTTTCTTGCGGAGCGGCCCCGGTACGCGCACGCTGAAGCGTGCGCGCTACACGTGGCGATGCGCCTGCTACAATCATTGGATATTCGACGTGTAGGCGTTCCCGTCCTTTTGCATGATCGGTCAGCTCCTCGCCAAGGTCATCGGCACCCAGAACGAGCGTGAGCTCAAACGGCTCGCGCCGCGCGTGGCCGAGATCGGCGCGCTCGAGCCGCAGATCCAGGCGCTGACCGACGAGCAGCTCCGGGCCAGGACCACCGAGTTCCGCCAACGCGTCGCCGACGGCGAGTCGCTCGACGACCTGCTGGTGGAAGCATTCGCGGTCGTCCGCGAGGCCGGCCGCCGCGTGCTCAACATGCGGCACTTCGACGTGCAGCTCATCGGCGGCATGGTGCTGCACAGCGGAAAGATCGCCGAGATGAAGACGGGCGAGGGCAAAACGCTCGTCGCCACCCTGCCCGCGTATCTGAACGCGCTCGAGGGCAAGGGCGTCCACGTCGTCACGGTGAACGACTATCTCGCCCGCCGCGACGCGGTCTGGATGGGCCAAGTCTACGACGCGCTCGGCCTCGCCGTCGGCTGC
>JACQTK010000048.1 GCA_016210845.1 Acidobacteriota bacterium | reverse complement strand
TGATCACCGTGGAGGATCACTACGCGGGCGGGGGCGTTGGCGACGCGGTGGCATCCGCGGTCGCCGCCGAGGGGTTCACCGTGCATCGCCTGGCGGTGTGCGAGATCCCGCGGAGCGGTACCCCCGAGCAGCTCCTCGACCGCTACGGCATCTCGGCCCGCCACATCGTCGCGGCGGTCCGCGATCGCGCACGCTAATCCGCGATCGCGCACGCTAAAGCGTGCGCTCTACAGGGGGACAACTGTCCCTCTGTAGAGCGGGGGCTTCAGCCCCCGCGATCAGGCGGCTTGAGCCGCCGCGGTCGGGGTTACGCCGACGCCGTCAGCGCGGCGCTGTTCTTCGCTGCCACCGCCGTCAGCGCGTCGATGGTGTTGGGGCAGAGCTGGGTCCCGCGTCCCTGCTGGATGATGCCGAGCACCTGATCGAGCGGCATCGCGCCGCGATAGGGCCGCGCGGCCGAGAGCGCGTCGAAGATGTCGGCGGTGGCCATGATGCGGGCCTGCGGCGAGAGCGCGTCGCCAGGCACGCCCCGGTGGTACCCGCGCCCGTCGATCCGCTCGTGATGGCAGCTCGCGTCGTACGCGAACTCCGAGAACACGGGCACGCGCGCCAGGATCTCGTAGGTGAAGTAGGGATGCCGCTTCACCACCTCCCACTCCGCCGCGTCCAGCTTTCCAGGCTTGTCGAGGATCCGGTTCGGCACCGAGAGCTTGCCGATGTCGTGGAGCAGCGCCGCACGCCGCAGCCTGACCCGGTGGCCGCCGGCGATCCCCATCTCCGCGGCAATCTGGTCGGAGATGGCCGCCACGCGGTCGGAATGATGGTAGGTGAACGTCGACTTGGCGTCGACGACGAGCGCGAAGGCGTGCGCGATGCGGTCGAGGCGTGATTCATCCGCCGGAATCGCCCGCTCGATCGGCTCCGCCGCGGCGATGGCCTCCTGCGGCGCGTGGGAGCGCAGCAGCGACCAGAGCCGGTCGGAGGTCCCCATGGCGAGCAGCACCTTGACCAGCTCGGGATCGAACCAGCGGCTGCGCCGCTCGCGCGCCACCTCCAGCGCGGCATCCGGACCGCCCCTGCCCCAATAGATCTCCGTCACCTGGGCGAGGCCGATGATCCGCGCGTAGAGCGGAATCTCGTCGCGCCGCAGCCCTTCCGGATAGCCGCCGCCATCCCAGTGCTCGTCCATGCAGCGGATGGCGATGGCCGTTGGCTCCGAGACGCCGAGGGCGCGCGCGATGTTGGCGCCGCGGTCGCACCGGATCTCGAAGAGCTCGCGCTGGCTCGACGGACCGGCTTTCGCGAGCGCCGCGAACCGCCGCATCCGCTGCAGCAGCGATCCGTCCGGCTCGGTGTACTCGAGCGCGTACGCGATCTTCTCGCGCCACCTGCGCCAGTCGCGCTCCCACAGGCTGCGCTTCGCGTCCTGGTCGTTGCCGCCGAAGAGCTGCGACACGCGGGCCGCGTTGCTCGAGCAGCCCGCATCCTTCATCAGCAGGGCGTAGAAGAGATCCGAGCGCTCGTCGGCGGCGAGCCGCAGCTCTTCGGCGACGCGCATGCCGATGAGGCAGCTGCGCGAGGCGTGCCCCTGCGGCTGCCCCTCGGTGAGGTCGAGGGCGTACGACATCGCCGACAGCACAGTCGACAGCTTGACGGTGGACATTCGAGAAGCAGGCAGTATGCAGTAAGCCGTAGGCAGTTGTCAGCATGCGCGCGCCCGACGCGCCGGCGGTGCACACTGCCTACTGCCTACTGCCTACTACTTCGGGAATCCCGCCGCTTCCCGTACCCGCCTGGCCTGCGCCAGGTGGCGCTGTTCGTGCGCCACCATCATGGCGAAGCCCGAGCCGAGCGGCATGCGGATCCAGCGCGCGAGCGGCGACGACACGCGGGCGCGGGCGAGATCCAGCCCGTTGGCCTGCCGCAGCCGATCGATGTACTGCACCTGATAGGCGCGAAATGCGGCCATCACGTCGTGCCGCGGGCGCCCCGCCGCCGGCTGGAACGGCTTGGGGGCCCTGGCGCGCACGCGCGTCGACGGTGCGACGAGATAGACGAGAAAGCGGCCGATCCAGTTGTACGTATACGGGCCCGCGTTGTACATCCCGCGGCGGATGGCGTCGGCGACCCCTTCATCCAGCATCGGCAGGTAGAGCCGCGCGGTCACGTTGAGGTGATCGATGCACTGCGCGACGGACCACGCATCCGGCCGAGGCTGCCAGTGGAACTGGCGGTCGCTGAGCGGCGCCACCAGTGCGTCGGCGTCGAGGGCGAGCTGCTCGAACTGCCGTCGGAACGCATCGATCTCCGGCGAGAGCGCAAGGGGGCTGGTGGCGACCATGACGGCATTCTATGGCGATTCTTTCGCGCACGCTGAAGCGTGCGCTCTACAGGAGGACAATTGTCCCCCTGTAGAGCGGCGGCTTCAGCCGCCGCGATCGGGCGGCTTCAGCCGCGGCGTGACGCGGATTACGAATGTGGGGCCAGCTGACGAATCCGGTGCCGCAGCCGCACGGCATCGCGCGGGGCGTGGCCGCCGATGTCGTTGTTGAAATACGCGAAGCGCGCGAGCGGTTCGACAGGATCCTTCAGCTTCTTCATGTGGGTGAGGAACCGGCTCGCTTTCACCGCGTACAGGAAGCGCGGCGGCGCCTGCTCGCGCCATTTCGCAAAGGTGGCCGCCTCGGGCAGCCGGTAGAAGCTGTTGTTGATCTCGACCGTATCGAAGCTCAGCGCGTAATGGCCAAACCAGCGCGGCGTGGGCAGCTCGGCGGGGTAGAAACGGCCCCGCCAGTGCGCGTATTGCCAGCCCGAGCAGCCGACTCTAATCACTTCATGCGCCTTTTCTATGGCCTGACGAGTAAATCCAAGTCCACCATCTATTTACAGCGCCGACAGCATTCGGATAAGATGGTCGGGCGCACATCGGCCGGGGACTGCAAGGTTCACCTGCAAAGCGCGTTTCCCACACACATGGCGGAGGCGTGATCCTCCGACGGCCGCCGGTCGCCGAGGCGTGAAGGCCTCCGGCCACCGGCCGATTAAGGGAGTGTCTGTGCTCGGAGGCAAGATTCCACGATCGCGCCTGTTCTGGTCCGCCGCGGCCATCCTCCTTGTCGCGCTCGCGGTGGGCGTATTCCTGGCGCTGCGAGCCGGCGCTCCCACGACGCCCGCGTCCGTGGCGTTTTCCGAGTTCCTGAACGACGTCCAGAACAGCCGCGTGAGCCGCGTGACCATCGCGGCGGAGACGCTCGCGTTCGAGCGGACCGACGGCACGCGGGCGCAGACGCTGGCCCCGCAGGGCTACGTGGCGTCGAACCCGACGTTCGTGACCAGCCTCACCGAGCGCGGTATCCGTCTGGACGTCAGCAAGGCGGAGCCGTCCCGGGCGGGCAGCTACGGCGCGTTCGCCGTGGGCCTGCTGTTTTTCGGCCTCGTCTCGCTGGTGCTGTTCCGCGCGATTACCGGCCGCGTGCCCACGCTCGAGAAGGCGCGCACCATCGATCCGCAGGCGGTGACCGTCACCTTCGCCGACGTGGCGGGCGTAGACGAAGCCAAGGACGAGGTGCGGGAGATCGTCGACTTTCTGAAGGAGCCCGCGCGATTTGCCTCCATCGGTGGCCGCATCCCGCGCGGCATCCTCCTCGTGGGCCCTCCGGGGACCGGGAAGACGCTGCTGGCGCGCTCGATGGCGGGCGAGGCGGGCGTCCCCTTCATCTCGGCGAGCGGCTCGGATTTCGTGGAGATGTACGCGGGCGTCGGCGCCTCGCGCGTCCGCCGCCTCTTCCGCGACGCACGGCGCCACAAGTCGTGCATCGTCTTCATCGATGAGCTCGACGCCGTGGGCCGCAACCGCGGCGGCAACTCGCTGAGCCACGAGGAGCGCGAGCAGACGCTCAACCAGCTCCTGGTGGAGATGGACGGCTTCACGCAGTCCGACAGCGTCGTCATCGTGGCGGCCACCAACCGGCAGGACATTCTCGATCCGGCGCTCCTGCGCCCGGGCCGCTTCGATCGGCAGGTCGTGGTGGGCAATCCCGATCTGAACGGACGCGAGCAGATTCTGCGCGTGCACGCGCGCAAAGTGGCGCTCGAGCCCGACGTCGACCTGCGCGCCACCGCGCGCGGGACGCCGGGGTTCTCGGGCGCGGATCTCGCCAACCTGGTCAACGAGGCGGCGCTCATCGCGGCCCGCGCCGGACGATCGACGGTGGGCGCGAAGGACCTCGATGCCGCGCGCGACAAGGTGCTGATGGGCGTGGAGCGGCGCTCGGTGGCCATGAGCGAGCAGGAGCGCATCACGTGCGCCTACCACGAGGCGGGCCACGCCGTGGTGGCCGCGCTGCTGCCCGACGCCGATCCGCTGCACAAGGTGACGATCATCCCGCGGGGGCGCGCCCTGGGCGTGACGATGCAGCTGCCGGAGGCGGACCGGTATACGCATTCGAAGCCCTTCATCGAGGCGCAGATCGCCATCCTGATGGGCGGGCGCGTGGCCGAGGAGCTCTTCCTGCGGCAGATGACCAGCGGCGCGTCCAACGACATCGAGCGCGCCACGGAGCTGGCGCGCAAGATGGTGTGCGAGCTCGGCATGTCGCCGCTCGGGCCGCTCCATTTCCGGCGGCCGTCCGGTGCGTGGGACGGCGACACCCGGGCAGCGGGGTTCAGCGAGGAGACCGCGCGCCGCGTGGACGAGGAGATCCGGAACCTGGTGATGCGCGGCTACGAGACGGCGCGCCAGATCATCGAGCGGCAGCGCGCGGCGATCGTGGCGCTGGCCGAGGAGCTGCTGGCCGAGGAGTCGGTGGAAGCCGATCGGCTGAAGGAGATCCTCGCCGCGTCTGTCACGCCAGTCGTGCAGGTCAGCCGGACCTGATCGTTTCCGCGGCGGGCGATTCCGGCCACACGGGTTCGGGCGCGGCGGTGTAGGTGGCGTGCGCGAGCGAGGCCTGGAAGAGCGCCGTTTGCGACGCCAGGAATTGCAGCTTGAGCGCCAGCCGCGCCAGCACGTAGAGCTGGCTGAGCGCGAAGCCGAGCCAGATCGCCATCCCCGCGCCGCCCGCCCCTGGCGCTGCCACCGCCCACGCCCCGATGAGCCCGAGGAACACGAGCGCATTGAGCGCGTAGAGGCCCGCCGCTGGTCCAGGATTCCGCCCGACGAAGGCCAGCGCCGCCAGCAACGATCCGATCGCGCTGCGGCGATCCTCCACCACCGTTCGAACCTTCGCGTAATCCACGACCACGTTGACGGCGGCGAGCGCGAGGCCGAACGCCACGTACAGGCCGACGCGCCATGCGAATGCCTGCCGCTCCACGGCGAGGTCGCGCGTCATGCGCGTATACACGTCCGTGAACAGCCACTCGTGCACGTACGTGAACAGGAACCAGTACGCCGCACCCGCGAGGACGCCGAGACGGAGGAAACGCCAGAAGTACGCCCCAGCCGCGGCGAAGAATCCGTGCGCCCGCGTCGGCCGCTGCCGCGCGTAGCGATCGAGGATCGCGCCCGACAGGAAGATCCACACGAGCAGGTACAGCGCCAGCGCGCCCGCGACGGGCACGATCTCGCGCTGGCCGTCGAGCAGGCTGCTCACATTGTCGAGCGTGGCGGCAAAGCCGACGACCGACGGCGTCAGCGTGGCGCCAAGGCCTGACGCCTGCGAGGTAAACTCCTGCCACCAGTCCCAGCTCACGCCGTCAACGGCCTGCTCGGCCATCAGGCTGCCTCCGAGATGCGCGTCGATCAGGCCGCGCATGGTGAGCGCCAGCGGCAGCGCGGCCAGCAGCGTCGCCGCGAACACGCCCGCGACCACCGCGGGCGCCGCGAGCACCCGCCGCCACCCGTCACGCCACGCACCGAGAACCATGCCCCTCCTGCCCCGCTGCCTACTGCCTACTGCCTACTGCCTACTAGACAAAGAACGCGTATGTGAGCATCAGGTCCTGGAGCCAGCCAAGCCACTTCAGGCTCCACTTCCATGCCGCCTCACCCGCGCGCGGTTCGACGGTGCGACTGTTGTTGGTGTAGTTCACGTCGAGCAGCAGCACGCGCTCGGGGTCCACCTGCGCCGAGACGGCCTGCTCGGGCCGCTCGTACACGTAGACCACTCGTCGATCCAGCCCGTCCCATCGCTCGGTGATCTGGTGCCCGTCCCGGAACCTCGTCACCACGTCCACCGGAAACGCGGCCTCGCCGAAGCGCCGGACGACGACGGACGTCCGGTAGCCTTCGCCGACACGCGTGCTGGCGAGATCCTGCACGCCGTAGTCGAAGACGTTGGAGCTGCGAAAGGCCTGGTCGAAGAACCAGGTCAGGTCCTGGCCGCTGACCTCGTTGACGACGGCAAAGAAGTCCGCGGGCTCGGGGTGGCGGAACTTCCAGCGGTCGAAGTACGTGGCCATGATGCGCTGCAGCGTCGGCCAGCCGAGGTGCCGCTCGAGGGTGTGCAGCCAGAGCGCCGTCTTGTTGTACGTGATGGCCGTGGCCGTGCCAGGCCAGTAGCGCCACGTGGGCGTGGCGGGCACGTCCGCTTCCGCGTTGTCGCGGTACCCGGGCAGCCGGTTGCCGTCGGTGGCGCGCGACTGGCGGATGTCGCGGAAGACCCAGGGGACGAACCCGCCGAAGTACCGCGCGGCCAGATGGTTGGGGTGATCGATCGCTTCGAGGACGCGCGCCGTCGAAAACGTGTTGAGCCCCTCGTCCAGCCACGCGTGCTCGAACTCGTTGCTGCCGACGATGGCATACCAGAACTGGTGGCCCGCCTCGTGGATGGTCACCGACTCGGGCTGCGTGACGCGCTCTGGCGCGATCCAGCGCGCGCCAGCGGTGAACAGCGTTGGATACTCCATGCCGCCGCTGCCGCTTTGATACGCGGGATCGACGATGGTGAGGTGGTCGTACGGATAGGGGCCGAACCACTCGCCGTAGTAGCGGAGCGCGGCCTCGGTGGCGGCGAAGTGACGCGCCTCCTGACCTGCGTGCTCGGGCTGGAGCAGCAGGCGCATCTCGACACGAGGAAGGGTCGGGTGCTCGAACGCCTGCCGCACGTCCACGAAGCGCGGGCTGGCCGTCCACGCCACGTCGTGCACGTCCTCGGCCCGATAGCGGTGCGTGGTGGTGCCGTCGGCGTTGTCGGTGCGCTGCACCTCGCGCCCCGACGCGCCGACGACGAAGCCGCGAGGCACCGTGATGCGCACGTCGTAGACGCCGTAATCGGAATAGAACTCCGTGGCGGCGTGGAACTGGTGCGTGTTCCAGCCGCGATCCTCCAGCACGCCGAGCTTCGGGAACCACTGCGCGACGAAGTAGTAGTCGTTGATGTAGCCCGTGCGCGCGAACGGCCGAGGGATCTTCGAGTGCCACTCGACCTCGATCTCGGTGGTCTCGTTCGGCTGCACGTCGAACGGCAGCGCCACCGCCATCACGGTCCGATCTGCTGCGTTCCCATCGTCAGGGGCGATGAACCGCTGGCGCGACGTCAGATCCACGACGACGCCGTCGGGCTGCCGGACGCGCACGGCGGTCACGTCCGACGATCCCCAGGCGTCGTCTCGGGGCGGTGTAGAGGCGCCTGCGAGCTGCCGCTCGCGCAGCCACGTCGACTCCGCGTCGCGCCAGGCGTTCCAGTAGAGGTGGAACTGCAGCTCCGCGGTGGGGCGATTGCTGATGTTGCGCCACCGGATCGTCTCGCGGCCCTCGAGCGTGCGCGCGGCGTGGTCGAGCCGCACGTCGATCTCGTAGTCGGCGTTGCGCGGCGAGCGCCCGCCAGGCTCGGGCCGGTCGAAGCTTTGCACGCCCGACTGCGCGCCGATGAGACACGAAGAGGCAAGAACGATCGTACAGACGTAGAGGCGGACCTTGAGGTCCGCCTGAGACGAGGCGGTCGCGCGCACCATGCCCGAGATTCTATACGCCGCGCCCCTATAATCGGTGATTTGGGAGATTGTCGATGACGATTCGTGTGGTGCTCGTGGGCCTCGGGCCGATCGGGGCGGCGGTGGCGCGGCAGCTGACGCAGCGCAAGGGCTTCCGGATCGTAGGCGCCGTGGACGTCGATCCGCTGAAGGTGGGGAAGGACGCGGGCGAGGTGGCGGAGCTCGGGCGGAAGCTGCGGGTCAAGGTGACCTCCGAGATTGGCAAGACGATTAAGGCCGCCAGGCCCGACGTCGCCGTGCTGTGCACCAGCTCCTCGCTGGAGCAGGTGCTGCCGCAGTTCGAGGAGGTGCTCGCGCGCCGCGTGCCCGTCGTCACCACCACCGAGGAGGCCGCGTATCCTGCGCCTCGCAACCAGCGTCTCTTCAGGCGGCTGGACGCGGCCGCGCGCAAGGCCAGGGTGGCGGTGCTCGGCACGGGCGTGAATCCGGGGTTCGTCATGGACACCCTGCCGCTCGCATTGACGGGGGTCTGCGAGCGCGTGGACTCGATCACGGTGAATCGCGTGCAGGATGCGCGGCGGCGGCGTCTGCCATTCCAGCAGAAGATCGGCGCCGGCCTGACCCTCGAGGAGTTCGGCCGCGCTGTCAAAGCTGGGCGCGTCAAGCATGTCGGCCTGGCCGAGTCGATCGCGATGATCGCCGACACGCTGGGCTGGCGCCTCGATCGAGTGACCGACGAGGTGCAACCGAAGGTTGCGGATAAGCCGGTTGCCAGCGACCTCCTGGCGATCGACGCCGGCCGTGTGGCGGGCATCATCCAGGAT
>JACQTK010000055.1 GCA_016210845.1 Acidobacteriota bacterium | reverse complement strand
TCGGGACTGGACGTTACGTCCGTATATCGACGTTGGGCATGAATTGGGATGGATAACCCGCTCGGCCAAAGACGTCGCTGGCGTGCTGTCAGAGTATCGAAACTACGTGCATCCCGAAAAAGAGCGTCGGCACAACGTGTTGCTTCAGGGTCAGGACACTGCCATGTTGTGGGGCGTAACGAAGAGTCTGGTGCAGCAACTTCTTCAATCGTCGAAGTGAGCGCCCTATTGCCGTGACGCTCGTTTCCCAGAGACCGCGGCGACGCGCTGCGGACACCCCGGGCCGTCCTCACGGCCAGGCGGCGACGGTTTTCGTGCCAAGCAGCTATTGATGCGCTTCGGACTTGAGCTTGACGAAAATCGCGGTTCTCTCGTACGGTCAAAGCATCGTTTGTGGCGATGGGTCGCCACCCCCTCCACTCGGCCCAGGTCCGTGGAGGCCGCTCAACTTCGCTCGCCCCATTGGCCAGCGAACGCGAGCCCCGATAGTCCGGTCGGTTGTTTCTCGGCGTCAGCCGCCCCGTCGGTCCGGCCCAGGCCCAATCGACGGCCCCCCGGCGACGAACCGAAGCTCGATCGAGGGAGCGCCACATCGGCCCTTCGCAGATCGGCAGGCACCGAGGGCGGACACCACCCATACTGGGCGCACCTGCGAGTGTCCGGTGACCGGACGCGCATGCAGCCCCCCTCGCGACGGAGTCAGCGGCGCTCGTCACATTCACCAGCGCACGCCCTCCCCGCAAATCAGGTGGACCGCCGGGCCTGAGCGCCACAGCGGCCCTTCCTGATCCGCGAGAGATCGCCTCGATCGCACACATCGCCATCGAGGGCGAACTCGCCACCCTGTTCACAACGGATGGTTCGGATTTGCCGGGGAGGAAGTGTATGAACTCGCACTCGCCTTTCGATTCGTCGCATACTCCGACCGACGCCGACCTGCGAAGCGAGGAAGCGCAGGACTACGGCAGGCTGCCCAACCGGCTGCTGACGGCTTACGAAGTGGCGAAGTTCGTCGGCTGCCACGAAGAGACGGTGCGTCGCGCGTACCTGCGCGGCCTGCTCGTCTCGCAACGCTTCGGCGTTCGAGGAAGGAGGTTTCACCCGAATGACGTGCTCGATTGGATCCGGCGCGGCGCACCGACGCGCCCGTCGTAAACGAAAGGAGGAGAGATGGCTGTTCGCAACATCTGCAAGCACAAAGGCTGTCGCGCCAGCCCCAGGTGCGATCATCCGTGGTGGTTCGACCTGACGCACGAGGGCCGGCGGTGGCGAATGCCGGTCAACGACTTCGCGATCCCGCGCGGCGCGACCGAGCCGGTCACGTCGAAGCAGACCGCGGAGAAGGTCTGGGAACCGAAGTTCCTCGCCGAGATCGTGGCCGGCCGTGATCCGCATCTATCGCCGGCCAAGCCGAAACGGGAAGGTGTGCTCACCGTGGCCGACTTCCTCGACCAGTACTTCACCAACTACGTCGAGGCGGAAGGGCTCAAGACCGCGGACACGATCCGTGGGCACATCAAGCAGCTCAAGGAAGGTCTCGGCGAGTTGCCCGTTACCGCGATCGAGAAGCCGGCGGACATCGCCCGGTTCAAGGCACAGTCCCGAAAGGGACGCGAGCTCGCGACCGTCAATCGCGTCCTTGGCGTCCTGCGCGCAGCGGTCAACTGGGGACGTTTCCAGGACCCGCCGCTGCTTTCGACCTCGCCGTTCCATCGTTTCGGCGTCAGTATCAAGCGCCGGGACGAGAACAAGCGGGATCGGCGAGTCCACTGCGACGAGGAGCAGCAGTTCCTGGCCGCATGCCTGACGATGAACACGGCCGAGCACAAGTGGGTGGGACCCGCGATGCACGACCGGATCATCGGGGCGATCGAAACCTGCTGCCGGCAGGGTGAGATGCTGCGCATCAAGAACAAGGATGTCGATTGGGCGCAGCACCAGATCATCATCCGGGGCGCCAACGCCAAGGACTCGGAGAACCGGCGGATACCGTTCGATCCGCAAGGCCGGCTCGCTCCCATCCTGAAGCGACGGGCAACTCTGGGACCGCAGAGGTTCGTGTTCGGCTCATCAGACGGCGAGTTCGTGGCCAGCTTCAAGACGGCCTGGGAATCGCTTCTGCTGGTGGCCAATGGAGACGAGACAAAGCGCACGAAGCCAGGGGCTCGGGTCGACCGCGAGAAGCTGCGGGAGATCGATCTCCATTGGCATGACCTGCGGCACGAAGGCGCCTGCCGCCTGCTGGCGGACGGCGTCGACATCCGAGTCGTTCAGTTGATCCTCGGACACTCGGACATCAAGACAACGCAGCGGTACCTCAACATCACCGACGAGGAGCTGCGGAAGGCGCTGACCGGCGTGTGGGAACGTCGCCGGCAATTGAAGGCGGTCGGCGAGGGCCGGCCGAACGCCGACGCCAAGGCAGTCGGTGAATAGAGGCAACAGGAAACGACCGTGAGCCGCTACGATCTGTCAGTCATTTGTCAGTCGGCCTCAGCCGCACCTGACTCGCGCCATCAAGATCGTCAATTTTCCTTGAGAAAAGTGGCGCGCCCTGCAGGACTCGAACCTGCGACCTCCTGGTTCGTAGCCAGACGCTCTATCCAGCTGAGCTAAGGGCGCGAAAAGGCGGACCGACGCGCCCTGCGGCACTCGCCGCGGCGCGCGTAAACCCTAACTATACCATCCCCTTCTGGGCGAAAAGCGTCGACGCTGGGGTACGGCAGCGGGCCGATGCCGCCGCCACCCCGCTTCGTCTATACTCCCCGACGGTCAACCGGTCCATCTTCTCCTTTCTCTCTCCGGAGTGTGACATGCGCAAACTCATGCTGCTCGCTTTGGCCTGCGCCGTCGGCGCCGCCTCCGCCGCCTGCTCGCAGTCGGGCACGCTCGCCGCGGCCACCGAGGCGCTCGGGGCCGCCAACCTGCAATCGATCGAGTACTCCGGGACCGGACGCTGGTACCAGTTCGGCCAGGCGCCCGGTCCCACGCTGCCCTGGCCGCAGTTCGACGTGAGCAGCTTCACGGCCACCGTCGATTACGGCACCCCGGGCGCGCGCCTGCAGATGGTGCGCCGCCAGACGATCGAGCCCGGGCGTGAACGGCCCGCGCCCGCCGAACAGCGGCCCATCCAGATCGTGAGCGGCACCTCCGCCTGGAACATGGCCGTACCCGCAGGCTCGCCCCCCGACGCCGAGCCCGCCCCGCAGCCGCAGCCGGCCGCGGTCGAGGAGCGGACGATGGAGATCTGGACGACGCCGCACGGCTTCCTCAAGGCCGCCGCGGCCAACAACGCCACCTCCACCCCCGCCGACGGCGGCTCCGAGGTGACCTTCGCCACCGCCGACGGGCACCGCTACGCCGGCCGGATCAACGCGCAGAACCAGGTGGAGCGCGTCCAGACGTGGATCGACAACACCGTCCTCGGCGACACGCCGGTGGAGTTCACCTACTCGGAGTACCGCGACTTCGGCGGCGTGATGTTCCCTGGGCGCATCATGCGCACCCAGGGCGGCCATCCGGTCCTCGACATCACGGTCTCGGAGGTGACAGCCAACCCGAGCCTCGCCCTCGACGTGCCCGAGGCCGTGCGAACCTTCACGCCGCCCGCCGTGGAAGTGACCGTCGACCGGCTCGCCAACGGCGTCTATCACCTGCGCGGCGGCTCGCATCACAGCCTCGCCATCGACCAGGCCGATCACATCGTCGTGGTCGAGGGGCCGCAGAACGAGGCGCGCTCCATGGCTGTGATTGCGAAGGTCAAGGAGACCATCCCCAACAAGCCCATCCGCTACCTCGTCAACACACACGTGCACTTCGATCACTCGGGCGGCCTGCGGACGTACGTGGACGAGGGCGCGACGGTGGTGACGCACGAGGCGAACCAGACGTTCTACGAGCAGGCGTGGGGCGCGCCGCGAACGCTCATGGCCGACATGCTGTCCAAGTCGGGGAAGACGGCCACGTTCGAAACCGTCTCGGGCATGCACGAGCTGAGCGACGGGCGGCGTACGATTCAGATCCACGAGATCGCCGGCAGCGGGCACAACGATGCGTTCCTGATGGTCTACCTGCCGGCCGAAGGGATTCTGTTCGAGTCCGACGCCTACACGCCGGCCCCGGCCAACGCGCCTCCGCCGGCCATGCCGAACCCGTATTCCATGAACCTGCACGACAACATTCAGCGGCTGAAGCTGAACGTCCGCCAGATCGCGGCGGGCCACGGCCCACGCGTGGCGACGATGGCCGACCTGCGGGCCGCCATCGGCCTCGGCACGCGCGGGACGAACTGACCCTCAGTGGGCCGACCTGCCCGCCCTGGCACTGCGCGCTTCGGGAAGGTCCCGCCGTAGTGTGTGGCGGACGCGGAAAGGTCGGCCCCTATAATGCACCCATCATGGCCTGGAAGACCCTCGCGAAGCGCGCCATGGCTGGTCTGCCGCGCCTTCCCTCCTCTCATACGCGTGAGTTGGCGGCAGCCGTCGAGGCGCTCCGCGTTCAGACGGAGCAGCTCGTCGCAATCGAGCGGCTCAATGCCGAACAGGAGGAAGACGTCAGAAAGCTGGACGTCCTCTTCGGCAATCGCGCCTGCATCTCGGCGCACGTTCGCGCCGCCGTGGAGTCCGCCACGCTCGACCGCGATCCATTCCCGCACATCGTCGTCGATCGATGGCTGCCCGACGACGTGTATCAGACCATGCTGCGGGCGCTCCCGCCGGCCGTGTTCTTCGTCGACCGTGTGCCAATGGCGCGCCACCGGCTGCTCGTGCCCTTTGATTTCGGGCCGCTGTATTCGCGACGCGTCTGGCGCTTCATCGCGCAGGACATCGTCGAGGGCACCTTGGGCCCCGCCCTCCAGGACAGGTTTCGAGAGCCTCCCAACGCATATATCGGGACGTTCTGCCCACGATGGCTCGACGAGCCGGATCAGCGTCTGCGCGTGTCCGACGGGCGCATCATGTTGCGGCGGCCCGGGTACGTCATCGACACACATCGTGATCCGAAATGGGGGTTCCTGACCGCGCTGATCTACCTCGCCCGCGACGGCGACAACGAGGCGTACGGCACACAGCTGTACCGCGTTCGCGACGACGTCGAGGCGCAGGACGAGAAGCCGCTCCGCCTCGACCCGAAGCGGTGCGAGTTGGTGAAGTCGGCGCCCTTTCGTCCGAACACCCTGCTGGCGTTCCTGAATTCGACGGGAGCCCACGGCGCCGCGATCCCCTCCGGTTCGACGCCGCCAACGCTCGAACGCTATGTGTACCAGGTCCGGATGGGGCCCGACTCGGCCGGCATCAGACGCATGGTGTCGCTCATGTCATCTGAACGCTCCGAATCCTGGTCGGGCAAGAAACTCCAACGGGCGGTTGGCGAGCGTCACGCCGAGGCGCACGAATAGGCTGTCCTGCGAGGCCTCTTCCATTGAATGGCAGATAATCTGTCCTGTGGGCGACCGCGAGCACAAGGCGCAGGCGCCGGCGACCGTCGGCTGTTACGTACTGACGGTGAGCGACACGCGCACCGCAGACACCGACACGAGCGGCCGCGCTATTCGCGAACTGCTCGAGGGTGCGCACCATACGGTCGCGGGCCACGCCATTGTCCGGGACGAGCCGACCCAAGTGACCGCCGCGGTTCGGGAGCGGCTCGCCGACCCACGCACGCAGGCCATCATCACGACGGGAGGCACGGGCATCAGCCCGCGCGACGGCACCTTCGAGGCGATCGACCGGCTGCTCGACACGCGCCTCGACGGCTTCGGCGAGCTGTTCCGGATGCTCAGCTTCCAGGAGATTGGCGCCGCCGCGATGCTCAGCCGCGCCACGGCCGGCACGGCCTCTCGGAAGGCCATCTTCGTGCTTCCAGGATCCGAGCACGCCGTCCGCCTGGCGATGACGCGCCTGATCATTCCCGAGCTCGGCCACGTGGTACAGCAGCTGAACCAGCCAGGGGGCCGCCCGTGAAATCCGCAGCCGACTCCCCTTGGACCGCTATGCGGCCCGAAACGCGAATTTTGTCCTCGTTGTACCCCCGCATAGCGGTCCTAGGCGCGCGAAGCGCGCCAAAGAGATACTGGCAACCAGCCAAGGGGCGACGGGGATATCAAGGGGCGGAGCCCCTTGGCTGGTTAGTGGGCCAGCATGTGCCCGGCCCGCTCCGCGCGCAATGACGACCAAGATGCGGCCGATTCGGCAGACGATTCCGCTCGGCGAGGCACGGGCGCTCATCGACGCCGCCGTCGGTCCGATCCAGCGCGTCGAGCGCCTGCCGCTCAGGGACGCCAGCGGCCGCGTGCTCGCCGCCGATGTGGTGGCCGCCGCCGACGTGCCCCCGTTTCGGCGCGCGGCCATGGACGGCTACGCCGTGCGCGCCGAGGACACCTCGGACGCCTCGCGCGCCAGCCCGCGAAGACTCGCCTGCATCGAGCAGGTGTTCACGGGGCAGATGCCCGCCAGGCCGGTCGGACCGGGCGAATGTACCGACATCGCGACGGGCGCCCCGATGCCCGCGGGTGCCGACGCCGTGGTGATGGTCGAGGATACCGAGCTGGACTCGACGGGACGCGTACGCGTGTTCGCGTCGGTCGCCCCCGGACAGAACGTCGGCCGCCAGGGCGCCGACATCCAGCGCGGGCAGACCGTGCTGCGCGCGGGCGAGGTGCTGAACGCGAGCCGCGTGGGCGCGCTGGCGGCGTTGGGCCTCACGGCCGTCGAGGCCTTTGCGCGGCCGCGCGTGGCCATCCTGTCCACGGGAAACGAGATCGTCGACCCGGGCCAGCCCCTCGCGCCCGGACAGATCTATGACATCAACCGCTTCACCGTGGCGGCGGTCGTGGCCGAGCACGGGGGCGAGCCGGTCGCCTACCGGACGGCGTCCGACACGCTCGAGGATCTCTCCCGCGCCGTGGACGAGTGCCTCGAGCAGGACGTTCTCGTGTTTTCGGGCGGAAGCTCGGTCGGCGAGCGCGACCTGATCCTCGACGTCATCGCCGCCAAGGGACAGGTCGTCTTCCACGGCATCGCGCTCAAGCCGGGCAAGCCCACGGCCTTCGGCATCATCGCCGACAAGCCGGTGTTCGGGCTGCCCGGCTACCCCACCTCGTGCCTGACGAACGCGTACATCCTGGTCGTGCCCGCGCTTCGGCGCATGGCGCGGCTGGCGCCGCACGCGACCCGCTCGCTCACGCTTCCCGTGGGCCAGCGCATCGTCTCCGCTGCAGGCCGACACCAGATCTATACGGTACGGGTGGTCGGCGGGGAGGTGCTGCCGGCCTTCAAGGCGTCTGGCGACATCACCAGCATGTCGCAGGCCGACGGCTACATCGAGATTCCCTCAGACGTGCATATCGTCGAGGCCGGCGCCCTGGTGGACGTGAAGCTGTTCTGACCGCCCTCGTGCTCCTGGACAGACGGCAACCGGTCGCCGCGTCGGCGGGGCGAGGGAGCGCGGATAATAAGAGTGTGAGCGAGTCCCAGCGCCAGGTCGCGGCCACCGTCGGCGTCCCGGTCGCCCGCCGCCACATCTTTCTCTGCTGCGATCAGACCACGCCCAAGTGCTGCGAAAAGGAGCGGGGCCTGGCGGCATGGGAGTTCCTGAAGCGCCGCCTGAAGGAGCTGAGGCTCTCCGAACAGGGGGGAATTCTCCGCACCAAGGCCAATTGCCTGCGGATCTGCGAAGGGGGCCCGGTGGCGGTGGTGTACCCCGAGGGGGCCTGGTACGGTGCGTGCGATCCGCCGATGCTCGAACGCATCATCCAGGAGCACCTCATCGGGGGCCAGATCGTGGCCGACTCCCTGATCGATCGGCACCGGCTCGGGGAAGGCGGGCCTGTAGAGGAAGGCGGACCTGAAGGTCCGCCTCTACGTACCGGTTCTGACGTAGAGGGCACGGTTCAGACGTAGAGGGCACGATTCGCAGGCGGGCCGTCAGGCCCGCCTGGCATGGGTTGGAATTCTCGGACTATAATTTCCTCGTCTCCTACCTGTCAGTATCCGTAATCTCCTCTACAGGTTATGCGTTGAGCGTGGGAGCAGGGCAGTACAATGTCAGTTACCGACGTCGCCGAGCAGGAAGTCGTCCCCCAGTCGCGCCCCGAGCGCATCGTCAACGATTTCGCCATTCAGGTCGCCACCGTCAACGGATCGGGAAGCCAGACCGCCAACCTCGTCCTGCTGCGGTCGATCTTCCAGATGGGCGTCCCGGTGTCGGGCAAGAACATGTTCCCGTCCAACATCGCGGGATTGCCCACCTGGTACACCATCCGCGCCAGCGCGAAGGGCTACGTCGGGCGCAAGAAGGAAGTGGACTTCCTCGTCGCGATGAACCCGGAGACGGCGAAGGAGGACGTGCTGACGCTGCCTCCAGGCGCGGCGGTCGTCTACGACGAGCCGCTGAAGCTCAAGGACCTTCGCACCGACCTCGTGTTCTATCCGGTCCCGTTCGACAAGATCGTCGGCGGCATCACGCACGACGCCAAGCTGCGCCGCCTCGTGCGCAACATGATCTACGACGGCGTGCTGTCGCGGCTGCTCTCCATCGACCGGGAGCAGATGGAACAGGCCCTCCGCAAGCAGTTGGGGAAGAAGGAAAAGGCGATCGCGCTCAACATGGGGGCGCTCACCGCCGGCTACGACTACGCGGAGGCCAACCTGCCGAAGCAGGACCCGTTCGTCATCGAGCCGATGAACAAGACGCAGGGCATGATCCTGATCGAGGGCAACGCCGCCGCCGCCATCGGGTGTCTCATGGCGGGCGTCACGTTCGTCGGCTGGTACCCGATCACTCCCTCGTCTTCGCTCTGTGAGTCGCTGATCGACTACCTCAAGAAGTATCGACGGGATCCCGAGACGGGAAAGTCCACGTACGCCGTGATCCAGGCCGAGGACGAGATTGCCGCGCTCGGCATGGTGATCGGCGCGGGGTGGATGGGCGCGAGGGCCATGACGTCGACGGCGGGCCCGGGCCTGTCGCTGATGGCCGAATTCACGGGCCTCGGCTACTACGCCGAGGTGCCCGCGGTGATCTTCGACATCCAGCGCTGCGGCCCCTCCACGGGGCTGCCGACGCGCACGGGCCAACAGGACATCCTGCCGGCCGCCGTGCTGTCGCACGGCGACACGAAGCACCCGATGCTGCTGCCGTCCTCGGTGGCCGAGTGCTATACGATGGCGATGGACGCCTTCGATCTGGCGGAGCGGCTGCAGACGCCGGTGTTCGTGATGTCGGACCTGGACCTGGGGATGAACGCCTGGATGGCGCAGCCGTTCGCGTACCCGACCAGACCGCTCGATCGCGGCAAGCGGCTCGACGCGGCCGCGCTCGCGCGGCTGGGGGAGTTCGCGCGCTACCGCGACGTGGACGGCGACGGCATTCCCTATCGGACGGTGCCAGGCGACGGCATGCCCGCGTACTTCACGCGCGGATCCGGCCACAACGAGCTGGCGCAGTACAGCGAGCGCGCGGACGACTATGCGAACAACCTCGACCGGCTGGCGCGGAAGTTCGAGACGGCCAGAACGCTCGTGCCCAGGCCCGAGGTCGACCTCGAGTCGGGCGCCACGATTGGTCTCATCGGCTACGGCACGTCGCATTGGGCGATCGTCGAGTCGCGCGATCAGCTCAGGAGCGAGCAGGGGCTGAAGACGTCGTACTTGCGCCTGCGCGGCTACCCGTTCACGCCGGAGGTGATGGACTTCATCGATCGCTGCGACCGCGTGTACGTGGTGGAGCAGAATCGCGACGGCCAGATGTTCAGCCTCCTCAGGATGGAGTGCACGCCCGCGCAGGTGGAGAAGCTGCGCAGCGTCCGCCATTACGTCGGGCTGCCTCTCGACGGCCGGTCGGTGACGACGGAGTTGTTGAAGGAAGAACAGGGTTCGTAGGGCGCGGCTTCACGCCGCGCCGGGCGGGCCGTGAAGGCCCGCCCCGCGTATCAGGGGAGTCGGAAATGTCCACACCAGTAGCACCGCCGCCGGTCCCGGGAAAGAAGGTCAACCACATCGGGCTCGAGCCCGTGGCGTACCGTGGCGGCAAGACCACCTTGTGCGCGGGGTGCGGGCACAACGCCATCACCGAGCGCATCATCGACGCCTGCTACGAGCTGGGCGTCGAGCCCACGCAGGTCATCAAGCTCTCGGGCATCGGCTGCTCGAGCAAGGCGCCCGCGTACTTCCTGGCGAGCGCCCACGGCTTCAACTCGGTGCATGGCCGCATGCCCTCGGTCGCCACCGGGGCGGTGGTGGCCAACCGGAAGACGATCGCCATCGGCGTCAGCGGCGACGGCGACACGGGCGCCATCGGGATCGGCCAGTTCGTCCACCTGATGCGCCGCAACCTGCCGATGGTCTACATCATCGAGGACAACGGCTGCTACGGGCTCACGAAGGGACAATTCTCTCCCACCGCGGATCTGGGCTCGACGCTGAAGACGGGCGTCGTCAACGACCTGCCGCCGATCGACACCTGCGCGCTGGCCATCGAGCTCGGCGCCTCCTTCGTGGCGCGCTCGTTCTCGGGCGATCCCAAGCAGCTCAAGGCCATCCTGAAGGCGGCCATCAGCCATCGCGGCACTTCCATGATCGACGTCATCTCGCCGTGCGTCACGTTCAACGATCACGACGGGTCGACCAAGAGCTATGCGTACGTGAAGGATCACGACGAGCCGCTCGGCGACATCAGCTTCGTCCCGTACTTCGAGGAGATCGACGTCGACTTCGATCCGGGGACGACGACCGCCGTGACGCTGCACAATGGATCGCGGCTGCTGCTCACCAAGCTGGCCGAGGATTACCAGCCGACCGACAAGCAGAGCGCGCTGCGCCTGCTGCACGAGACGGCGGTACGCGGGGAGTACGCCACGGGCATCATCTACGTGGAGCCGGACAAACAGGACTTCCTGGACCTGCTGGGCCTCGTGGACGAGCCGCTGGCCTTCCTCGAGCCATCGCGCGTGCGGCCGGGCAAGGCCGCGCTCGACGAGATCATGGAGAGCTTTCGGTAGTTCATGAGCGGATACCTGGGCGTCATCATCTACCTCGGCTTCATCGTGGCGTTCGCGGTGGTCTCGCTGGCCGTGGCGCGCCTGCTGCGCCCGCACCGCCCGTTTGCCGCGAAGCTGGAGACCTACGAGTGCGGCGCCCGGCCGATCGGCGAGGCGTGGGTGCAGTTTCCCGTCGGCTTCTACCTCGTCGCGCTGGTCTTCATCGTCTTCGACGCGCTGGCCGTGTTCCTGTTCCCCTGGGTCCTGGCGCTGCGTGGGCTGGGCGTCTGGGGGGTGGCGGCCATGCTGCTGTTCCTGTCCATCATCGCGCTGGGCTGGCTCTACGCCTACCGCGAGCGGATCCTCGAATGGCAGTGAAGACGCCGACGCCCGGACTGCCCGTGGCCGTCTGGAGAAACTTCAAGGATCTCCAGGAGTGGGAGCAGCTGCATCAGCAGCGGCCTTCGGGCGACAAGCACTCGCAGGCCTTCGAGGCGGTGACCGAGGGCATCCACAGCTTTCCAGGCGGCTTCGTCGTCACCACCGTGGCCGACGCGTTCTTCAACTGGGCCAGGAAGTCCTCCATCTGGCCGGTCACCTTCGGGCTGGCCTGCTGCGCGATCGAGATGATGGCGACCTTCGCCTCGCGCTTCGACGTCGAGCGCCTGGGCATGGTGC
>JACQTK010000047.1 GCA_016210845.1 Acidobacteriota bacterium | reverse complement strand
CTGGCCTACTTCCACCACCTCTACATGGACTTCGTGCAGCCCGGAACGCTCCAGTACGTCGGGCAGATTGCGTCGTACGCCGCCGCGCTCCCGGCGGCCATCGTGACGATCTTCGGCGCGCTGCTGCTCGTCGACCACGCGCCGATGCGGTGGACGCTGGCCTCGGTGCTCTTCTTCCTGGGGTTGATGGGATGGGCCATCGGCGGCGTCGGGGCCGTGATCGATTCGACCATCGTCGCCAACGTCAGGCTTCACAACACGCTCTGGGTGCCCGCGCACTTCCACACCTACATGCTCGCGGGCTTTGGCATGATCGCCGGCTATTTCTATCACTGCGGCCGGCAGTCGGCGGAAGCGGACCTCAGCGCCGAACGCGTAGGCCCCTATCGAGCCGTGATCCTCAACTGGCTCGTGGCGAGCGCCTGCGTCTTCCTGGCGATGTTCTACCTGGGCGGCGCCTACTCGATTCCGCGTCGCTACTCGGTGTATCCCGTCGAGCTCGCCCACGGCGCCGGCTACGCCCTGTGGGCCGGTGTATTCGCGTCGATCTTCCTGCTTGCGGCCGTGCTGTGTCTCATCGAGGTGCTGGCAAGTTGGCGCAAGGACGCGCCTGCCAGGGAGGAGGGCCGCGCAGGGGCGCCTGCCCCGATCGGCGCGCCGGCTATGGCACGTGCGGAGGAGTAATGTGATCAGGGTGAGCGCGGCCTGCCTGCTGACGCTTCTGGCGACCGCGACCGGTGCGGGGGCCGAGCCTTCCCTTCTGGTGAGCCGGACCGAAGGCCAGCTCCTCAATCGCGCCGTTCCCGACGTCCCCGTCCAGCGCGCCGACGGCCGTACCGTCATCCTGTCCTCGCTCTGGCAGGACCGGCCGTTGCTGGTCACCTTCTTCTACCGGAACTGCCACGGCATCTGCTCCCCGTGGCTGGCGTGGGTCCGCAATGCCATCCGCGACGACGGCGGTCTCGGCCGCAACTATCGCATGCTCGCCCTGAGCTTCGACGAAACGGATACCGTTGGCGAGATGCGCAGCCAGGCCGAGGCGCTCGGCCTCGGCGACGACCCTGAGTGGTTCTTCGCGGTGGCCGACCGGGAGGCTCTCGAGCGTCTCACCGGCGCCCTCGATTTCTGGTATCGGCTGGATCCCGCCACCGGGCAGTACGACCACAGCGCACTGCTCGTCGCCGTCGACAACGGCCGAGTCGTGCGCGCGCTCGTCGGTGGGTCGGGCTTCACCGAGCGATTCCGCATCATGGCGCGGGAGCTGCGCGGCGACTTCCTCCCCGTCTACACCGTCCCGAACCAGGCCGCGTGGCGCTGCTTCTCCTTCGATCCGGTCTCGGGTCGCGTCAGCGTGGACTGGGGCCTGCTGCTTCTGGGCCTGCCGACCCTGACAGCCATGACGGTGACGTTCGGACTGTTTCGGCGAGGTCCGCGCCGAGGGTAGACCAGCCAAGGGCTCGCCCTTGGTATCCCGACGCATGTGGAGCATCGCCCTTGGCTGGTTGGCAGTATGTGTTCAGCGCGCTCCGCGCGCTTAGGACCGCTATGCGGAGTGAACAACGTTTGGAAAATCCTCGTTCGGGGCCGCATAGCGGTCCAATGGACTACGTCACACCAGCGGAACTGGTGGAAGAAGCCGTCCAGCTCGGCGAGAAGAAGGCCGGACTGCCCGTCCGGGACTTGCTCGTGCGGAGCATCCTGTGCGGGGTGCTCCTGAGTTATGCGACCTCGCTGGCCTGGCTCGTCATGACGCAGGGGCTGCCTCCCATTGCGGGAGCCATCGTCTTCCCGGTCGGCTTCGTGATGCTGGTGCTGCTCGGGTTCGAGATGGCCACCGGCAACTTCTGTCTGCTGCCGCTCGGCCTGGCGGCCGGCCGGGTCCGCATGAGCGATCTGCTGCGCAACTGGGGGTGGGTCTATCTCGGCAACCTGATGGGCGCCGTCTTCTACGCGCTGCTCTTCGCGCTGGTGATCACCAAGTTTGGCAGCGTCGACGGCGGGCCCCTCGCGGAGCAGGCGCGGGTGGTCGCGCAGAACAAGACGAAATACATCCATGAAGTCAGAATCGCGAAAACGGCAGGCTCGCCGTTACAGGAAATCTGGTTCGACCAGACGACAGTGCCGTTCAACTACGACCTCGTGGCCATCATCGGCAACAAGGGAACCGGGAAGAGCGCATTGGCCGACATTCTGGGAT
>JACQTK010000053.1 GCA_016210845.1 Acidobacteriota bacterium | reverse complement strand
TGCTGTACCTGGCCAACACGACGGGCGCCGTCGGCGGGTCGATTGTGGCCGGCTATCTGCTGCTGCCGGGGCTCGGACTGAAAGGGAGCGCCACTTTCCTGCTCGCCGCAGCCGCCCTGGCGAGCGTCCCGCTGCACGTGGCCACCCGCAGGGCGGGTGAGGCGGGTAGGGCGGGCGCCCTGCCCGCCCTGAGCGGCTTGGTTGCGGTGGGCGCTATCGCGGCGAGGCTGGCGCTGCCGCCCGATTTCCTGCTGCGCCGCTCGATGCCGCCGCTCGAGGAAGGGGAGCGTCTCGTGGCGCTCAGCGAGGGCGTGACCGAAGTGGTGGCGGTCACCGAGAAGGCCGGCCGCGGCCGCGGGCTCTTCACGAACGGGCATCCCATGTCGTCGACGGCGCCGCTCGACCAGCGCTACATGCGGGCGCTCGCGCACATCCCCCTGCTGTCGATGGACGGGCCCGAATCCGTGCTCGTGATCGGATTCGGCGTGGGCAACACCACGCATGCGGCGTCGCTGCATCCGTCGGTCCGCCGCATCGACGTGGCCGATCTCTCGCAGCACGTGCTCGAGCACGCCCCCTATTTCGACGACGTCAACGGCGGCGTGCTGGCGGCGGAGGGCGTGAGCGTGTACGTGAACGACGGCCGTCAGCATCTGCAGATGCAGCCCGCCGGCACGTACGACTTGATCACGCTCGAGCCGCCCCCGATCTCGCACGCGGGCGTGGCGGCGCTCTATTCGCGTGAGTTCTACACGCTGGCCCGCAGCCGGCTGAAAGACGGGGGGTTCCTCAGCCAATGGCTGCCCGCCTATCAGGTGCCGTCCGACGCGGTCCTCTCCATGGTGCGGGCCTTCATCGATGTCTTCCCGCAGGCCGTGCTGCTGTCGGGCGCACAGGCGGAGCTGCTGCTGGTGGGCACGACGGCCGCGCGCATCGAGATCGATCCGCACCGGGTGTCCGACGTGCTGGGGCGCGCGCCGGACGTGCTCGCGGATCTCCGCCGTGTCGACATGGGGAGCGTCACCGAGATCGTGGGCACCTTCGTCGCGTCGGCGGAGACGCTCGCGCGCGCGACCCAGGCGTCGCCGCCAGCCACCGACGACCGGCCGCTCCAGGAATACGGCGTGCGATCGATGATCGGATCGGGTCTGCTCGGCGTTCCGGCGTCGATCTTCGACCTCACGCAGGTCGATGCCTGGTGTCCGCGATGTGCGTCGGACCTCACGCGTCCGCCCGTGGTGGCCGGCCTCGACGACTATCTCGCGCTGCTGAATCTCGCCTATCACGCGCCCGTGGCGGAGGTGGCCGCCGCGGCCGCCGCGGCGGAGGGCCGCCGCCGCATGCTCGACAGCGCGTATCTCGGCGCCGTGGTGCCCGATTCAGCCGCGGTGCACGCCGTCCTGGCCGATGCCTCGCTGCGCCAGGGGCGGATCGAGGACGCCCTCGTCGAGTTCCGCGAGGCGCTGCGACGCGATCCCCGCAACGACGGCGCCCATTACGAGCTCGGCACCCTGCTGCTCGAGCGGGGCCAGTTCGCCGAGGCGGTCGATCATTTCGAGGCCGCCCTGGCCACCATGGCCGATTCCGCGTACCTCCACAACAACCTGGGGATCGCCCTGGCCTCGGGCGGCGCCATCGATCGGGCGATCGAGCACTTCGAGCAGGCGCTGAGGCTGCAGCCCGAGTTCACGGAGGCGCGCCAGAATCTGGCCGCCGCGCGCCAGGTTCGCGGCGCGTCGGGGCGCGGCATGCGCTGACCGGATACAATCTCTCTTCGAGCATGAGCACTGACCAGCCAAGGGCTCGCCTTTGATGTCCCGATACATGCGGAGCCTCGCCCTTGGCTGGTTGCCGGTATTGGCTTGGCGCGCTCCGCGCGCCCAGGACCGCTATGCGGACTAACGACGAGTGCACTATTAACGTTCGGGGCCGCACAGCGGTCCAGAGCGGCCTTCGACACGACTGGTCGCTCACGGACATCGAAGCCATCTACACGGCCCCCCTGCTGGACCTGCTGGTGCGCGCCCAGGAGGTGCACCGCACGTTCCATCCGGCCAACGAGGTCCAGGGGTGCGTGCTGCTGAGCATCAAGACCGGGGGCTGCCCCGAGGACTGCGGGTACTGCTCGCAGTCCGCGCGCTATCACACGGGCGTGTCGGCCGCGCCGCTCGTGGGCGTCGAGGAGACGCTCGACGCGGCGCGGGAGGCCAAAGCGCAGGGCGCGACGCGCTTCTGCATGGGGGCCGCCTGGCGCCGTGCCGCCTCGGGGGAGCAGTTCCACCGCGTGCTCGCGATGGTGCGCGGCGTCCGGGCGCTCGGCCTGGAGGCGTGCTGCACGCTCGGCATGCTGACCCAGGAACAGGCGGATGCGCTGGCGGGCGCGGGCCTCACGGCGTACAACCACAACCTCGACACCTCGCCCGAGTTCTACGGCTCGATCATCACCACGCGCACCTACGACGATCGGCTCGAGACGCTCGCCTGCGTGCGGCGCGCGGGGATCACGGTCTGCTGCGGCGGCATTCTGGGCATGGGGGAGGATCGGCGCGATCGCTATCGCCTGCTGCAGCAGCTCGCGGCGCTCGACCCGCATCCTGAGAGCGTGCCGATCAACCTGCTCGTCGCGGTCGAGGGGACGCCGCTCGGTCGGCGTCCACCGGAGGATCCGCTGGAGCTGGTGCGCACGGTCGCCACCGCGCGGCTGCTGATGCCCCGGTCGTACGTCCGGCTGAGCGCCGGCCGGCTGTCGCTGTCGGACGAGGCCCAGGCGCTGTGCTTCCTGGCCGGCGCCAATTCGGTCTTTCTGGGCGACCGGCTGCTGACGACGCCGAACCGCGAGGTGGATGCGGACCGGGCGCTCTTCGATCGACTCGGCCTCCGCCTGCAGGCCTCGGCCGCCGTACGGGAGGCGTAGCCGCATGTCCTCTCCGCTGGAGAGGCGGATCGCGGACGAGCTGCGGGCGCTGGAGGAGCGCAGCCTGCGGCGCGTGCCGCGGGCACCCTCCGGTGTCGATCTCTCCTCGAACGACTACCTGGGGCTCGCCGATCACCCGCTCGTCACGCAGCGGATGATCGCGGCGGTCGAGCGCGACGGCTGCGGCAGCACGGGATCGCGTCTGCTCCGCGGGCACCGCGACGCCTTCGCGTCGCTGGAGCGCGCCTTCGCCGCGTTCGTGCACGCGGAGCGCGCGGTGTACTTCTCCAGCGGGTATCTGGCCAACCTCGCCGTGCTCACGACGTTTCCGGGCCGGGGCGACCTGATCGTCTCGGATCGGGCCAACCACGCCAGCCTGCGCGACGGCGCGCGGCTCTCGCTCGCCAAGCGAGTCACATTCCCGCACAGCGATGCCGAGGCGCTGGCGCGGCTCCTCCGGGCGCGACGCGGGCGCGGCGAGGCCTTCGTCGTCACCGAATCGCTGTTCAGCATGGACGGCGACGTGCCGCCGCTCGAGCAGTACGCCGCGATCTGCCGCCGGTCGGGCGCCCGCCTCATCGTGGACGAAGCACACGCCGTGGGCATCTTCGGCGCGCGCGGACGCGGCCTGGTCGAGGAGCGCGGCATCGAACGGGACGTGTTCCTGATCGTCAGCACGGCTGGCAAGGCGCTGGGCGTCGCGGGGGCGTTCGTGTCGGGTCCGGCATGGGCCATCGAGTACATGGTTCAGCGCGCGAGGCCCTTCGTCTTCTCCACCGCGCCGCCTCCCGCCGTGGCGGCGGCGATCGAGGCGAGCTTGTCGATCGTGGCCGCGGAACCGGACCGGCGGAGGAGCCTGCGCGCCAAGGCCGAGCGGCTGCGCGCGCGGCTCGCCGACGCGGGCGTGCCGGTGGCGGCCGGCGATTCGCCCATCGTGCCCGTCATCCTCGGCTCGGCGGCTCGCGCCCAGGCGGTGGCCGAGGCGCTGCAATCCGAAGGCTTCGACGTGCGGGCGGTTCGCCCGCCGACCGTGCCGGCCGGCACGGCGCGGCTTCGCGTGTCGGTCAACGTCCGTCTGTCCGACGAGACGATCGATCGGTTCGTCCGCTCGCTGGCCATCGCGCTCGAGCGTACCACGGCATGCTCCACGGTCTCTTCGTAACTGGCACCGATACGGGCGTCGGAAAGACCGCCGTCGCGGCGGCGTTGCTGCACCGCTACCGCGCGTCCGCGCCCCTTCGCTACTGGAAGCCGATCCAGACAGGCATCGAGCGGGACGACGACACGCGCGAGGTGGCGCGGCTGGGGCAGGCCAGCCCCGAGGAGCTGTGCGTCGAGGGTGTGCGCCTGCCGCGTCCGTTGTCGCCGTACGTGGCGGCTCGCTTGAGCGGCTGTCGGATTGACGTCGCGCCGCTCATCGAGAGCGTGGCTCGGGCCGATCCGCGTGTGCGATGGATCGTCGAGGGCGCGGGCGGTGTCCTCGTGCCGCTCAACGAGCGCGAGACGATGGCCGACCTGATGTCAGGGCTCGCGATGCCCGTGATCGTGACCGCGCGGACGGCGCTGGGGACCATCAACCACACGTTGCTGACGCTCGAAGCCCTCCGGCGCCGCTCGATTCCGATCGCTGGAGTCGTGCTGGTTGGATCCCGGGAACCTCACACGCGCGAGGCGATCGAGGAGCTCGGCGCCGTGCCGATCGTCGGCGAGATGCCGCGCTTCGACGATCTCACCTGCGAGGCCCTCGCACCGTGGGCCAGGACGAACCTCGATCCGGACGGACGACTGTCCGAATGTCTCAGGTGGACGCCATGACCCTGGTGGAGCGCGACCGCGCGCGTCTCTGGCATCCCTATACCCAGATGCAGTCGGCGCCGCCGCCAGTGCCGATTGTTCGCGCGGAAGGCGTGTATCTGTACACGGAGGATGGCCGCCGGATTCTCGACGGCATTTCGTCGTGGTGGGTCAACATTCACGGCCATTCGCATCCCACGTTGACCCGCGCGCTGGCGGACCAGGCGCAGCGGCTGGAGCACGTGATGTTCGCGGGCTGCACGCACGCGCCCGCGGTGGAGCTGGCCGAGCACCTCGTGCGCGTGTTGCCAGCCGGCCTCACGCGCGTGTTCTATTCGGACAACGGCTCCACGGCCGTCGAGGTGGCCGTGAAGCTCGCCTGGCAGTACTGGGCGAACCAGGGGCGGCACCAGCGGAACGTGTTCGTCGGACTGGAGCGCGCGTACCACGGCGACACCGTGGGCGCGATGTCGGTCAGCGCGGACTCGGTGTTCACCAGGGCCTTCACGCCGCTGATGTTTCCGGTCAGGCGCGTGAGCGATCCCTACTGCTTTCGCTGTCCCATGGGGCTCACGCGCGCGCGCTGCGCCATCGACTGTCTGGGCGGGCTCGAAGCGGAGCTGCAGCGCCACGGCGAGTCGGTGGCCGCCGTCATCGTCGAGCCGATGCTCCAGGGCGCGGGCGGCATGATTGTGTGGCCGTCGGAGTTTCTCGCGGGTGTGCGCCGCGTCTGCGACCAGTACGGCACGCTCCTGATTGCCGACGAGGTGCTCACCGGCTTCGGCCGCACAGGACGCATGTTCGCCTGTGAGCACGCGGGCGTCAGCCCCGACATCATCTGCCTCTCGAAGGCGCTGACGGGCGGCTGTCTGCCGCTGGCGGCGACCGTCGTGACCGACGCCGTGTTCGAGGCGTTCCTGAGCGCGGATCACAGCAGGACGTTTTTTCACGGCCATTCGTACACCGCCAACCCCTTGGCCTGCGCCGTTGCGCTGGCCAGCCTGCAGCTGTTCCAGGAGACGCCGGTGCTCGAGGAGGTCCACCGGATCGAGCAGCAGCTGGCGGCGGGTCTGGAGCGGCTGCGGGAGCCGCCGATCGTGGGAGACGTGCGGCACATCGGAGCCGTCGCCGCGGTGGAGCTGACCGGTCCGGACGGCGTCAGGCGCCCCGACGGGTACCTGGACCAGATCGGGCCCAGGTTGGCGGCGGCGTTTCTGGAGCGCGGTCTGCTCCTCCGTCCGCTGGGGAACGTGCTGTACTTCATGCCTCCGTACGTCATTTCGGCCTCCGAGGTCGAGTGGGTGTTGTCGCAGATCTCCGAGGTGCTGCGAGAGCTGGGCGAGCCCCGCGGCGGCTGAAGCCGCCGCTCTACAGGGGATGGCGTGTCCACCTGTAGAGCGCACGCTTCAGCGTGCGCGTGTTCGAAAGGTCGTGGATTGAGATGAGCATTCCCAGGTATCCAGCGCGCTCCTTCGTGTCCGCCCGCCGCGGCGTGGACGACCCGCTGGCGTTTCTGCAGTCGCTGGCGGCCAGCGGGTGCGACGTGGTGGAGTTCACGCTCGGACGGCGGAGGGCCTTCCTGTTGAACCACCCTCGGTATGTGGAAGACGTGCTGGTCCGAGGCTCGGCGAGCTTTCCGAAGGGCAGGGGCTACGAGCGCGCGGGGCGGCTGCTCGGCAGCGGCCTGCTGACCGCGAGCGGCTCGGTCCACACCGAGCGTCGGCGTCTCACGTACGCGGCCTTTCATCGTCACCGGATCCCGCGGTACGGCTCGACGATGGTCGCTCATGCGGAGAGGCGGCGGGATCGCTGGCGCGGAGGCGTCGCGATCGATCTCGCCGTGGAGATGCGCGAGCTCGCGCTCGGCATTGCCAGTGAAGCCCTGTTCGGCGTGGATCTCACGGACAGGGCGGAGCAGATCCACCGCATCGTCTCGACCGCGCTGCCTGCGATGGACGGCCTGCTGGCCGTGGTGGCGACATCTCGTCGGATCGGCGCGGGCGCGCGCGAGCTCCGCGCGATCGTCGACGAGGTCGTTCAGGCTCGGCGTGAGTCGGGCGAGCGGCGCGATGACCTGCTCGCGCTGCTGCTCGACGCGCTCGAGGACACCGGCGAGGCCTCGAGGCGGCAGTTGCAGGACGACGCCGTGACCTTCCTCATGGCCGGTCACGACAGCGTGGCGCACGCCATGACGTGGACGTGGATCCTGCTGGCGGATCACGCCGAGATCGACGTCCGACTGGGGCGAGAGCTGGAGGCGGTGCTGGAGGGGAGGCTTCCGACTTCCGACGACCTGCCGCGATTGACGTTCACGAGGGCGGTGTTCGCCGAGTCGATGCGCGTGTTTCCCCCTGCCTGGGTCATCGTGCGGTCCGCTGCCGTGTCCTCTCGGTGCGGCGACGTCGAGATCCCCGCGGGATCGATCGTCGTGGCGAGCCCGTTTCTCATGCACCGCGATCCGCGGTTTTTCAGGACGCCGGCCAGCTTCGATCCCGACAGGTGGCTGGACGGCTCCATGCCTGGCGGCGCCGACCGCCCCAGGCTGGCGTACTTCCCCTTCGGGGCCGGCCCGCGGTCCTGCATCGGCGAGGGCTTCGCCTGGATGGAGGGCACGCTCGCGCTCGCGACGTTCGCGCAGCGCTGGCGGCTCACGCGGATGGACGGGGAACCAGGCGTCCCCGTGCCGAAGATCACGCTGCGACCGAAGGGGCCGGTGCTTCTTCGGCCCGAACCGCGCGCTGCGGCTCCTGTTGCGTGAGGCAGTGAATCGTCCCGAGGCCCCACACCAGATCCACGGCGTGGATGCCCACCACCGTGTGCGCGGGCATCAGTTCCGCGAGGGTCGTGAGCGCGACGCGGTCGGCGGGGTCGTTGAACGTCGGCACCAGCACCACCCCGTTGGCGATGTAGAAGTTGGCGTAGCTGGCGGGCAGCCGCTCGCCGTTCATCACGACAGGGCGAGGGAAGGGAATCGTCACGACGCGGAGCGGGCCGACCTCCGCCGAGCGCGACGCGGCCTCCAGACGCCGAAGGTTGTCGATCGACGCCCGATGGTTGTCGTCGCGCGGGTCGGGCTCGACAGCCACCACCACGGTGTCCGGACCCACGAAGCGCGCCACGTCGTCGACGTGCCCGTGCGTGTCGTCGCCCACGCAGCCCTCGCCGAGCCAGATCGTGCGCCGAACGCCCAGCCACTCGGCAAAGATGCGCTCGTAGTCGCTGCGTCCGAGCCCTGGATTGCGCACCTGGGCGTCGCCGAGCAGCCATTGCTCGGTGACCAGGAGGAGGCCCTCGCCGTTGACCTCGATGCCGCCGCCCTCGAGCACGATGCGCCCGCCGGTGTCACCGCGACGCGGCTCCTCGCGGCGGAGTCCCGTGAGGCGGGCCATGGCCGGACCGACACGGGCGTCCTGCTCCCAGTTCGCGTACTTGGCCCACCCGTTGAACGCCCAGTCGACCAGGACCACGTCGCCCGCGCCGTTCAGCACGGCCGTCGGAGCCGAATCGCGGAGCCAGACGCGATCGGTGGCCACCACGTGCAGGGCGATGCGATCGCGCCGTACGTGGTGCGCCTCGAGCGCCACGCGTGCGCGCCCGACGACGTCCCCGTTTGGACACAGAATCTCGACCTGCTCGCCTTGCGCGAGCACGCGGGCTATTTCGGTGTACACCCAGGGGATGGCGGCCATCTTGCCCGGCCAGTCGGGCTCGTGATGCGGCCAGGCGATCCACGTGGCGCGATGCGGCTCCCACTCGGCGGGCATCCGCCGATCCGCGTGGTTCACGGGCCGATGAACCTGTTGAGGATGGGCGCGTAGGCGTCGACGCGGCGGTCGCGCAGGAACGGCCAGTTGCGGCGGACGGTCTCGATGAGCGCAGGGTCGCACCGCGCGACGACGATCTCTTCGCCCTCGCCTGCCTCGCCGACGTACTGCCCGAACGGATCGGCGACGAACGAGTGGCCGAAGAACGTGATCCCGCTGGTCCCCGGCTCGTCCTCGTGGCCGACGCGGTTGGGCGACGCCACGTAGACGCCGTTGGCGATGGCGTGCGCCCGCTGAATCGTCCGCCAGGCGTCCACCTGCGCGCGCCCCCATTCGTCCCGCTCCGCGGGATGCCAGCCGATCGCAGTGGGGTAGAAGAGCACCTGCGCGCCGAGCAGCGTGGTGATGCGCGCGGCTTCCGGGTACCACTGGTCCCAGCAGATGAGCACGCCGATGGCGGCGTACCGCGTCTGCCAGACCTTGAAGCCGTTCGACTCGCCCGCGCGCTCGCCGTGGTAGTCGAAGTGGCCGTCGCCCGGCGTGAAGTAGTACTTCTCGTAGTAGAGCGGGTCGTCCGGGATGTGCATCTTGCGGTATACGCCGAGCAGGCGTCCGTCCGCGTCGATCACGGCGGCGGAGTTGCGATAGAGGCCGGCCGTCTGGCGTTCGAAGATCGGCACGATCAGGACGACCGCCAGCTCGCGTGCGAGCGCCTGCATCGCCTCGGTCGTGGGGCCGGGAATCGGCTCGGCCAGATCGAACCGGTCGCACTGCTGCGACTTGCAGAAGTACGGCGTGTTGAAGAGCTCCTTGAGACAGACGATCTGCGCCCCGCGGGCGGCGGCCTCGCGCACCAGACGCACCGCGCGGGCCAGGTTGGCCGCCGGGTCCGGCCCGGCATCGTCCTGCACGAGGCCGATGGTGAAGGGACTGGTCGTCACAGCCGACTATTGAACCACGCTTGCCAGCAATCCCGTCATCCATGTAGACTACTCACACATGTTCGGCACCGCCTGTTGTCCCGTGATCTCGATTATCGGCACGCCTGCCACCGCAGGCATGGGCATGCGATCGTGTATCACCGGGGCCGGCGCGGAGCAGTGAGTCCCAGCAACCGATAGGGAACTCGAAGGAAAGACGACAGCCCGCCGACCCCGAGGTCGGCGGGTTTTTTTTTGGAGAGACGGGCCACGGAGACGCGGAGACACGGAGTATTGTTGCTGCTCTCCGTGCCTCCGTGCCTCCGTGGCTTGGCTTGAGAAGTTGAGGATCGGCATGGACCCCGACTGTCCCGCCTCGCGCACCGTGGTGATGAAGTTCGGCGGCACCTCGGTGCAGGATGCCGCGGTGCTCGGCCGCCTCGTCTCGAGCGTGGCCTCCGAGCCCCGCCGCCGAATCATCGTCGTGTCGGCGCTCGCCGGTGTGACCGACGCGCTGTGCGGCGTGACGGAGGGCCGTGTACGCGGCGCCGCGGCGGGCGAGACGATGCACCGGCTGCTCGAGCGCCACGTCGCGTTGGTGCGCGAGCTCGTCGCGGCGCACGCGCAGGGTGCGCTCGTCGATCGGCTGCGCGCGCGGTTCGAGGAAGCGGCGAGGGTGATCAGGGCGGAGGCGCCGTCCCCGGAGGAGAGTGATGCCGTGCTCGCTGTGGGAGAGCTGGCCGGCAGCGAGCTCGTAGCGGCCGTGCTCTCGGCAGCCGGCCTGCCGGCCGCCTGGGTCGACGCACGCGAGGTCATCGTCACCGACGACCTGTTCGGCCAGGCGCGGCCCAGGCCCGATGCCATCCGTGCGGCGTACGACCGGAGTGTGGAGCCGCTGCTGGCCGTTGGCCGCGTGCCCGTACTGGGGGGCTTCATCGGCGCCACGCCGGACGGCGCCACCACGACGCTCGGGCGCGGGGGCTCGGATTACTCGGCGGCGCTCGTGGCTGCGGCCGCCTCCGCGGAGGAGATTCAGATCTGGACCGATGTGGACGGCGTGCTCGACGCGGATCCGCGCGTCATCGCTCGCGCCAGCCGCATCGACCGGCTGTCCTTTCAGGAGGCGTACGAGATGGCGCGGTTCGGCGCGAAGGTGCTCCATTGGGGGACGCTGCAGCCGGCCGCCGCACACGACATTCCCGTGCGGGTGCTCAGTTCGCGCGGGGACGGTGTGGGGACCACGATCTGCGCCAGGGCACGGCGCAACGATCGGGCCGACCTGAAGGTCGGCCCCTACACTGGCAATGGAGGGGCCGACGTCTGGCGCACTGTAGGCGCCGACCTTCAGGTCGGCCCGGCCAGGTCGCCAGTCGTCGGTCTTGCTCATCAGGTTGGCGTCACGGTGGCGGACGTGCGCGCGCGTCGCATCGCACGACCGCTGGGACTGCTGCGGGAGGCGCTCGATTGGCTGGCGGGCGAAGGCGACCGCGTCACGGTCGTGTCGCTCTCGGCCACCCGCCTGGTCGTCGTGACGACGCAGGAGTCCTCGATCGATCGGCTGCTGGTCGCCATCCACGATCTCGCCGACGTACGGGTCGTCCGCAATGCGGCGACCGTCACCGCCGTCGGCAACGGCATCGCGGGGCACGCATCCGTCTGGTCGGTGCTCACCGCCGCCGTGTACGCGCGGCACGCCGAATCGGTGGTGGCGGCGGATTCCGGTGACGCGCTGGTCTGTGTCACCTCTCGCGCGCTCGCGCCCAGACTGCTGTCCCACCTGTACGACGCGTGCTGGCCCGTTGATCGACCGTCCGCCCGTGGCGCGGACCGTGTCAGCTCCGCGGAGGCGCGCCTGACCCGGGGCCCCCACGGCGCTGGCGCCGTGGGGTGGCGTGGCTCGCCCCCGCCGGAGCAGAGCAACCCGAAGACCCCAGCGCGGCGAAGCCGCAACCAAACGCCGCGCTGGGATCAAGAACCTGTATCTGCTAGTGACACTAACGCGCCCGAAGTTGTGCGAAAAGACAAGATCTGGCGCGTTAGTGTCACGGGAGCACGGCTGTGACCGCACCGCGTGGACCGCTGCGCGTCGCGCTCCTCGGCTTCGGCACCGTGGGAGCATCCGTGGCGCGCGTGCTCGTGGAGCGGCCCGAGCTGGCCGGACGCGTCCACCTCACGCACATCTTCAACCGCGACGTCGCGCGCAAACGCACCGCCTGGGTCCCCTCGTCCACGACGTGGACCGATGACGTCGACGAGCTGTTCGCTGCCGGTCCCGATGTGGTGGTCGAGGTGATCGGCGGCCTCGATCCCGTGGGCGGGTGGGTGCGTCGCGCCCTACAGCAGGGCATCGCGGTGGTCACCGCGAACAAGGTGCTGCTGGCCGCGCAAGGACCCGAACTGCTGCACCTTGCGGCCACGCACGGCACACAGATTCGGTTCGAGGCAGCCGTGGGCGGCGGCGTGCCGCTGATTCACGGCGTTCGCGAAGGGCTGGCTGGCGACATCCTGACCGGAGTGGCGGGCATCCTGAACGGCACGTCGAACTACGTGCTGAGCCGGATGGCCGACGGCGCCGATCAGCCCATGTCCGCCGTGCTGGATGAGGCGCGCCGCCTGGGGTACGCCGAGGCGGATCCGAGCGCCGACATCGACGGCGATGACGCAGGCGCCAAGCTCGTGGTGCTCGCGGGCATTGCCTTCAGGCGGCACCTGCGGCTCTCGGACATTCCTCGCCGCTCGATTCGACCGATCTCGGGCGCGGACTTCCGGTACGCGCGCCGTCTTGGCTGCACGATCCGCCAGATCGCGATGGTCGAGGCCAGCGGCGACGGCTTCCACGCCTTCGTCGGGCCCGCGCTGGTGCTGCGCGGGTCGAACTTCGGCCTCAACATGGGCGCCAACAACGTCGTGACGATCGTGGGGCGGTACGGCGGCGAGAGCAGCTTTTCGGGGGCGGGCGCCGGCGGGCCGGCCACGGCGGTGGCCGTGGTCTCCGATCTGCTGGCCCTGGCCCAGCGCCAGCGCGAGCACGGAGAGGAATGGCTGCCAGGCACGCTGGTGCCGCCTCCCGCGCGGCCGTATTACCTGCGCTTCGTGGTGCGGGACCGTCCGGGCATCCTGGCCGCGATCGCGGCGGCTCTGGCCGACCAGGGGATCAACCTGGACGCGGTGCTGCAGGAGCCGGGCTACCCGAAAGAGGCTCTGCCGTTCGTCATCACGGTGGAGGCGTGCGCGGAAGCCCCCTTGCGGGCGGCCATGCACGCCATCGGGAGCGCGGACTTCCACGCGGAACCCCCGCTGGCGCTCCCCATCCTGTTGGGCGACGAGCACCCAAGGGCTCGCTCTTGATATCCTGTATTTCCGGGCCTAGGAACGTGATAGCGTTTTTAATTCGTGTCACTTAAGGAAAATCGCGGCACGCCGGCGGGCCGTGAAGGCCCGCCCGACGGTGAGAACCTCCTGGTTCCAGCGTCGGTCGCCAACCTGGGCGGCGGGTTCGATACGCTCGCCGTGGCCGTTCAGTTGTACCTTCGCCTGCGGATCGCCGAGATCCGCGACGACGGTGGCTCGACGTTGAAGGTGGTGAGCAGCACGCCGCCCGTCCGCGGTCGGAACGCCGTCGAGCGGGCGTTCGACGCCATCGTCCGGCGGACCGGGACGAGGACGCCTTCGGTCTTCGTTGAGGTGAGCAGCGAGGTCCCGATGGCGGCGGGTCTGGGCAGCAGCGCCGCGGCGGCAGTGGCGGGGCTGCGGGTGTTCCAACGCGTCGCCGGGCCAGTGCCCGAAGACGTGATGCTGGCCGTGGCGGCCTCCCTCGATGGGCATGCGGACAACGCCGCAGCGGCGTTGCACGGCGGCTTGACGTCGGTCGTCGATCGCCCGGGCGAGGAGCCGCTGGCCCTGCAGTGGCGGTGGCCAGAGGAGGTGCGCGTCGTGGTCGCCACGCCCGCAACGGGCCTGGCCACGTCCGCCGCGCGCGCCGTGCTGCCCGACGCCATCGCGCGGAAGGATGCCGTCTTCAACCTGCAGCGGGTCCTGTCGCTCGTTCACGCGCTGCAACATGGCGAGTACGACAGGCTGCGCGAGGCGGTGAAGGACCGCTGGCATCAGTCCGCCCGGGCGGCGCTCGTCCCTCACCTGGCCGCGGTGCTCGCGCTGGAGGATCCGGAGATTCTCGCCAGCTTTCTCTCCGGAGCCGGTCCGTCGGTCGCGCTGCTCGCGCGGCGCGACTTCGCGCGGATCGGTCAGCTGTTGGCGTCGACGTGCGAGCGGGCCGGATGTCCGGTCAAGGTCCGGACGCTTGCCGTCCATCAGTCCGCTTCCGCGTCTTCCGTGTCCGCGCCCCGCGCGATGGCGGACACGTCCACGCGAGGGCAGGACCTGTCGTCCGAGGTGTGCGGGAGAGCCGTATGAGATTCGTTGCCGGTTTGAAATGTCATGTGTGTGGCGCCAGCTATCCGCCCGAGGCGCTGTGGGTGTGCTCCGAATGCCTGGGTCCGCTGGAAGTCACCTATGACTATGCGGCCATCCGCTCGGCCATCAGCCGCGAGGCCATCGAGTCGCGGCCCCACTCGCTGTGGCGGTACCGGGAGCTGCTGCCCGTCGACGAGCCGCGCACCGGCTTCCACTCCGGCTTCACGCCGCTCGTGCGCGCCACGCGCCTGGCGCGGGAGCTTGGAGTCGCCGAGGTGTACATCAAGGACGACTCGGTCAACCATCCGACCTTCTCCTACAAGGATCGAGTGGTCTCGGTGGCGGCGAGCCGTGCCGTCGACCTCGGCTTCCAGGTGTTTGGCTGCGCATCGACGGGCAACCTGGCAGGCAGCGTGGCGGCGCACGCCGCTCGGCTCGGGCTTCCGTGCTACGTCTTCATTCCGCACGACCTGGAGCCGTCGAAGGTGCTGGGCGCCGCGATCTATCGGCCGCACGTCGTGGCCGTCGAGGGCAACTACGACGACGTGAATCGTCTGTGCACGCAGATCGCGGATCGGTACGGATGGGGATTCGCCAACATCAATCTGCGCGCGTACTACGCGGAGGGCGCAAAGACCATGGCCTTCGAGATCGCCGAGCAGCTCGGGTGGCGCTTTCCCGATCACGTGGTCTCGCCCGTGGCTGGCGGAACGCTGCTGCCGCGCATCGTGAAGGGCTTCCGCGAGTTCCAGGACCTGGGGCTCGTCGATGGTGCCCTGCCGAAGGTCCATGCGGCTCAGCCGGCCGGGTCGGCGCCCGTCGTCCGGGCGCTCGAGGCCGGCCTGGAGTATCCCGAGCCGGTCAAGCCGAACACGATCGCGAAGTCGCTGGCCATCGGCAATCCGGCCGACGGCTTCCAGGTCGTGGCGCGCGTCAGGGAGACGGGCGGTCAGGGCGCCATGGTGAGCGACGAGGAGATTCTCGACGCCGTGCAACTGCTCGCGCAGACCGAGGGCATCTTCACCGAGCCGGCCGGCGGGACGACGCTGGCGGGCGCGCGCGCGCTGGTCGAGCGCGGCGTGATCAAGCCGCACGAGTCGATGGTGGTGTGCATCACGGGCAACGGCTACAAGACGGCCGAGGTGATGTACGACAGGGTGACCCAGCCCACGCAGATCGGGCGCGGCTTCGCGGAGTTCGAGCGCGTGATCGGATCGCAGCTGGGTGTGCCTGCGGGGGCGCAGGCCTGAGTGTTGACGTAGGGCGGGCCTTGACGGTCCGCCGTGGCGGCGCCTTGGCGCGGCGTAACGCCGCGCCCTACGATCGAATGATGGGTCGATGATGTTTCCAGCGTTCTTGAATCTGCGCGGGCGCCACGTCGTCGTGGTGGGCGGCGGACGCGTGGCGGCCGGCAAGCTCGACGCGTTGCTGGCGGCGGGGGCCGACGTGACCGTCGTGGCGCCCGAGGTTCGTCCGGAGATCGTGCGCCCGGGCGTCACGATCGTGAGGCGCGGGTTCGAGGATGCCGATCTGGACGGCGCCTGGTGGGTGGTGGCGGCGGCTCCGCCCCAGGTCAACGCGCGGGTGTACGAGGCGGCCAGCGGTCGGCGCATCTTCGTGAACGCCGTGGACGATCCCGCCCACGCCACCGCGTACGCAGGCGGCATCGTCCGCCGCGATGGCGTGACCGTGGCGATCTCCACCGACGGGCGTGCGCCCGCGCTGGCCGCCCTGCTCCGTGAGGCGATCGACGCCTGGCTCCCGGGCGACCTGGACGCGTGGATGTCGGCCGCGGACGAGGCGCGGCGCCAGTGGAAGGAGCAGCGGGTGCCGATGGAGCAGCGGCGGCCGCAGTTGCTGGACACGTTGAATCGGCTGTACACGGGCAGATAGACTGCCGCCCTCCTGAGTGGAAGACCTTCGCGCTTTCTTCGCGAACGTTGATTTTTCCCAAGGTTCGGCGGTAATATTCCTGACGATGCTTGCCGTCTGCGGTCGGCCGTGCGTGTGTACCGGGACCATCGAGGTCCCTGCGCCAACGGTCCGGCTGTGTGGGTGAGCGATCGAAAGACAAGAACCCAACATGAGGGATTGAAGGCCCGGGACGGTTTCCCGGGCTTTTGCTTTTTATGGCGGTAGGGCTGGTATCACTCGTCGGAGCGGGCCCGGGCGATCCGGACCTTTGGACGATCCGGGCAGCACGTCGCATTGAAGAGGCGGACCTGATCCTCTACGACGCGCTCGTGGACGTGGAGGCGCTCCGCCGCGCGACCCGGGCCCAGTGCTTCTGCGTGGGCAAGCGTGCGCGGCGCGACAGCGTTCCCCAGGAGACGATCAACCGTCTGATGATCCGCGCCGCCAGGCAGGGCAGACGGGTGGTGCGGCTCAAGGGCGGCGACCCGTTCGTCTTCGGGCGGGGCGGCGAAGAAGCGCTGGCCCTGGCCATGGCGGGCATTCCGTTCGAGGTGGTTCCAGGTGTCACCACTGCCGTGGCGGCGCCCGCGCTCGCGGGCATCCCCGTGACGCATCGCGGGATCGCGTCGGGCTTCCTGGTGATGGCGGGCCACACATCGGAGGCGGTGGACCACACGCTGCGCTCGATCCGGCCGAACACCGTATCGATCGTGATTCTGATGGGCGTCGGCGCGCGCGCGGAGCTGGCCTCACGGCTGATGGCGCACGGATGGGCGCCCGAGACGCCGGCCGCCATCGTCTGCAACGCCTCGATGCCCGACGCCTGGACGTGGACGGGGCGCCTGGGCGAGACGGGGGCGGCGGCCGCGCCCGTCGGCGCCGCAGGAGTGCTGGTGGTTGGCGAGGTGGTGCAGATCCGAGAGGCGTTGAACGCGACCTCCGTGCCGCCGGTCGCGCCGGGGAACGAGGTGAAGTATGCCGGTCATTGATCAGACAGTCGGGCGCGCTCGACTCTCGTTCGCGGACGAGCGGGACATCGACGAGTTCGTCGAGGTGCTGGGCAAGTACGAGCGCGGGGAGATTTCCCCCGAAGACTGGCGCAAGTTCAGGCTGGTGCGCGGCACCTACGGGCAGCGCCAGCCCGAGGCGGTGCACATGCTGCGCGTCAAGATCCCGCAGGGCATCGTCACGAGCACGCAGCTGCGGGCGCTGGCCGGCGTGGCCACGAGCTACTCGCGGGGATTTGCCCACATCACCACGCGGCAGAACGTGCAGTTCCACTTCGTGCCGCTGCAGGACGTCGAGGCCGCCATGCGCGCGCTCGCCGAGACGGGCATTACCACGCGGGAGGCCTGCGGCAACTCCGTCCGGAACATCACCGCCTGCCCGTATGCGGGCGTGGCCGACGACGAGGTCTTCGACGTCACGCCGTACGGCGAGGCGATGACGCGGTATTTCCTGCGCCACCCGCTGAGCGCGTCGCTGCCGCGCAAGTTCAAGATCGCCTTCGAGGGCTGCCCCGACGATCACGCCGTGGCCGCCATCCACGACATCGGCTGGCGCGCCCGCATCGTCAACGGCAAGCGCGGGTTCCGCGTGACGGTCGGCGGCGGCACGTCGATTCTCGTCAACAACGGTCAGCTCCTCTATGACTTCCTGCCCGTCAAGGAGATGCTGAACGTTGCGGAGGCGATCGTCCGCGTCTTCCATCGCGACGGCGACCGCCGGCACATGCAGCGCAACCGCATGAAGTTCCTCATCAAGGCGCTCGGGTGGGAGGAGTGGCGACGGCGCTACGAGGACGCGCTGGCGGAGTTCCGCCGTGAAGGGGGCGCCGGCGCCCGACTGCCGTTCGATCCGTCGGCCGTGCCGCTCGAGCAGGCGCCGGACTGGCCGAAGCCCGCGGCCCCCACGCCGCAGGTGGTGGCGGCGCTGGCTCGCACGACGGTCACGGGACCAGGCATCGTGCCCGGTACCGTGCGGCTGCAGACGCTGCCCGACGCCTACGTGCGGTGGATGACGCGCAACGTCCGCCGCCAGCGGCAGGACGGCTACGTCTGTGTCACCGTGCGTCTGCCGCTCGGCGACTTCACGACCGGCCAGGCGCAGGTGCTGGCCGATCTCGCCGAGGCGTACGGCGATGGCACGGTGCGCCTGACCATCGAGCAGAACGTCGTGTTCCGCTGGGTGAAGAGGGAGGCGGTGGAGGCTGTCTACACCCGTCTCGACGCTGCCGGCCTGAGCGCGCCGGACGCCGGTACCGTGGCCGATGTGACCAGCTGCCCGGGCGCCGAGACCTGCCGCCTGGCCGTGACGCAGTCGCGCGGCCTCGGGCGGGTGCTCACCGAGCACCTGAGCGCGCATCCCGAGCTGGTGGACGGGGTGCCGTCGGGCGACATCAAGATCAGCGGCTGCCCGAACGGCTGCGGCCAGCATCACATCGCGGCGATCGGCTTCCAGGGCAGCGTCCGGAAGGTCGGCGGCCGGGCCGTGCCGCAGTACTTCGTGCTCGTGGGCGGCGGCACTACGGAGGCGGGGGCCAGCTTCGGCCGCGTGGTGTCGAAAATTCCCGCGCGCCGCCTGACGGAAGCGGTCGACCGCCTGATCGTGCTCTACCGCGTACGTCGCCAGGACGGCGAGTCGCTGGGCGCATTTTTCCGCCGCGTGCCGCCAGCCGTGGCGTCCGACGCGCTCAAGGACCTCGCCGAGCTCCAGCCACAGGACACGACGGCCGACGACTATATCGACCTGGGCGAAAGCCAGGCGTTCGCGCCGGAGGTCATGGACGGTGAATGCGCGTCGTAACGGTCTTTCGGTGACACGCGCTCCCTTCAGAACCGCGGCAGCGCTCGTCGGTGTGCTTGTCGCCTTCGCCGGCCTTTCAGCTCAGCCGGCTGGGCGCTTCAGGGTCACGCTCCTGGGCACCGGTTCACCACCCCCGAAAATCGACCAGTTCGGACCCGCCACGCTCGTGGAGGCCGGCAGTACGACGCTACTCTTCGACACCGGGCGCGGAACCATCCAAAGGCTCACGCAGCTCGGAAAGCGCTATGCGGATGTCAACGCCGTGTTTCTGACGCATTTGCATTCCGACCACGTCGTGGGTCTTCCCGATTTCTGGCTCACCGGCTGGTTGTTTACTGGTATCGCGGCGTTGACCCAGGCGGGTGCTCCGCAGCCCCGTGCCCTGTCGCTGTTCGGACCCATGGGTACAGAGTCGCTTGCCGCACACCTCGAGCAGGCCTTCGCGTTCGATGTGGGGATGCGGATCAGCGATGACCGGATTGGGCGTGACGGAGGGCGGATCGCTGTGACAGAGCTGCGTGAAGAGGGGGTGGTCTATGACGAGGGCGGGGTTCGGGTCACGCTCTTTGATGTGGACCATCGCCCCATCGTGCCCGCGTTTGGTTACCGAATCGACTACGCCGGTCGCTCCGTGGCTCTGTCTGGTGATACGCGGTTCAGTGAGAACCTGATCAAGCGGGCGAGTGGCGTGGACCTCCTCGTTCATGAGGTCGCCGTTCGCACAGGGGAGACACAGGAGACGTCGCGAATGTTGGCGCACCACACGCTTCCCGATCAGGCGGGCATCGTGTTCACGCGCACGGCCCCGAAGCTTGCCGTGTATTCGCACGTCGACATGTCGCCGGACGTGACGCACGAACGCTTGATCGAGATGACACGACAGACCTACAAGGGTCCCCTCGTCGTCGGCGTGGACCTCATGTCGTTTGACGTCGGTGAGACGATTACCGTACACGAACCGCCCGCGCGCTGAAAAGACCGCCTCAGCCTGCGTTCGATACCAGGCGCCTGCCTTCGAGCGTTACCTCCAAGCTGAGTCCTTTGCGACGAAGCTCTGCGACGTAGACGGAGTCGTCCTTGAGCAGACTGGACACTGCCGTGGCAAGAACAGTTGCGACGAGCAGCGGGAGCACGATCGGGTAGTCTCCGGACAATTCGAACACCAGCACGGCGGCGGTCAGCGGCGCGTGAATACTTGCTGCGGTGGTGGCCGCCATGCCGACAAGCGTATAGGTGCCAGGGCTTGCCGGTGAAAGCATTCCCAATGCATCGATGGCCTTCGCCCACAGGAATCCAAGTCCCCCTCCCACGAGCAGCACGGGCGTAAAGATGCCGCCAGGCACGCCAGAAGCCACGGAACCGCTCGTGGCCGCGATTTTCGCAAGCAACAGCCCTGCGACAATGACAGGCGCGAGCTGGCCATCAAGGATCAGGTTCAACGGTTCAAATCCGTTTCCGGCGACTTCGGGCAAGAGCAGCGCGACGAATCCAACCAGCGCACCGCCCAGAGCGGCCCGGAAGGGTTGCGGAATGGGATGGCGCTCCAGTACCGTCTCGCAGAGCGCGAGCGTGCGCTTGAATCCTATAGCGGCCAGTGCCGCCACGATGCCGAGCGCACAGTACGAGACTAGTTCCGCAGTTGACTCAAGCGCAAACACGCGTTGCCCGTAGATGGGCCCTCCCCCGACGATAGCGCGTGTAACCGTTGTGGCGAGGACGGTGGCAGCCATGGTGGGCAGCAGTGCTTCCAGCGCGGCGACGCCGACGATTGTTTCGACGACGAACACGACAGCCGCGAATGGCGTGTTGTACGCGGCGGCGAATCCGGCCGCTGTCCCAGCGGCCACAAGCAAGCGCGTTTGATGGAGAGACGTTCGTGCGACCCGGCCCATCGCTGCACCGAGTGAGCCGCCGAACTCGATAAGCGGCCCCTCCCGGCCGATGGACATGCCCGCGGCGAGGGCGGTCCAAGATGCTGCGACTCGAGAGATGGTGGCGCGCAGTGAGAGGCGGACGTTGCCGAGTACGACAGCTTCCATAACGTTGCTGACGCCCTGACCGGGTGCTCGACGCCACCAGGAAATCAGGCCGGCTGCTGTACCCCCGCACAGAGGCATTGCAAGGCGGCCCCACCAGGGCAGACCCGTGATGGCGGCGACGACGTTGTCGGCGGCGTAGAGCGTCCGGTACAGCAGCGAGAGCGAGCTCCGGAAGGCCACGGCGAACATTGCAGCGCCGAGGGCGACCAGCGCCAGGCCGATTAAGAATCGCGCGCGAGCAGCCGCGGTACCGACGCTCAACGGCCGCTCTGGTGACCCGCGCGCCTGGATGGAGGCATCTCCGCTCGAATCGGAGTGATTTGCTGGGCGAACTCGCCTACGAATTCGCGGAACCGCTGGGCAACGGGCGAAAAATACTTCTGCTTGCGATAGATCAGCTCCATGTGGCGCGAAAGTTCGAAGCGTTCGATCGGAACCAGCGCAAGCACCCCAGTCGCGGCTTCCCGCTCGACGGCGTAGGAGGACACGAAGCCAATCCCAAGGTTGGCTTCAACGGCTTTCTTCACGGCCTCGGTGCCCTGCAGTTGCATCACCACGCAAAGCGTCACTCCGGCCGCCTTTGTCTTGCGCTCAACGAGAGCTCGAGTGCGGGAACCTTGCTGCGGGAGCACGCACGGTTCCGTTCCAAGTTCCCTGAGAGTCACGGAACGGCGCCGCGCGAAAGGGTGGGAGGGTGAGGCGATGAGAACCACGTTGTCGAGACACACCTGGTCGACGCCGAAGCGCCGATCCTGCGTGGGGCCGCCGACCAGCGCCATGTCAAGGACGTTTTGGAGCGTGCTTTCGTACAATCGTTCGGTCGCGTCGATTTGGAAGACGATTTCCGTTTCCGGATACTGCTCCTTGAACGCGCGCACAATCCGCGGCAGCAGATACATGCCACCTGTTGTGTTTGCACCGAGGATCAGCTTGCCCTTCGTGGCGGCCCCGAGCTCCCCCATGACCCGGCGCGTCTCGTCCAACGTGTGCAGGATCGACACGGCAGAACGGTACAAGGCTTCACCGGCCTGTGTCAGGCGCATTCGTGCCTGACCGCTCACGCCGCGCTCGAACAGCGCGAGCCCGCACTCCTTCTCGAGCGCACGGATCTGCAGGCTGACCGCGGGCTGCGTCAGCCGGAGCTCGGCCGCCGCCGCCGTGATGCTCCGACGCTGGACGACCACGTAGAAGACGGACAGCTGATGGAAATTCATCGGCGTGAGCTGCCTCTTGGCGACCGGATTATCACGACCGCGCGCGTCATCTCATCATGACGCAGCGCCGGCGCGCACGGCTTCCCGTACGTCGCGCTCGAGCGTGTCGATGAGGGCGACGGTGGCGGACGCCCGGCTGGCCCAGTAGCCGGCCACGGGACCAGTCGCCTCCGCAAAGCTCTCGTGAATTGCCTGCCAGGCGCGCGCTTCGCCGGCGATCCAGGCCAGGGCCGCCGGCGCATCCTGCTCGAGGAGGCTGCGAAGCTGCACCCGCCGATCTCCCGCGCGCAAGCTCAAATCGAGCATGTGGGCCGCACGGGCGAGGTCCGCGCGGCTGAGGATCACGCCGCTGCGCGCCGGCGTCAGCAGGGCGTCGACAATCTGGCGCGAGTCGCTGCAACGCGGATCAGCCAGGTCGGGGACGTTGCGCAGATGCAGCGGAAGCACCACGGCGGGTCCGAGCTCATCAACTTCGTTCAAGAGCGTCTCCAGCAGGAGCCGAGCCCACTCTGGAAATGGCATTGCAGCGTGCCGACGGACCGCATGGAGATATGCCGGCAGCCAGCTCAACAGATGTTCCCACAAGAACGCGTGGCGCGCGCGGGTGACACCGAGTTCACACAGCCCGGCGTACGCGCCAAGCACCGTCGCGAGGTGATCGGGCTCCGGTGGGGGAGTAAGACCGAGGGCCCGCCAGAACCCGGCGACACGATCGCGCGCCTCTCCACCGATCATGCCGTCGGCGTTGAGGTACGCCGAGGCGTACGGCACTTGCTGGAACACGAACGTATCCGTGTAGGCGGCAGGCGTCGGCGTCTCGAGACCGAGCAACACGGCCAGTCGCACCGTATGGTCGGTCGGGGGCTCCGCCAAGGCGGCGAGCGCGCGCAGCAGTTCCGTCACCGGATAGCCCCCGCAGTTGCGGTCTCAACAAGCGAAAGGCGGTATACGTCCCTGGCGGGTTTCAACGGCCGGAGCAGCCAGTACGGGCGTCGCGTTCGGTCCGGGCTGTATCGCGCAGCCGGGCGCGCCAGCTGCATCCATTCCTTGAAGATCTCGTGAGACCTCGCGATGTCGACAGCTATGTCGCCCTGGCGATCGCCGACCTCAGCCTTGATCACCCGAACTGCCTGATGCCAGCAGTGCATGCCTGACACAGGGTCAGGCTGAACGGGGAATGCGAGATTCTGATGCACGCCTACATCCGTCCACCAGATCCGGCGCGTGTCCGGATCCGCCGATTCGAACGGGGCCACCGAGCGCGTCGTGGCCAAGTCCCACTCGGTTCCGGACTGCCGCAACGCCACCGTGCGCATCATCTGGCGCTGACCATCGTCGGAGAGCTTCCAGCGGCCCATGTGATGACTGCACGCGACCACGCCGGGGCGAATGCCTTCAGTGACCCACGCTTTCACCACGAGATGGCCGATGCGGGTCGTGACGCGAACGAGGTCGCCCGTCTGCACGCGTAACCGAGCCGCGTCCGACGGGTGAAGCCACAGCGGATTTGTGTGTGCGATCTCGTCCAGCCACTTGGCGTTCGCGCTGCGCGTGTGGATGTGAACCGGCAGTCTGAACGTCGAGATGAGCGGCATTTCGCCGTCCGCGAGCCGCGCCGGATGGACGTGACTCTTCACGTACGTCGGGATCGCGTGCTCGCGCCAGCCCCATCCCGCAAGCGTGCTCGAATAGAACTCGAGTCGGCCACTGGGGGTGGGAAATCCTCGCAGGACCTGTCCATCGACGTTGACGCCGACGGGGCGTCGTCCGGCCTCGTCTGGAGCCGGGGTTGGCAGTGGAACAATGTTCGGAGAGAGCCGTGCCGGTGCAGTCGTGTGCACGCGACCGAACCGATTCTCCATGGAGTCAGCGAGCTCGGAGGCGGGTACCGGCTCCTCGTGGAGCGCGCCTACGCACGCGCGGATTTCGTACGCGCCGAACCGGCGCATGAATTCCAAGGGCGTGGTGCCAGCCGCGGCTGCACGGGCAGGGAGTCCTGGCACGGAGTTCTCGAAGATGTAGCGGTAGTACTCGTCGAGCCCGAGCGTTGTGCCTGGTATCTCGACCGATTCGACGTATTGACGAATCCCAAGCTCACCCGTGGGATCGATTCGCCACGTGAGCTCGATCCAGAACTCGTTTTCCTCCCACACCTCACCCGGATTAACCTCACGAGTGTCGCCGACGGGGTCGCCGAGACGCTCCCGGAGCGCACGAAAGATCGGCTGGCGCAGCGCGATCCACTGGCCGGTGTGGGTTTCGTACGAGTGGATGTCGTGGCGTTCGGAGGCGTGCCCCATCGGCAGGACGTAATCCGCGAAATATGCCGTCTCGCTCCAAGTAGGTGTGAGCGCGACGTGGAGCCCCACCAGCGATTCATCCTTGAGCATCTCGATCCACGAGAAGCCGTCGGGGTTTGTCCACACTGGGTTGTACACACGGGTGAAATAGACATCGAGCCTTCCGCGCCCCTCCTTCAGCAAGTGGGGGAGCAGGAACGACATCTCGAACATCGCCAGCGGATACTCGTCGGGCCAGGACAGCTCGTTCCAGGTTCGCGGGTGAGGCGGCACGTGGATAGGCCGTGGTACGAACTTGTTCCACGCGTTCGGATACGTACCGCCTTCGGTCGCGACGGCCCCCATGAGCGCATTCAGCATGAACAGGCACCGGGCCACCTCCCAGCCGCCGAGATTGCCGGAGCCGGCGCTTCGCCACGTATGTGTCGCCAGCCGTGTCCCTGCGCTCGCGACCAGGCGCGCGATGTCTTCGATGGCCGAGGCTTCGACGCCGGACTCGGCGGCCGCGTACTCGAACGTGTAGTCGCGGTAGGTCTCCTTCAATGCGTGCTCAAAGTTCGCGAACGTCGCCAAGACGTCAGGGTGCTCGGCCGACATGTATTCCGCCCAGTTCCACCAACGGCGCACGAATTCGCGATTGTAGCGGCCGTGCTGAATGAGATGGTTCGCGATCGCGAGGAGGATCGCCGCTTCGGACCCGGGATAGGGCGCGAGCCAATGGTCGGCGTGGGTGGTGGTGTTCGACATACGCGTGTCGAGCACGATCACCTTCGCCCCCTTCTGTTTGGCCTCCATGATCCGCTGCGCGTGCGGGTTGAAGTAGTGCCCAGATTCCAGATGTGCACTGATGAGCAAGATCACGTCGGCGTTGGCGTAATCGGGGCTCGGCCGATCGATGCCCATCCAGAACGCATAGCCGGCACGCGCGCTGGACGAGCAGATGTTGGTGTGCGAGTTGTGCCCATCGATCCCCCAGGCGGCCAGGATGCGCTCGGTGAACCCATCCTCACCAGGCCGTCCGACGTGGTACATGATTTCGTTGCGGCGGCCTTCGACGATCGCACGGCGAATACGCGCGGCGAGGTGGTCGAGCACCTCGTCCCACGTCACCTGCACCCATCGGCCTTCGCCGCGGGCACCGGCGCGTTTCAGGGGATGGAGGATTCGATCCGGATCGGTGATCTGGTTGAGCGTGGCGGGTCCCTTTGCGCAGTTTCGACCGCGCGAGCCCGGATGCTCCGGGTTGCCCTCGAATTTCCGGATCTGGAGCGAGTCCTTGTCGACGTAGGCCAGCAGTCCGCAGGCCGACTCACAGTTGAAGCAGGTAGTGGGTACCAGCGCGTATCGGCGTTCGCGCCGCTCCGGCCACGCCCTGGAATCGAGCTCGACCCAATCGTCCCACCGCTCTTTCGGTGGGAATGCGGCGAGATGAATCCGGCTGGTGCCCGGGTAGAACGTTTCGCCGCGTGCCTCCGTCTCGGCCCGGGCGGCCGAGACGCGCCGACCCAGTTCCTGCACACTCATGGCACTGCCAACCTCTCAGGCCAGCGGGGTCACCTGTCCGGCCTGCACGTACGCATGCTCGTAGGCCATGAGGCCCAGCAGGGGCAGGGCCGCCAGCGCCACACCGAGCCACGGAGCCAACACACCGACCGTCATTGCCGCCATCCCCGCCCAAAAGTAGGCGGCGTAGCGGCCGGCTACCATCTCTCGCGTGGCGAAACGCCGATGTGCCGTTTGGTGGCGGACCATTGCTTCGCCCCAGATCAGCAAGACGTGCAGGCCCGCCGCGCCAGCCATGATTCGGAGAAGGAGTAGCACCACGGCCGGAGCGAGCCACACCGAAGCGAGCGCCAGGACTGCCGCTCCGGCCACCAGCGCCTGCATCGCCAGGTGCGCGGGCAGAAGCGTGTTCTGCCAAAGAGCACGGGCGCGCGCTTGGTTGAACAGGTACGCGGTGTACACGGCGGTCATGAGCGCCAACGGAATCCCCGGTGCAATCAACGCCTGTCGTAGTTGGGCCGAACCGATGAGCGGCGCAGCCAAGTGCAGCGTCAAGATCGCCGCATAACCCGTGATCAGGAACGCCCCCCTGACGAGCCAGCTCCCCCACTGGGCACGCGTGAAGATCAAGTAGAACCGCTCCGGATGCTCGAGGTCTGCGATGAGCAGGGCACCAGTCAAAACGAGAAACAGGAGCGCACTGATCGGCGCGCCCCACTGCCACAGCGAGTTGCCTGAATCAAGCGCGCCAACCAGCACGAGCGGTGCAGCCACGAGATAAGTGCCGGCCGCGATGCTCTTGGTCCACGTGTACAGACTGACGCGCCAATCCCATGGGACGCGATGCGGCACGTCATACGCAAGCAGCGCAGCCGCCGAGTTGTTGGTCAGCGGTACGTGTCCCGAAACAACCATCTGCGGCCCCGGTTGCTGTTCGCTCCACATGAACAGGCCCCCGGCCGGGCGCCCGGCCGCCAGCGGATCCAGCGTGGCAGGATGGGCGCCTTTGTAGAAGACTTGCGGCTGCGTCTCCATCTCGGGACGGCGCACGGTCACGGGCTCACGGCTGATGATCGCGCCGACACTCGAGCTTGGATCCCCGACATCGCCGACGATCAGCGCACCGGTCGGGCAGACGACGACGCAAGCCGGTTCCAGTCCCATGTCGATGCGGTGGGCGCAGAAATTGCACTTTTCCGCCGTGCGATTCTCAGGATTGATGAAGATCGCATCGTAGGGACAAGCCGCGATACATGCCTTACACCCGACACACGATCGCGTATCGAAGTCGACGATGCCGTCCGGGCGCTTGAACATTGCCGACGTGGGACACGCCGTCACGCAGGGTGCACTCGCACACTGGTTGCAGCGGGTCACTTGAAAGACACGGCGCGCCTGCGGAAACCGGCCGATCTCTACAGCCTTGACGTAGGTTCGGGTGACCGACAGCGGCACGTGGTTCTCAGACTTGCACGCGGTCGTGCAGGCGTGACACCCGATGCAACGCGTCTGGTCGATCACCTTGGTCCAGCGAGGTGGCACCCGTGGCAACATGGCTGTCCCCGATGTGTTCATCGCCCGGAAGACGATAGCGAACGCGCCGGAACGCCGCCAATGAATAAAGCGCCGCAGTGATATAAGGGTCGCCTTATGGGTGCGAGGCACCCGTTTGATGTTGACGTGTCCGACTGCCCAGGGCTGTAATGGACGTCGGATTGCGTATCCGGACGGAAAGAGCTGAAGAAGGGGCGTGCTATCATCCGGCCGTCTGGCCTCGTGAGAAGCAGGTCGATCGACTTTTGTCGTGGTCGGCGTCGGACCGCCCACGCGCGGAGGGACCAGGATGCCGCCAGTAATCAACGAGGCTACGTGCACGGGCTGCGGGATTTGCGCCCACATCTGCCCGACCGATGTGTTCAACCGGGGGCCGCGCGGCGCGATTCCCCTCGTGCGCTACCCGGACGAATGCTGGCACTGCAACGCCTGCCTCATCGACTGTCCTGAGCTTCAGTTTGGGGCCATCGAGTTGCGGATTCCGTTACCGCTGATGCTGTTGCACGTGGGGGCCGAATTCGACGCCGTCGGATACCCGGCGCCGCGGGACGGCGTCACCTCCACAGCGTCACCTCTTGGACAAGCTCAGCCGGGTCAGGCTGCGCGCTCCGCAACTCCTGAGGCTGTGGCACGTGGGGACGGACTCCGATGGCACCGATTGCCCCGCGTAGGCCAGCGTCGCTCCCCGGACGACGCCACCATTCCGTTGAGGCCGACGAAGGTGAACGGCGAGAAGGGGGAGGTCCACCATGGATCCGAGACGCATTGACTGCGACGTTCTCGTCGTTGGGGGCGGCATCGCTGGCCTGATGGCGGCGATGAACGCCGCCGAGCATGGGGCGCGAGTCATCGTCGCGGAAAAGGCCCACGCCAGGCGCAGCGGGTCGGGCGCGACGGGCAACGACCATTTCTTCTGCTACATCCCCGAGGTTCACGGCGACGACATGAGCGTCATCGTGCGGGAAGTCCTGGACAGCATGATCGGTGGCTTTCATGACACGCCGCTGACAGTCAAGTTCCTGGAGCAGTCTTTCGATCGCGCCAAGGACTGGGACCAGTGGGGCATCAATATGCGACCGACGGGCACGTGGGCCTTTATCGGCCACGCGTTCCCCGGGCGTCCGCGTATCTGGCTGAAGTACGCGGGATCCGACCAGAAAGAGGTGCTCACCAAACAGGCGAGCAAGCGCGGTGTGCGCACGATCAACTTCCTCCCGATCACCGACGTGATCGTTGAGGACGGCGAGGTCGTGGGCGCCATCGGCATCCACGTCAGGAAAGAGGAGCCCGAGCTGACCCTGATACGGGCGAAATCCGTCGTGCTCGGAACGGGTACGGCCAACCGGCTCTATCCAGCGGCGAGTCCTGGCTTCATGTTCAACACTGCGTTCTGCTCGGCCTGCACGGGCGCCGCCCAGGCTATGGCGTATCGTGCGGGCGCGAAGCTGGTGAACATGGAGTTTCCCAACATGCACGCGGGCCCGAAGTACTTCGCTCGCGCTGGCAAGGCGACGTGGATCGGCGTTGTGACCGATCCCGGCGGTCGGCCCGTCGGGCCCTTCGTCGAGAAACCGACCAAGGAGCTGGGGGACATAACCGCCGACGTCTGGAATTCGCTGTTCGCCGACATGCACAAGTCGGGGCGCGGTCCGGCCTACATGGACTGCAGGGAGACCGCCGAATCGGACCTCGAGTACATGATGTGGGGCATGAAAGAGGAGGGTAACACCGCCCTGATCGAGTACATGGAGGCGGCAAACATCGATTTGCGGAAGAACCGAGTGGAGTTCATGCAGTACACGCCACACTTGATCGGACGCGGGGTCGAGATCGACCTCAATGGCGAAAGCTCGATCAAGGGGCTCTACGCGGCTGGGGATCCTGTGGGGAATTTCCGGGCCGATATCGCCGGTGCCGCGGTGTGGGGCTGGATCGCCGGTGGCAACGCCGCCATCCGCGCCCGGAAGGTACGCTCGGTCGGCAATGCCGAGGACAGCCCCCTGGTCGCCGAGCGGACGCGCCAGTTCTCAGAGATCCTGAGCAGGAAGAATGGTGCGACCTGGCAGGAGGCCAATTTCGCTCTGCAGCAGATCATGTCGGACTACGCCGGCATGGACGTCCGCTCCGAAACGCTGCTGAAGGCAGGCCTGAAGTATCTGCGGGATCTCCGGCGAAATGCCCTGGACACCCTGAGGGCCGACAACGCGCATACGCTGATGCGCGCCGTCGAGACGCTTGACTTGATCGACTGCGGCGAGGCGATATTCATCACCGCGCTCGAAAGAAGGGAAACGAGGGGGCCCCACACGCGCTCCGATTTTCCTTTCAGCAACCCTCTTCTCGGGAACAAGTTCTTGACGGTGCGCAAGGAGAACGGTGGCGCCATCACCGAGTGGCGAGACAAGCTCAAGTGAAGGCGGCCTGTGGGGCGAAGCGCTGCCCTGCTCGTTGGTGGCTCCGGACCTCGAGCACTGCGCGGCCCCCGCGTCGCGCTGATTGGGCGATTCGTCTCTCCCTAATCTCTAATTAATCCACCGCGCAAGAGACGAACGTCGGACGTCGTCTCATCCCGGAGGTGCCCTTGGGTGTTCGCGCCAGAGCCTTCCTGCTGCCGGTCGGAGCGATCTTCCTGGCCTGCTGTGCTCCGGTTCGATTACACCCCGGGTCGTGCACGGCGCCTCCGGGAGCGCCGGCCGGCGTCGCGGCCAGCCTCATCCACGCGAGGCCGGGCGCAACGCCAGAGGCACCGCCATCGGAACCTGCGGTCCTCGAAGTCAAGTGGGAAGCCTCCGTTGCCGATCCGGCCCAGACCGGGAACGCCCCAGTCGCCTATGTCATCGAAGCCGGCACTGACTTCGGCGCCTCGAACGTCGCAGTCCTCGAAACCGAGGGAACCGAGTTCACGTACTCGACACCGATCGCCAACGGCACCTACTACGTGCGCGTCAGAGCGAGGAACGCGTGCGGCACGGGCCCGCCGTCACCAGATATCGTTGCGGCCGTCACCGGGAGCATGGCGACCGGGACGCCAAACCCTCTGGTTCTCCTGGAAACCGTATGGATCGTGTCCGAGCGCCTCTGGGACACAACATTCATTCGGGTCATGGGCCGCGTGCGGAACGGTTGGCGGGCGTCGGAGGCGTCCTTCGTCGAAGTGACCGCGACCTTTGAAGGGCCAACAGAGGAGGTCGTGGGAACGGCCTCGACGTACGTCAACGGCGTCAGCCGGCGGCTGAAGGCGAGCCGGATCGTGACCGACACGGTACTGGAGCCGACTGCGACGGGATGCTTTCTCGTGTTCGCCGACTTTCCAGCCACCGTTCGAGTTCCATCGGTGGAGCTGGTGGTCACCTCGTCGGACACCTATGAAACGGAGCCATTGAGGGGCCGCGTCACAGTTGAGGGTGCGATCTCCCAGCGGGCCGATGCCTTTGGCGACCTGACGGCCTCGGGACAGGTGAAGAACACCGGCGATCGATTGACGTACTTTACTGAGATCTGGATGGAGGCGACGGATGCTGAGGGTAAACTCTTGGACTGCGGCGCGACCTCCGTGGAGGGGTCGAGCGTGGTATTGGACCGCGGGGTGCCGCGGACCGGGCTGGCTCCTGCGGAGGTTGGGGTGTTCGAGAACTTCACCGAGGCCGTGTTTGCATCAGTGAACAAACTTCGATACTCGATTAACTGGGACGAGCCGGAACAGCAGCAGCCGATTCCTGCGACGGCGCGCTACTGGGAGCTCAAGGAACGGCTCGCAGCCGCGTCAGCGACCCATGAGGGAGCTTCCTCGCCGCGGGAGCGTGCGGAATTGCGGGACGCTCTGCGACGAGAGATCCGATCGATTGAGCAGCGATTGACCCAGCCGTAGGGATATCGGCGAAGCTGGAGGCCGGGGGGCGTACTGCCCGGCTGGCAGCCGAAGACCGCCTCGAGCTCGAGGAGCGTTTCCGGCCACGGATCTCCCCCTCGATGTTCTGGCTCGCCAACCATGAGCGCCTCTCGGGAGAATCTCCCTGGCCGACAGGCGCGCTCGAACCCAAATCCCCGCCGTTTGTGACGACGCGCAGGCGGCCGGGCGCGCGGCCGCGCGCCCGCCACACGCGATCCCGGCGCGTGGGGCGAATCGACAAAGCCCCCACTGACCCTCCGCTGCACCTTCCCGGACGCGGGGGCTCACCGCCTCCAGGAACCAACGTTTCTGGCGTTCGGCGAGCGAGAGCCGTTGCTGTCAGACAAGCAATGCCTTATGCACGAGGCCAGCCGTACTTATTGGGCAAGACGCTCGATCCAGAGTTACAGTATGCGCGCAGTATTCGCCATCGGTCTGCTGCCTGTCGCTGTTGGACGACGGGTCGGCGGTGTGGCAAAGGAGGGATGGGCATGTACCGCGTCAGTCGAGGCGTTCTCACCGCGGCACTGGTCGGACTCATGGTGGTGCTGGCCAGTCCTCCAGCGTTCACCCAGCGTGACTTCGCTGGCCCCGACTTCACGGGATACTGGAATCAGCGTTTTCACGAGGAGGCGGACGAGCGGGGTCCCGGTCCCACGGTCGGCGACTACACGGGACTTCCCCTCAACGAGGGGGCACGGCTGCGTGCAGACTCGTGGACGGCATCGCAATATACGCAGGTCGGGCTGCTGTGCCGGCAGCACCAGACGGGCGAGATCACGCGCGGTCCGCAGAGCGTCACCATGTGGAGGGAGATCGATCCGATCACCCGCGACACCATAGCGTGGCACGCGCAATGGAGACGAACGAACGAGGGGGACAACACGATCTGGTTGGATGGACGCCCGCCCCCCCCGGCGTTGGCCTTGCATACCTTCATGGGATTTCAGACCGGCGGGTTTGTCGGGGATCGACTCGTGGCCACGGTCACGCACATGAAGGAAGGCTTTCAGCGGCGCAACGGCGTCCCCCGGAGCGACCGGCAGACTGTTCGCCAGCACTTTCTCCGTCGCGACAACATATTGACCATTGTGACGTTCACCTACGACCCGGTGTACTTCAGCGAGCCGATGGTGCAATCGTCGGAGTATGTGCTGAACCCAGGTCAAGGGCAGGTGTCGCCACCGTTCCCCTGCTTTGAGGCTCGTGAGATCGCGCGGGACATCGGCGAAGTGCCGCACAATCTCCCAGGCACTAACACGGCCAGCATCGACTTCGCCAAGAAGTTCAACTTGCCGCTCGAGGCGGTGCGGGGAGGCGCAGAGACGCTGTATCCGGAGTACAGAACGCGGTTGCGAGAGTTGATGAGCGCGCAGGCGGCGCCCGGTGGAGGCGCTGCACGATAGGCGGGCGGACGGTGTCGGCAAAGGAGTCAGGACAGATGGAACGACGAAAGCACTCGTGTGCCCTGTGTCTCACCGTCACGCTGGCCGGTGTAGTCGCGTTGCCGTCCGGCCTGTCGGAAGGTCCGGTGGCGGCGCAGTCGAAGCCAGAGAGAGAAGCCAGACCTGAGCGCGCCGACGACTCTGGACTCCAGGTGCTGCCGGTTCGCGACAGCGAGAGATATGGACGAGTGCACATGATCGCCGGAGCCGGTGCCAACATCACGGTGCAGACAACCGGCAGGGGCATCGTTCTGGTGGATGCGGGCACTGCCGACATGGCTGAGGAGGTGCTCGCCACGCTTCACGGTATTGCGAGTGACAAGGTCGTGTGGGCCATCGTCAACACGAGTGGTGACGCGGACAAGACCGGTGGGGTCGCGACGATTGCTCAGGCTGGCAACAATATTCTTCGCGGCGTGAACGACCCTGGAGCGCAGGTCATCGCGCACGAGAACGTCCTGTCTCGAATGAGCCAGGAAGATGCGCCGGTTCTCTCGTGGCCTACCGATACGTTCTTCGTCACAATGTGGACCCTGCCGTCGTTCTATTATGGCGACGGCATTCAAATCAATCACTTCCCGCGGGCGCTCACGAACGGCGACAGCATGGTGTGGTTCCGCCGCGCGGATGTGATCGCTACGGGAGACATCTTCAGAACCGACACGTATCCCGTCATTGATCTGGCCCATGGAGGCAATGTCAAGGGCGTGATCGATGGCCTCAACTGGGTAATCGAAACGGCAATTGCGTCACAGAGGGCAGAGGGTGGAACGCTGATTGTTCCTGGACATGGGCGTCTCTCCGACCGCGCGGACGTCGTCTACTATCGCGACATGGTCACGATCGTGCGCGATCGGATGAAGGACATGATTAGCAGAGGCATGACTCTGGAACAGATCCGCTCGGCTGGGCCGACGTTGGACTATGACGGACGGTACGGGGAGACAACCGGACCGTGGACGACCGACATGTTCGTGGAGTCTGTCTATGGGAGCCTCATAGAGTAGGGTGAAGGCTCGACGCCCGCCGTCGGTGTGGCGAGCAGTCGATCAGGACGGAGGTGTGACCATGACGGGCTTGGCAGTGGCCTTACGAGGACGAGTGCCGGCAACCCTCGCGATGATCGGAGCGCTGGGCACTGCCATTCTTCTCGTGGCCGGTCGGTCTTCAGTTGCGGCCCAGGGGCGCGGCAGGGCCGGAGGTGGAGCCAGCGGGCAAGCGATGGCGCCCGTCGATTTCACGGGCTATTGGGTCTCCGTCGTTACCGAGGACTGGCGTTGGCGCATGGTCACGCCTCCACGGGGGGACTACACGAGCGTTCCCCTCACTGCGGAGGGGAGGCGTGTGGCTGATTCGTGGGACCCGGCAGCGGACGAGGCCGCCGGCGAGGAGTGTCGCGCGTATGGGGCGGCGGCGATCATGCGGACGCCCGGGCGGCTCCACATCACCTGGAGAGACCCCAATACGCTTCAGATTGAGACGGACTCCGGGATGCAGACGCGCCTGTTCCGCTTCGACAAGACGGTGGCGCCCGCCGAAGCGCCGACATGGCAGGGGCATTCGGTGGCGGAGTGGTACTCGAGCTCCGGCGCGCTCAGTCGCGGTCCTGTCGCGGCGGGACAGACACTGAAGGTCGTCACGACTCGCCTGCGGCCAGGCTACTTGCGCAAGAACGGTGTGCCGTACAGCGGCGATGCCGTGGTGACGGAGTATTTCGACCGGATCGAAGAGATCAACGGCGACACGTGGCTGCTCGTGACCACCGTCGTGGAGGACCCCCTGTATCTCAACGAGCCGTTCATGGTGAGCTCACATTTCAAGCTGGAGCCTGACGGCTCGCGTTGGATGCCGACGCCCTGCTCCGCGCGGTAGCGCGAGCGAGGCGCGGTGTCGGCATGACTACCCGCGCGGAACTTGCCAGGAGGACCTGTGTCAGCACTCAGAGGCTCGAGAATCGCGAAAATCATGCGTGCGCTCCCGGTCCTCCTCGTGGTAGGCGGGGCGACAGCCTGCGGAGGCGGCGTCACCGAGCCCGAAGCGACTGCCGCGGCGGGGCCCGGGACCGGTGCGGAGCCGAGGCTTCCCGGTGAGCCCACGGCTGTGGCGCTACCCACGTTTCGTCAGGTGACCGATCCGGCCCCGATGTTCGACTCGGCCCCTTCGCACGACCCCGAGCATACGCCGGCCTATTACGGTTACGTGACCACCGAGTACTTCGCCTCAGGCACGGCAAACCAGCAGGCGTATACGGCGCGGGTCGTCATCCGGCGGCCCGTTGATGACGCCGACTTCAGCGGCCTGGTGCTCGCCGAATCGATGCATGGCAGCGGTGCCGCCCACGTCTTCGAGTACACCTCGATGTACGTGATGGACTCGGGACACGTCGCGGTCGAGATCACGACCACCAGTCCCGATCAGTTCATCGAGATGAACGCGGAGCGGTACGCCGACCTCAGGATCGCCGACGGGCAGACCAACGAGATCCTGGCGCAGGTGGGCGCGCTCGTCCGCAGCCCGGAGGGCCCGCTGGCTGGCCTCGCCGTCCGGCGCATGGTACTCGGAGGCACCTCGATGAGCGCCGGCACGATGGCCAGCTACCTGCCGGCGCACATGGTCTACCGCACCCCCGACATGCAGCCCATCTACGACGGCTTCCTGCCGACCTCGCGTGGCGGCGACGTGATGGAGGTGGACGTACCGGTCGTGCAAATCCCGACGATGCACGAGGTGGAGGCCAGCCTCACGGCCCGCGAGGACAGCGACGAGCGCGGCCGCCAGTACCGGTTGTACGTCTTCCCGGGCATGGGTCACATCGACTCTCGCGACAACGTGCGGCTCCAGCCGAACCCGTGCGTGCACGAGCTCAGCCGGTTCCCGCTGCAGGCCTACATGTCGGTGGGGCTTCACCACCTGTTCCGCTGGGTGGACGAGGGCGTGGTGCCGCCGCGCGCCGAGCGCATTCCGATCGAGGGTGAGGGCGAGGACGGCAGAGCGATGGTGCTCGATGAGCACGGCAACCCGGTGGGCGGAATCCGCAACCCGTATGTGGACCTGCCGACCGCGCGCTACATCCCGGTGAACACGGCTGTCGAACCGCTCATCGCCAATCCCAGCGCCAACATCGCTCGCCGTGGCCAGGCTGGTGCCAATCAGGTCTGCCGGCTGAGCGCGTACCAGGAGTCGTTCTCGGCGTCTCAGCTACGAGAGCTGTACGGTAACTCCGAGCGGTACGTGAGCATGGTCGAAGAGCGGCTGAACGAGCTCGAACGAGGTGGCTGGTCGTTGCCGGTTTACCACGACCTGATCATGGCCGATGCGCGGTCGGTCCAGATTGGAGAGCACCGGCAAGTTCGATAACCCTTGTTCTCTTGCTCCCGGCATGGTCCCACGGATTCTCGAATTCGCACATGTGGATCCGGCGCCGATCGTCGATCGCAGGGGTCCGGGGCGGGGCGGTGGACGACGGGCCACCCGCCACGGACCGCGTGTCAGTCATCCGCCGGAAAGGTCTGCCGAGCAGCACTTCACGATTACGGGATTCCGGGATTGCGGGTCCGGTTGTCCGCTGCTCCAATGACCGCGGCTTGCACGGGAGGGCAAACCCAATGAGTGGCAGCGGCCCTCTGATCGTCCTGCTCAGCTTCGTCGCAGCACTCCTTATTCCCGGCGTGACGTCGGCGCAACGGGTTGATGTCACCGGCGAATACGCTCAGCTGTTCCACGAAGACCAGCCTGAGCGGGGGCCTGGCCCGGAGGTCGGCGATTATCTCGGTCTCCCGATAAATGAGCACGCTCGGCAGCGCGCGCTGGCATGGGACGCATCGCTCCTGACGCTCCCCGAATGGCAGTGCCGCTCCCATGGTGCCGACTATATCGTCCGGGGGCCGCAGTCCGTGCGCATCTGGAAGGAGATCGCCCCCGTTACGCGTGACCTGATCTCCTGGAATGCCGAGTGGTCGCGTGCGAGCGAAACCTATCGGGAGATTTTCATGGACGGGCGTCCGCATCCGCCGGAATGGGCGCCTCACACCTGGAGAGGGTTCTCGACCGGCCGGTGGGAAGGCAACATGCTCGTCATCACGACGACCCATCTCAAGGAGAGCTACGTCCGCCGCAACGGCATCCCGAGGAGCGACTGGGCGACGCTGGCCGAGTACGTGATGCGCCGCGGCGACGTTCTCACGTGGGTCACGATCATCAACGACCCTGTCTATCTCACCGAGCCGATGATCCGCACGACGGAGTACCGGCTCGCGACGAATTTGAACCCGCCACCTTTCCCATGCGACGCGGTCATCGAGATACCGCGCCCCAAGGGAGCTGTTCCGCACGTTCTTCCCGGGACCGCCGATCCGACCGTGGATTTCGCCGCGAAGTACGGCCTTCCCGTCGAAGCGGCCAGGGGTGGGGCGGAGACTATGTACCCCGAGTACCGCGAGCGGATCAGGCGCTGGAGTGCATCGCGGTCCGGGGACGCCGCGCCGCGGAGCGCGGACGGAGGCGCCGATGAACGTCGATAGGCGGACGGAGGCACCTGCCGTTCTCCTTGCTGCCGCCCTTGCGATGGCCGTGCTACTGGGCGCCGATGGGGCGAGCGTACTCTCGGCTCGGTCCGCGTCGGCGACAGGCGCGGAACCAGGCGTGGCACTGCAGGCGGCTCCTGGGGCCGTGGCGGCGTCCGTTCACGTGTTCCCCGTGCGCGAGAACGTGTACGTGCTCATCGGCGCCGGGGGCAACATCACGGCGGAGGTGCACGCGGCCGGAGTGCTCCTCGTCGACTCCGGCACGGCTGCCGCGTCGAGCCAGGTGCTCACGGCGCTGCGGACGATCACGGACAAGCCGGTGACCACGATCATCAACACCCATGTGCACCCGGATCACTCCGGGGGCAACGAAGCGATTGCGAAGAGAGGGCGCACAATCGGCGGCGCCGGTGCCGGGGCGGGCATTGCCGCGGAGCAACGCGCCCCGGTGTTCGCCCACGAGAACGTTATGGTGCGCATGAGTTCCGGGCCCGATGCGACCGAGCCGGGGATGTGGCCGACCGAAACGTTCTTCAACGACGTCAAGGTCCTGACGAAGGTGTTCTACGGCGACTCGATTCAGATCATCCACGTTCCGGCCGCTCACACCGACGGCGACAGTGTCGTCTTCTTCCGGCAGGCGGACGTCGTCAGCGCGGGCGATGTGTACGTGACGACGGGCTACCCTCACGTGGATCGCGCGCGCGGCGGGGATATTCAGGGCGTGATCGCGGGTCTCAACCTGCTGCTCGATCTCGCGATCCCGAACCTCCGCTCCGAGGGTGGAACGATGATCGTGCCGGGCCACGGACGTCTGTCGGACTACGCCGATGTCGCGTACTACCGCGACATGGTGACCATCATCCGCGATCGAATCCAGGCGATGATCGACAGGGGCATGACACTGGAGCAGGTGCAGGCCGCCAAGCCGACGTTCGACTACGACCGCCGATACGGATCGACCGCTGGCCCATGGACGACCGAGATGTTCGTGGAGGCGGGGTATAGAAGCCTGACCCCGACACCGCCGCCAGCATCCAGCGGGCGGTGACCCTGAGCCGGGCGGGAAAGTGGACCCCATGATCCGCGCGTGACGGCGCGTCAGCGTGGGAGGTATGTCTCCCGCTGTTCTATCCCCGAAGAACACGGCGTCGTCGCGCCGGCACTCCCGGAAGTCCGTATATAAGCCTCTTCTTATACATCGAACACACCCGTTTGATGTTGACTTCCCGAGAGCCGGTCGTAAGATTGCCGTCTCAGGAGAGTCTTCGTTCGTCACGTGAGCAAACGGCGGGGGCCAAAGGTCACACAAGAGCGAGGTGATGGTAATGCGCACGCTGAAAGCGGTACTCCTGTTCACTGGCTTGCTCCTGGTTCCAATGTCAGCGTTAGCCCAGGGCACCATTGCTGGTGTCGTCACGGACGCGTCTGGAGCCATTCTGCCCGGCGTCACGGTGGAAGCATCCAGCCCGGCGCTCATCGAGAAGGTGCGTACGGCTGTGACCGGCGAAACAGGTCTGTACAGCATCCCGAATTTGCGGCCCGGCAGGTACACGGTCACGTTCATCCTTCCGGGCTTCACGAGTGTCAGGCGTGAGGGGATCGAGCTGACGGGATCGTTCACGGCGACGGTCAACGCCCAGCTGGCCGTCGGGGCCGTTGCAGAGACGGTCACGGTGACGGGCGAAGCCGCAATCGTTGACATCCAGAGCACCGCCACGTCGACCGTCCTCGATGGTGAGACGATCAACGCCATACCCAGTTCGAGGGTCTATTCGAGTCTGGCAGCGTTGATTCCGGGCGTGCAGTCGAATCGACAAGACGTGGGCGGCGCGCTCGGTGACATCATGAATTCGGTTGTCGCCCACGGCCAAGGTGGCGGAGACACGCGAGTCATTCAGAACAATCTGCCGATGCTCTCGATGCAGACGGCGGGCAACGCGCCCGGTATGCAGTCGTTGAACATGAGCCAGTTCTCCGAGATGACGATTGAGACGAGTGGCGCCTCGGCCGAGTGGGAGACGGGAGGCGTACGCATTAACCTGATTCCGCGCGATGGGGGGAATCAGTTTTCGGGATCGGGCTACGTGGCGTTCACGAACGACAGCATGCAAGGAGATAACTTCACCCAGCGGCTACGGGATCTGGGGCTCCGCACGCCGACCCAGGTCCTGAAGACCTACGACCTGGTACCGGCGTTGGGCGGTCCGATTCGTCGGGACAGCGTCTGGTTCTACTGGACAGGGCGATATGCCGTGTCGGATTCGAACCCCGGCGGCGCCTTCTACAACAAGAACGCGAAGGACCCGACGGCATGGACCTACGAGGCGGATACGGCGCAGGCGGGCCACAACTATACCTCGTGGAAGAGCTCGGGGCTCCGCGTCACGTGGCAGGCGACGCCCCGTAACAAGATTGCACTGCAGTGGGACGAACACGATCGCTGCAGCTGCCTGAGCTTTGTCGCCGAGAACCGATCACCGGAGGCGGCATCCGATCGCCGTTCGCCGCGTCAGCACCTCTACCAGGGACAGTGGACCGTTCCAATCAGCAACCGCATACTGTTCGATGCATCGGCCGTGTCGCGCGTTGAGGTGTGGGGCAACATGGAACCCAGGAGCGGCGGGTTCCCCAGCGCCTTTGCCCCGGGGATGATTAGGGTCCTGGAGCAGTCAACTGGCCTGTCGTATCGGGGCTGGAATACGTATAACTCAAACGTGCTCGAGGGCCAGCAGTTCACCGCAAACGTCACGTACGTCACCGGAGCACACTCCTTCAAGACGGGGGTGACGGGGTCAGAGGGTCAGGGCCTTTTCAATACCCGTAACTTTACGCCCTTTGATTATCGGTTCAACCGCGGCGTTCCCAACCAGGTGACGCTTCGCGACCTCCCGCTCGATACGGAACGGCACCTGTGGTCGCTCGGGATGTATGCGCAAGATCGCTGGACGACTGGAAAGCTGACTCTGAACGGGGCTGTACGCTTCGATCTGTTCCGAAACGGTTTCGACGCGCAGAGCCTCGGCCCATCGCTCCTGAATCCAGGGCGGAATATTTCATTTCCGGCGCAGGACAACCTGAAGTGGGAGGACGTGTCGTATCGCTCCGGCGCCGCGTACGACGTCTTCGGGACGGGACGGACGGCGCTCAGGGCTTCCGTGAACAAGTACATTGGGGGCCAGCAGTTGAACGGGTTGGCTTCGGATCCCAATCCCATCCTCCGTCTCGTCACCCAAACGAATCGCTCCTGGAGAGATGCGAATGGCAACTACGTAGTGGATTGCGCGCTCCTCAATCCCTTGGCCAACGGGGAATGCGGTGCGATGTCGAACAGGAACTTCGGCCAATTCGTTCCGGGTGCGACGTACGATCCGGAACTGCTCCAGGGATTCGGAGTCCGGCCGTACAACTGGGAGTTCTCAGCCGGGATGGCGCATGAACTTCTCCCGCGTGTCTCCCTCGACGTCGCGTACTTCCGGCGTATCTTTGGCAACTTCACGGTGACGGACAACCTGGCAGTGTCCCCTAGTGACTACTCCCGGTTCAGCGTGACGGCGGCCACAGATCCCCGGCTTCCCGGTGGAGGCGGCCAAGTAATCTCTGACCTGTACAATTTGAATCCCGATAAGGTCGGCTTCGTCGACGATTTCGTGACGCTGGCCAGCAATTACGGAAAACAGACGCAGCATTGGAATGGCTTCGATGTCAGTCTCGCGCACCGGGGCATTCAAGGCCTCAGGCTGCAGGGTGGGTTCAGCACGGGAAAGCAGATGGAAGACAACTGCGATGTGGTTGCGAAGACAGATAACCCGAGCACGTTGTACTGCCACACCGAGGAGGCTTTCCTCACCCAGGTGAAGCTCCTCGCTGCGTACACGATTCCAGTCGTCGACGTGCAGGTGTCGGGCACGCTCCAGAGCCTGCCGGGTCCGGAGATCGCCGCGAATGCTCGGTTTACCAACGCCGACGTCCAGCCGTCACTCGGTCGGCCGCTGTCCGGCGGTGCGGCGAACGTGACCGTGAAC
>JACQTK010000052.1 GCA_016210845.1 Acidobacteriota bacterium | reverse complement strand
TGGGCACGGTCTATGGCACGGATGTCATGTTTCTCCTCGCGTACCTCGCGCGATTCGTTCCCGTCGCAGCGCTGGCACTCGCCGCGAGCGCACGGTACGTGCCCGCGTCGCATGAGGAGGCTGCGGCGGTCGCCGGCGCGGGGTGGCTTCGCACCATGTCGCGCATCGTCGTGCCGCAAATCCGACTCGGTATTGTCGCGGCCTGGGTGATCGCATTCATCCTGGCGTTCGGCGAGCTCGGCGTCAGCATCCTCGTCGCGCCACCGGGTGAAGCGACGTTGCCGATTCGGATCTACACCATCATTGCGAATACGCCGTCATCGCACGTCGCCGTGCTCGCGCTCTTACAGACCACGGTCATCTTCGTCCCGCTCGCTGTTCTCGGAGCGGTCGCATCGGTCCGGGAGGCTCGGTGAACACTGCGGCGCTCGTCGTCACGAACGTGACGAAACGCTTCGGGTCACATCAGGCGGTCGAAAGTGTCTCCCTCGCCGTCGCCGTTGGTGATGCTGCCGTCATCCTAGGACCGAGCGGCTGCGGTAAAACGACGCTGCTAAGGCTGATCGCTGGCCTCGAGGTGCCGGACAGCGGCGAGATCTTCCTGAACGGCACGAAGGTGACCGGCCTCCGGCACAGCATGGTGCCACCTCACCAGCGAGGGATCGGATTTGTGTTTCAGGACCTTGCCCTGTGGCCACACCTGACCGTCTGGAAGAACCTCGATTTCGTGCTGGGGTCCGCGAAGACTCCACGCGCTCAGCGGGCGGCGAGAATACATCAGGCTCTGAACCTCGTACGCATCGATCCACTGTCGGCCCGCTATCCTCACGAGCTCTCGGGGGGCGAGCAGCAACGGGTCGCGCTCGCCCGTGCGCTGGTCGGTCAGCCTCGACTGCTCCTGCTTGATGAGCCGCTCTCGAGCCTCGATCCGGAGTTGCGGATCACACTACGCGCGGAGCTCGCGCGGCTCCAGCGCGACCTGCGTGTCACGATGGTGTATGTCACGCACGACACCCAAGATGCCGCCGCGCTCGCGGATGACGTGGTCGAGATGCGCGCTGGCCGCATTGTTTCAGTCAGCAAGCCAATGAGGTAACGAAGAACCAGTGGCTCGTCTGCTCAGCGCAGGGCGGGACTCGGCGTCGTCGGCTCGTCGAGCCGAGCGTTGCGCTGTCCCCACGATTGTCCCTGTGACGCGCCAAAGCAGCGCCTCCAGAGCCAACACCAGCCAAGTCGGTCGATTTTAGAAGTGGAAGAGAGTGAAGGATTTACGAGGACAATCGAAGGTTTCCGAGAGGCGGATTTCCGTTTAGCACACCGCCGCCTTCAGCCGCTCGGCCACCTCACCGACGCCTGTAGGTATACGGCACACAAGTACTTGGCCGATGGCACTTTTTCTCGAGCGAAGGCGACGGTTTTTCAAACCGCCGCCTTCGCCAGATTCAGGCCGAAAATCCAGCGTCTCGGGACGCGTACTTGCGCACACTGTTTCAGAAGCATCGAAAATCCCAGCTGCCGCGATGGCGTGCGTTGTGCGTCGTTGGGTGTTTCAGCCTCAGCCGGGGCGGAAGTCCAAGCGCCTCGTCGATCGTTCATCTGACCGGAATACGGGATCATCCAGCGCGCCAGCAGCTCGTCATCGCGCGTCTCGTTGTGACCCGCATGAGCGAGCCGACGAGGTTGTCGCGCCGGCGGCTGAGTGCGGTGCTGACCGTGGCCGGCTGGATTCATCTGTCTACTGAACTAGACAGATCCAGCCGTTGTCCGGTATCCTGATTGCGTGACCGCGAAGGACCTTCGGCGCATTCTGAGGTCCTTCGGTTGCATCGAGAGCCGGCAACGAGGCTCGCATCTCCGGATCGAATGCGGCCGTTGTGTGACGACCGTACCCGTTCATGCGGGTGAGGATATCGGGCCTGGCCTCCTGCGCCGCATCGAGCGCGACTTGGAGCCGTGCCTCGGAAAGGGATGGTTGAAGAAGTCGTGAAGACCTATCGTGTCGCTTACGAACGCGATGAGTCTGGCTGGTGGGTGGCCTCGGTGAGGGGTGTCCGCGGCTGCCACACCCAGGGTCGTACTGTCGACGAAGCTCGGCGCCGCATTCGAGAGGCGCTGGAACTGTTCGTCGATGATGCGCGCAAGGCAACGATCGCGGACGACGTGAGGCTGCCGAACGCCGCGAAGAGGGCCGTTCGGGCCTACGCGACACTCCGGAGAAGAGCCGAACAGGAAGATCGCCGAGCAGCCGCCGCCGCTCGACGTGCCGTGCGCGTCTTGCGCGGCGGCCACCTGAAGATGAGCGCGCGCGATGCTGCGCGGCTGCTCGGATTGTCACACCAGCGGATTCATCAGCTCACGCAGGCAGAGACACGCCAGCCTTGAGACCGGCGCTCGTCAGAGCCGACTCGAGCTCGGCCTTGAACGCATGTCGGCGGGAGTGCTCGGCCGTGAGTTGAGCGATCCAGTCCGACGTGGCGCACTCCTTGGTCCGGTCGCGCGACAGACAGGCAGCAGGCCACAAGCGTGGCTGCGTGACCGTAGTGGCGACGCCTCGACTGGCCGAGAATGCCAGCGACGCGCTTCTCGGCCGCCACGCGCATGACCGCGAGCATCGCGCCACGGTCGGCTGAGTGGATCCTCAGCGCTGGCCGAAGATCGGTGATCAGGTCGCGAACTGAGGGACTCGGCAAGGCAGGCTTCTTGTCCACATCGCGACCAAGCATCTCCAACGGATCCTGGCAGGTCGATTCGAGATTCGCAAGGAGCATGGCACTGATTTGACGTGCTGAGTCCTCGGCGAGCAGGATGGCAAACATGGCGAAGACGACATGCCCGGGGTGATTGTCACTCGACCCACCGAGACCTGGAGCCTTGGTCAGGAGCGTGGCCGCACCCTCAAAATCGTCCGCAGGCACGCGCAGCAATCCGAGTTGCCGTCCGGCGCTCCTGAACACTGCCTCGCGGAGCCACCGCTCATGCGCGGATTCCCAATCGTCTTTGGCCGGCCGAAGTCGCCCCAGACGCTTGGCCCACTGCGGCAGAAACCCAGCGAGGTCCGGTAACGTCCCGCCCGAGACCCCCTCCATGTCGGCGATCGGACTCCAAAGGGACGCGATCCCCTCGACCTGCTCGATGGCCTCGTACACGGCATCGGCGCGGTTACCAATCGGTGTGGTCATGTACACGGCGGTCACATACTGCGCGACTGCGGCGTGCACATCGACGTGGAGCACCTCGTCGACCATCTCATGCTGGCCCAGATCGACATCGACGCTTGCAATGGGTGGGAATAGCGCTTCAAAGACGGCTCGGGCAGTCGCGTGATCGCCCGCCAGAAATGCCCGAGTGCCTTGTCGTAGGTATTCGGTGGCGTCCTCCGGATCCGCATGGCCGACACGGCGTGCGGCCTCCATGAACCGTCTGACCTCGTCGACGAGACGTTGCGATGGAGCGCTCGGCTTCCAGCCGGCATTGCCTCGGGCCGCGCGAGTGACGAGCGCATCCACGAGCGCGACTCGCTGCTCGCCCTCCATGCCATTGAGCACACCGCGGAGGAACGACCGCAGTTCGGGCGCGGTCATCGCATCGAGTGCGCGATCAAGATCCGGATCCGGCGCCTGATTCTTACCGGGTCCAACGGGTCGTCGCCTCGTCATGCCGCTTCAACCAGGCCCTTCGGGCAGGCGAGCCCACTGAATCTCCTCGCGCGGAATTTCAGACCCGCGATCATCGACCAGAATCGACGGGTAGCCCGACGAGCCCGCCACGACCCGAGCCCGTTGCATCCCGGTCCAGGGATCGGTCCACGCTGGCGCAGTGCCCACCACGACTTCGAGCGCGACCCCGCGGGCGTACGCCTGCTTCATCAGGTCAGGCAGCGTGGGCATCGAGCACGGCCACAGCGAGCCGTTGGGCTGACCATGCGCTGGGAATACCTTCTCGACAGGCCTCGTCCAGCTCCCCGACGGTCAGCCGCTCACCCGGAGCTCGCAAGGGCCCTGAGTCCAGCCGCATTACGTGCGGCAACGCGCGCGGCGGCCTGAGACCAAGTCGAAAGGCCCAGAGGTCGGCTTCGTCGTCGTGAGGGTCGAGCGCGTACAGATCACCGTCCCGATAGATCGGAGGACGGGCCGGCTTGCAACGCTTGAGCGAAGCGAGAGCCTCGTGTGCAGGCGTGACCCCTACTTGCTCGAGCCTGTAGGCAGCCTGTTCGAGCGTCAGCGGCCCGCCGCGCTCGAGCAGTGCCACCAACAGCAGGCTGTAGTAGTTCGCGTCCGGGCTAGAGAGGGCGTCTTCGACTCTCGGCACAGGTATGCCGAGGGCCGCGCAGTACGGATTGGTCGTCACAATGGGAAACCGCAGACATGAACCGGCGCGTCGGCGCGGCGACGGTTCGCTGGTTCGCTTGCGCCTCTCGTCAGACTTCCTTGACGCGCCCTGAAGCGTACTTGTGGAGCAGACTGGAGATCAATGTCTGGTCGAGAGCCGGATGTTCAGTCGCCGATCCTTGCGGAACGTCGCCTTGGCGTATCGAGCGTAGCGAGCCCGCTCACGCTTGCCGCCGGCGTCGGACTTCCACTCTCCGCGATCCACGGACTCGAGCAGCTCCTTCTCATCGGTCGCTGGCTTCATCGTCGCTCTCTTCACCAAGCTCTCCTTCGGGGCCTCTCACGACGTGTGCCCAGGAGGCACACAATGGCGTCGGCATGAGTGTGCCCGTCAGTGTGCCCGAACGGGGTCCGATGGCCATCATCCGGCAGCCAACGCCAACCAGCCAAGGGGCTCCGCCCCTTGATATCCCCGCGGAGCCCCTTGGCTGGTTGCCAGTATCTCTGGCCGCGCTCCGC
>JACQTK010000051.1 GCA_016210845.1 Acidobacteriota bacterium | reverse complement strand
GGTCGCGCCGCAGCCGCCCGTCGCGGAGCAGGCGACGCGGCTCTTCGTTGGTCGTGGCGACCACACGGGCATCGACCTGGAGGGGCGTCCCCGTGCCGAGCGGCAGGACTTCCCGTTCCTGAAGCGCGCGGAGGAGCTTGCCCTGCAGCCCGAGCGGCATCGACGCGACCTCGTCGATGAGCAGCGTCCCTCCGTCGGCCTCGAGGAACAGCCCCTTTCGGTCCCGGTCGGAGCCCGTATACGCGCCTTTCTTGGAGCCGAAGAGCTCCGCTTCGGCGAGCGTCTCGGGCAGCGCCGCTGCGTTGAACGCGACAAAGGGACGGCCGGCCCGTGGGCTCTCCGCGTGAATGGCCCGCGCCACGAGCTCCTTGCCCGTGCCGCTCTCGCCCCAGATCAGGACCGTGGCGCCCGTCGGCGCCACGCGCCGAATGGCGTCGATGACGGGCAGCATGTGGCGGTCGCGGCTGTAGATGCCGTGGAAGTCGTAGGCGCCGCGAAGCTCCGCCCGCAGGCGCGCCATCTCCTGTTCGTCCTGAATCTCGTCGAGCGCGCGCCTGGTGACGACGAGCAGTTCGTCGTTGATGAAAGGCTTGGTGAGGTAGTCGAATGCCCCCCGCTTCATGGCATCGACCGCCGAATCGATCGTGCCGTAGCCCGTGAACAGGATGACGCGGGCCTCGGGCCACCGCTCGCGCACGCAGTCGAGCAGCGACAGGCCGTCACGGCCCGGCATGCGAATGTCGGAGAGGATCACGTCCGCCGGGCGCTGCTCGAGCAGATCCAGCGCCTCTTCGGCCGAGTAGGCCACGGCAATCTCGGCCGGAAGCTTCCCCAGGACGAGCGCCACGCCGCGCGCCAGGTCACGCTTGTCGTCGACGACGAGGATACGCGCGCTCATGACGAGGCGGCCTCCGCTCCGGCCTCAATCGCTTCGAGGGCCGGGAGCACGACCGTGAACGTACTGCCCCGCCCCGTGGCACTCTCGACCGAGAGCACCCCGCCGTGGGCCACGACGATGTCGCGCGCCACGGTGAGGCCGAGGCCCGTCCCCTCGGCCTTCGTCGTGTGGAAGGCCGTGAAGATCCGGTCCTGCGCCTCCTGCGGAATGCCGACTCCGGTGTCCGCCACGTCGATGCGCAGGCGGCCCTCCGCCGTTCGCCCGAGACGGAACGTCAGCGTCCCTCCGCCCGGCATCGCCTCGATGCCGTTCAGTCCGAGGTTCACGAGCACCTGCCGGAGCTGGTGCGGATCGCCGTGGACGCGTGCGTCGAAGCCGTCGACGCCTTCGCGATGGAGCGTGACCCGAGCCTCTTCCGCCTGGGGCGTGAGCGTCCGTTCGGCGTCGGCGACAATCTCCGCGAGCGGGACGTCGCGTCGCTCGGGCGGCCGCTGCCGCGCGTATTCCAACAGGTCGCGCACGATCTTCTTGCACAGGTTCGCGTTCCTGAGGACCGTGCCGAGATGCTCGTGCAGCGGATCGAAGGGCCGCACGCCGTCGAGCGCGTGTTGGGCAAAGAGCGCGATGGCGCCCAGCGGGTTGTTGAGCTCGTGCGCGAGCGCCGCGGCGAGCTTGCCGACCACGGCCATCCGCTCCTCCTGCATCCGCCACCGTTGTGTTTCGAGGCGCTCCGTCACATCGCGCGCCGCCATGACGACGCCCTGAATCTCGCCGTGCGCGTCGTCGACGCGGGCGTAGCTTCCCTCGAAGAACCGCCCCTGAGCCTCGAATACCGGGTGACTGGCCGGCCCCGGCGCCGACAGTCTGTCGAGAAGCTGCTGCCACTGCTCGCGCAGCCGACCCGCCAGGCGGTCCTCGCTCGGCCGCATGGGTTCGGGCCAGAAGCGCTGCGCCGCCCGATTGCGCAATTCGACCGTGCCGTCGGGCCTGACGTAGACGACCGCATCGGCCATGCAGTCGATGATGGCCTGGAGCTTCTCGCGTTCCTCGAACACCTGGGACCGTGCCGCGGCGAGGCGTTCCCGGTCGGCGTGCAACACGCGCACGAGGCTCGCAACAATCAGGCCGGACACCACGACCGTCACCGCAATCGCCGTGCCGGTGGCCGCCTGGAGCATCCAATCCGCCGGCGGCGCGGCGCAGACGCCGCCGGCGTCCAGCAGGCATCGGGGCGGGAGCCATCCCGTGACCTCGACGACGCCGAGCGCGAGGACGAACAGGGCGATGCCGACCGCCGCGCGCCGCGGCCACGGCGGATCGAGCACCACAGCGGCAATGGTGGCGTGGAACACGAAGAAGCCGGCAAACGGGTTCGAGAGCCCTCCAGCCTGGTGGACCAGCCAGGCGAGGATCGCCACGTCCACGGCGACTTGGCCCATCAAGGCGGCTTGGGAGCCAAACGGGCGCGCGCCGTACAGGCTCAGGATCGTGTTGAACACGAACAGGAGCGCCACGCCAGCCCAGAGGTACGGGGCCGAGCCGGGCTCCACGCGGGGGCCATACCACGTCGCAAAGGCGACAACGGCAATCGAGACGACGACGGCCACCCAGCGGAGGCCGAGGAGCCAGCCGGTGAGCGTTTCCCGGACGACCGACGCGCCCTCGCGGCGCGCCGGGGCCTCCTCCAGGCCTCGAGCCAGCGACGGGAGCATGCGTCCAAACAGGGCGAAGGCGGCCAGGGCCGTGCTCACCAGAACAATCGTGAGATCACGGCCCATCTCGGTGAGGTCGCGGACGCCCTGCGCGTACCGCGAGAGCCAGAGGCGATCGACGATCTCGTAGCCCGCGAAGATGGTGACGGCCGATCCCACCCAGACGAGCAAGGCCATCCCGAGGCGGCGCGCGCGCAGCGGCGCCATCTCCATCCTTGCGCTGCCTCGTCTCTGCTCCTTCTTCAAGAGCACGTGTTCTCCCCCGAGGTCACTTCCTGAGCGTGACCCGGTCAGCCATCATCCTCCTATGACGGCGGTCATATGCCCTCACGGGCAGAATCGGCGAAGGGCTGCAGAATGACGTCACGTTCGAACGGTTCGCCGGTCTAAGATGAGGCGGAAGAGGAGGTCGTGGTGAAGATACGTCTGACGATTGCCCTGGTCCTGTGTCTGGCCCTGGTTGGCGTGTACGTGCGCGGCCAGCAGTTTGGCGTCCAGCCCGCCAAATTGAACATTGTCAAGGTCAAGGACGACTTGTACGTCCTGCGCAACGACTTCGTCCCTGGCAACGTCACCGCGCTCATCACCAACGAAGGCGTGGTGCTCGTGGACGACAAGTTCGAGGTGGACCACGAGAACGTCCTGGCGCTGCTCAAGACGGTCACGAGCCAGCCGGTGAAGTACGTGATCAACACGCATCACCATGCCGACCATTCGGGCGGCAACGCGAAGCTGCAGACGCTCGGGGCCCAGGTGGTCACCTCCGAGCGGGCGCGGCAGCTCATGATCGACGGGGGCCAGACGGGGCTGCCAGCCGTGACGTTCACCCATCGCGCGTTCGTTCGGCTGGGCGGCAAGGACGTCGAGCTCTACTACTTTGGCCGAGCCCACACGAGCGGGGACGTCTTCGCGTACTTTCCGGCGCAGCGGACGCTGGCCGCGGGCGACGCCTTCACGTTCGGGGCGGCCACGCCGCAGCTCGTCGACTACGCGGGCGGAGGCAGCGCCAAGGAGTGGACGGCCACGCTCGACCGGGCCCTGCAGCTCGATTTCGACACGGTGGTGCCCGGGCACGGCGACGTGACCACCAGGGCGGAGCTGCGCACGTTCCGCGACAGCACGCTGGCCATGCGCACCCGCGTGCACGAGATGCTCGTGCAGAAGCGGACGAGAGACGAGATCGCGGCCGTCCTCAAGTCCGAGTTCCAGGGGGCGCAACTGGTCTTTCCCGGCGCGCTCGACGGCCTGCTCGTCGAGCTGCAGTAGCCTCCGCCGCCCGCGCGATCCCGCATGCTATAGTCGCGATCGGGTATGGAAGTCGTCCGCCATGCGACCGGCCACGGCTGGATCGAAGTCATCGTCGGCAGCATGTTCAGCGGGAAGAGCGAGGAGCTGATCCGCCGGCTGCGGCGCGCGCAGATCGCGCGCCAGAAGGTCCAGATCTTCAAGCCCGCGCTCGACACGCGGTACGCCGACGACCACATCGTCTCCCACAGCGAGATGCGGATTCCCTCGTGCGCGGTGCGGAGCGCACGGAGGCTGCTGGATCAGGTGGCCCCCGACACGGACGTCGTGGGCATAGACGAGGGGCAGTTCTTCGACGCCGAGCTGCCCCTGGTCTGCGACACGCTGGCCGATCAGGGGAAGCGCGTGATCGTGGCGGGCCTCGATCAGGACTACCTGGGGCGACCGTTCGAGCCCATGCCGCAACTGCTCGCCATTGCCGAGTACATCACCAAGACGCTCGCCATCTGCATGGTGTGCGGCGACCCGGCCAACCACACGCAGCGGCTCGTGGCCAGCGAGGACCGCGTGCTCCTGGGGGCGCAGGGCACGTACGAGGCGCGGTGCCGACGATGCTTCGACCCCGCGCTCGCCGGGGCTCCCGCGCCGCTGGGCAAGTTGTCAGTTGACAGTTGACAGTTGACAGCTGGCAGGTCCGCCGAGCCAGCTCGTGCTTTCTGTCAACCGTCAACTGTCAACCGTCAACTCGTTTGTGGCACCCTGATCAGTGATGCTGCCGGACGTGCTGCTCGGGCGGGTGCTGTTCCTGTTCGGGGTTGGCTTCCTCGTGGCCAACCTCAAGGTGAGCGCGGACCTGCTGCGCTTCCGCCTGCGGAAGAAGTCGGCGCTGCTCGTGTGGCAGAACCCGAAGCCGCCCTACTACGGGTTCACGCTCGCGCTGGGCGTGCTGCTGGGGCTCCTGCTGGCCTTCAAAGTGTTCGTGCAGCGCCGCCCGCCCAACCAGGTGTTCGGCGAGGCGATGATGTTCGTCTACTACGGCTACGTGTTTCCCCTCAGCACGCGCATCGCGCGCGGCTTCTATCGGGACGGCGTCTGGTCGGACGGGGGGTTTCTGCGCTGGGGGCAGATCTCGGCGGTCTCGTGGCGGGAGGACGGGGGCGTGACGCTCGTCCTCGTCTCGCACTTCCGGGCCATCGCGCGGCGCCTCCAGGTACCCGGCCACCTCTACGGCCAGGCCCGCCGCGTCCTGCGCGACCGGGTCAAGGCGCACGACATCCACATCGGGGGTACGGGGCTCGATCTCGGCAGCCGTGACGATCAGGATGCAGTCTGAACCTGAACCCAGGTTCAAGTTCAAGAAGTGCAATGGGTTCAGGAGGTTATGTTCAGGAGGTTCCTGCGCGGCGAACCTCTTGAACACGACCTCGTGAACCCGTTGCACCCTTGTGAACCTCCAGAACCAGGTCGCAAAGCCGATAATTGACGTATGCCTCCCCGTCCTACGTGGAAGGGCTTCCTCAAGGTGAGCCTGGTGAACATCCCGGTCAAGGTGTTTCCGGCCACCGAATCGGCCGCCACCCTCTCGTTCAACCAGCTCCACGCCGAGTGCCAGACGCGCATCCAGCAGAAGCGGTGGTGTCCCCACTGCGAGCGCGAGGTCTCGAACACGGAGCTGGCCAAGGGCTACGAGTTCGAGAAGGGGCGCTACGTGATCGTCACCGACGAGGACATCCAGAAGGTGCGCGTCGAGTCGACGCGCGTCATCAACCTCGTCCAGTTCGCCGACGACACGGAGATCGATCCGATCTACGTCGATCGGGCCTATTATCTGGCGCCGGACGGCCCGATGGCGGCCGAGTCGTTCGCGGTGATGCGCGAGGGCATGGCGGGCAAGGCCGGCATCGGCAAGGTGGCGCTGTACGGGCGCGAGTACCTCGTGGCGGTGCGGCCGCAGAAGAAGGGGCTCGTGATGTACACGCTGCACCACGACGCCGAGATCCGCGCCATCGACCAGATCGAGGAGCTGGAGAGCGTGCCCTCGAAGGTGAAGCCCGAGGAGATGAAGCTGGCCAAGCAGGTGATCTCCACCTTCGACGCCGAGCTCAATCTGAAGGGCTACAAGGACGAGTACACCGAGGGCCTGCGGCAGATCATCGAGGCGAAGATCGGGGGCGAGGAGATCGTGGCGCCCGAGGTGCAGGAGCCCCCCAAGGTCGTCGACCTGATGGAGGCGCTGCGCCGCAGTCTCGATTCGGTGAGCGCGGAGAAGAAGAAGCCGGCCAAGGCGGCGCTGAAGAAGCCGGTGAAGCTGAAGGTGGCCAACGGCGCCAGGAAGCGCCGCGCAGGCTAGCAGCCCTACGTTACCGCCTACCCCCTCGGTGACCCGCGCGATGGCCCTCCGTCCACTTCCGGTGCGTGAACACGGACCTGATTTGGCTCATCTTGCCTGTAAGCGCGAAAGCGCCTGATCAGGCCTCGCAGAATCACTGACACCGACTCCTGACGAGCAGCCGCAATCTCCGCGAGAAACCGGTACTCGCTTTCCGTCAGCCACACATGAAGCTGATGGCGGCGCACGAAACCACCTCGGGGGGGGGATAGTACCCAAGGACTGCGGTGCTTACAAGTCGGAGAATGTCCTACAAACCGCCGAGCTCGATGGCACGCCGTACGGATGACTTGGGATGACCTACACTCGACGGCGATTTGTTGTACCGAACCGGTACTTGCGGGCTTGACCAAGGAACGCTCGTGAATATGATGCGCGCAGTAAGACACGGAGAGGAGGACGCGATGAACCGTCTACGAAACGTCATGCGTCTGATCGCGATGACGGGAATCCTAACTGTGAATCTCGCACCATCGGCCGAGGCGACGCACGACCCAAGCTGTTGGGAGTGCGTTCCGTGCTCCTACTGGTGGTGTTGCGCCAATTATGGGGACGACTACTACAACTGCACCCCGATGCAGGAGCAAGGGTGCCTGGTGTCTGACCCGTGTGATTAGGCGGTTGTAGGGGAAGGCGCGCCGCGTATTGTGCGCTCCATTGCGCTGCAGGCCCCGTGCTGAAAAACGCTTGTCCGGACGGCCCCTTCGAGCCCTGGCCGTCCGGCAGGGCCGCCCGGCGGATGATCGAAGTCTCGGCAGCCGGCAACGATGTCGCCTCGTTGGCGCCTTGTGTAGTGACGCCCATGATCGGGCCGGTCTTCAGATCAACCGCACGGTCGAGTATCTGAATCGAGTCGCGTGTAGAGCGGATGCCCACGCTCTCCGGCGGGTCTTGCTTTCACGTATATCGACGCCTGCGTCAGACGATGCCCATCGTGTGCCCGGTCCCATGCGCTATCCCATGCGCCGGAGTGTAGTGGCCGGATCGATCGTGTCGACGCTATCGCAGGTTTTCAACCCGCGCTGCTGGGGGGTGGATCATGAAACGCAAGACACGGCTCGGATTGCTCGCCGACGGTATTCTTGTCGTCGGGGTGTTGTTAACGCTATGGCGCCTCTCGGGAGCCTGGTTCGTGACTCGTGATTTGCCGTTGGACGCAGCAACCCGATTGGTGGCAGTCAACGATATCTTCATGTTGCCTGGCTACGAATGGTCTGATCTGGATCGGCACGTAGTGCTCTTCGTGAGTCCAGCGTGTGCAGCGTGCGAGTCGAGCGCAGCGTACTATAGTAGGTTGGCGAAAGAGATTGATCGGCGCCCAGGCACCGACCTCGTCGTGGTGAATGCGGGTCCTTCGGGCTCAATCGTCGACTGGCTCGCTCAAAAGGACATTCAGGCCGATCACATGATGGAAATCACGCCAGCGAGTGTGGTCGGGCTGGGAATTATCCAGGTTCCGACAGCACTAGGCCTGGAAAAGGATGGACTCGTCACTGACATCGTTCAAGGACGGATGACGCCAGATGTCGAGACGAGCTTCCTTTTAAGAGTCGCCAACACTCATCTTGTAGAACCTGTCAACGTAGTGGTTTCGGCCCCGGAAGTTCCTGCCAGTCGAATCGCAGACGTGCTTGAGTCGGATTCCCAGGTCGTCGACATCCGCGAACGACACGAATTCGAGAGAGCCCCTCGTCCGGGGGCGATGAATATACCGGTAGACGAACTGTCAGTTCGCGGTCCGATTGAGCTGTCGAAGGTCCGGTCCGTCATTATAGAATGTGTCGAGGGTATGGCAACGCTCTGCCGGTCCGCCGGAATATCGTTTAAGAGCGCAGGATTCACCGATGTCACCGTTGTAATGCCACGCTGATATCAAATGCAGGCTCCCCGTCCCCGACACCTAAGAGTCAGGGAACAGCGCAAATGATGCAAGAACAGGCATCCGAGAGACATCGAACAAGGAGAGCCGCAAGGCTGCTGCTCGCATCGACGGTACTATTAGCCTGTTGGGCCTGCGGTGGAGCGCCCGAGCGGCGGAGAACCGACTCGGCGGCGCTCACGAACAGGCCAGAAGCAACTGGGACGACTTGTTAGCTCTCACGTTAATCCACTGACGGTTTCTCACGCTTCATCGAGAAGCGCGGACGCGCGATTCGCGCATTGCGCCGTGCCGGTCACGGACAGCGGCGCCGGGATGGCGGGCGTGGCGGGATGCGCGCGAGGGCCG
>JACQTK010000049.1 GCA_016210845.1 Acidobacteriota bacterium | reverse complement strand
TGTTACACTGACCTTCTGTGGGCCGCATCGCGGCCCGGACCCTGTGCAACTTCAGCCTGCGAACCGCGTCAGGGCCGGAAGGCAGCAGCGCTAAACAGACCCTGGGGTGTGCCGCAGGTGCACCGGGCCGCGGTGCGCTCCATGCACGAGTGAAAGGCTCCACTTTCCACGTACGTTCCACGTATCCACTTCTTGCTTTTCACGTTGCCGAATGGCCTACCAGGTTCTCGCGCGCAAGTGGCGGCCCCAGCGGTTCGATGACGTCATCGGCCAGCAGGCGGTCACGCGGACGCTGCGCAATGCGATCGCGAGCGGGCGGGTGGCGCATGCCTTCGTCTTCGCGGGTCCGCGCGGCTCGGGCAAGACGACCACGGCGCGCATCCTGGCTCGCGCGCTGAGCTGCGTCCAGGGTCCGACCCCGGACCCGTGCGGCACGTGCGAGGCCTGCGTCGAGATCGCGCAGGGCCGCGACCTCGACGTCCTCGAGATCGACGCCGCCAGCCACACGGGCATCGACAACATCCGCGAGGTGGTCATCGCGGGCCTCCCGATCGCGCCCGCGCGCAACCGGTACAAGGTCTTCATCATCGACGAGGTTCACCAGCTGTCGGCCGCGTCGTTCAACGCGCTGCTCAAGTCCATCGAAGAGCCGCCCGCGCACGTCGTCTTCATGATGGCCACCACCGAGCTGCACCGGATCCCCGACACGATCCTGTCGCGGTCGCAGGTGTTCGAGTTCCGGGCCCTGCCCGCCAGGGCCATTGCGGATCACCTCCGGACGATGGCCGCCGCCGAGGGGATCGACATCTCGGATGCCGCGCTGGCGCTCATCGCCCGCGCCGCCGAGGGCAGCATGCGCGACGCTCAGAGCGCGCTCGATCAGGTGCTGGCGTTTGCCGGCCAGACGATCACGATCGACGACGTCTCCACGGTCCTGGGACTGGTAGGACGCGATCTGCTGTTCGATCTCGTCGAGGCGGTCGTGGACGAGGACGGCGCCCGTGCGTTTGCGCTGGCGGATCGCGCGGCGGAGGCCGGCCACGATCTCAGGCTCGTGTGCCGCGAGCTGTCGCGCGTGGTGCGGGATCTGATGGTGCTCGCCGTCGATCCGGCGCGCCAGGACACGGGGGAGCTGGCCGACGGGGAGCGCGAGCGGCTGGCCCAGCTCGCGCCGCGCTTCTCCCGCGAGGACCTGCTGCGCGCCTTCGACCTCCTCGCGCAGGCGGAGCAGGACATCCGCGCGGCCTCGCAGCCGCGGTATCACTTCGAGATGATGCTGCTCCGCTGGATGCACCTGCGCAAGCTGGTGCCGCTCGTGGAACTGATGGAGCAGCTCGGGAGCGGCAAGGCGCCGCGCGCCTTCGCCCCGACCGCGTCTCCAGCTCGCGGCGACAGGCCGCAGGCGGCTCGCACCGATCCGCCGAAGGCTGTTCGCGCCGACACCACGCAGCCGGTGCGCACCGACGCGGCGAAGCCTCCTCGCGCCGACAGTTTCAAAGAGGCGTTTCTGGCCGAGATCCGTGCGGGGAAGGGCTTCTTCTACAACACGGTGGTGGCGCAGGCGCAGCGGATCGACGTCGCCGACGATCGCGTCACCTTCACGTTCCTGCCCACGCACCGCGCGCTGCGCGAGCAGTTCGACCAGACGCGCACGTGGCTGGAGTCGATCGCCGAGCGCCTTGCGGGCCGGAAGGTCGCCGTGATCGCCCTCCAGGCGCCGCCGGCCGAGGCCGAGGCGCCTGCGGAGCCCGTGAAGGCGGCCGCGCCCCAGCGCGACCTGAAGGCGGAGGCGCTCTCGTCGGCCGCCGTGCAGGCGATGCTCGACGTGTTTCCGGCGGAGATCCGCGACGTGGAGGAGATGTGACGGCCGGGTCCCAGGCGAGCGGACCTCCTGGGGCCCGAGGCCTGAGCCCCGAGGCCTTATGAATATCCAGGCGATGATGAAGCAGGCGCAGCAGATGCAGGAGCGCCTGCAGAAGCAGATGGCCGACATGCGGGTGGAGGCCACCGCGGGCGGCGGCATGGTGTCGGTAACCGTCAACGGCACCAAGCAGCTCCAGTCGATCACCATCGACCCCGAGGTCGTCTCTCGAGACGATGTCGAGATGTTGCAGGATCTCATCGTCGCGGCGATCAACGACGCCGGCCGGAAGGTCGACGAGCAGCTCGGCCAGTCGATGAGCGGCCTCATGGGTGGCCTGAAGATCCCGGGCCTGTCCTGACGCGCCTTGTCCCTCCCCGAACCGCTGGCACGCCTGGTCGAGCAGCTCCAGAAGCTGCCGGGCATCGGCGCCAAGGGCGCGCAGCGCCTCGCCTTTCATCTGCTGAAGAACCCGCGCGAGGAGGCCGAGCGCCTCTGCCAGGCGATCCGCGATGTCAAGGAGCAGGTGACGTACTGCTCGCGGTGCAACAACATCACCGACGCCGATCCGTGCGCATTCTGCACGAGCGCCACTCGCGACCATCGCCTGATCTGCGTCGTCGAGGAGCCGCAGAACGTGACCGTCATCGAGAAGACGCGCGAGTTCCGCGGCGTCTATCACGTGCTGCTGGGCGCGCTGTCGCCGCTGCACGGGGTGGGCCCGGGCGACCTGAAGATCAAGGGGCTGCTCGACCGCGTGGGGGCGGGGGGCGTCGAGGAGGTGATCCTCGCCACCAACCCGACCGTCGAAGGGGAGGCCACCGCGCTCTATCTGGCCCGGCTCCTCAAGCCGCTGGGCGTCCGCGTCACGCGCATCGCGATGGGGATTCCCGTGGGGTCGGACCTCGAATACGCCGACGAGGTCACCATGACGCGGGCCATGGAGGGACGGCGGGATATCTAGGCGATTTGTGATTGGCGATTCGTGACTGGCGATTTATGATTTGCGATTCGTGACCGTCATTCGCCGGCGACTCGAGTCGCCAATCGCGGATCGCCAATCGCACATCACACATTGCTGATGCTGCCTGCCGTCTATCAGCTCCCCGCCGCGGTCGTTCTGCTGGCCGGCGGCATCGTGTCCTGCTTCTTCGGCTACCGGCTGTTCCGGATCGTCCTGGCGATCTTCGGCTTCATCCTCGGGGCGCTCGCGGCCAGCTCGATCTTCGGCGTG
>JACQTK010000063.1 GCA_016210845.1 Acidobacteriota bacterium | reverse complement strand
GCAGCCGAGACGGCAAACACTTCGTCTTCAGGTTCGGCAATGTCTTCTAGTCAGGCCAGGCGGCGTGGACGGATCGGCGTATGGCTCCTCGTGGGACTCTCTGCGGGACTCGGTACGCTCACCGCGCTGGGACACGCCGCAGCGCCGAGGTTCTATCCCGACGATCCGATCCAGGTGGATGACGACCGCGCCGTCGACGCCGGCGCGGCGTCGCCGATCGACGGCACGAATGCGTACGACTTCGTCGAACACACGTTCCTCAAGCGCGGCGAACGTGCGGACATTCCGGCGCGGAACGTCAACACGCTCGATGAGGTCCCCGACTCGACCTGGTTCACCAATCGGATTGGGCGCAGACCGATGTCCCTCGACGAGATCGTCCGGGGTCCCAATCAGGTCGACACGCTCGACATCGACGGCTGGCCGATCGTGCAGGGCAAGAGCCAGGGCGTGACGCCAGGCTATCGCGTGCAGGATCCGTCAGGGCGCCTGTACCAGATCAAATTCGACCCGCCCGGCCACCCGGAAATGGCGAGCGGGGCGGAAGTGATCGGCGCGGCCTTCTACCACGCCATGGGCTACAACGTCGTGCAGGGCCATCTCGTCGACATCGACCCGGCCGCGATCGCGATCGCTCCCGACGCGACGACAGTCGGTCCCGACGGCCGCACGCGGCGCATGACGCGCAAGGACGTCGATCGCGTGCTCGAAAGCGCCGCCAGACAGCCGAATGGCAAGTACCGGGCGCTCGCCAGCCGGTTCGCCGAGGGAAAGCCGCTCGGCTCTTTCAAGTACTACGGGACGCGGCCCGATGACCCCAACGACATCTTTCCGCACGAGCACCGCCGGGAGCTGCGCGCCAACCGCGTGTTCGCGGCATGGTTGAACCATGACGATTCGCGCGGTCTCAACAGCCTGGACATGCTGGAAGGGCCGGACGGTCACCGGTACATCCGGCACTACATGTTCGATTTCGGATCCACCCTGGGCAGCGGCAGCGTCAGAGCCCAGGCGCCACGTGCGGGAAACGAGTACATCCTCGAGTGGGCGCCGGCCTGGCGCACGCTCGCGACGCTGGGGTTGTACGTGCGTCCCTGGATCACCGTGGACTATCCCGACACTCCCCGGTCTGTCGGACGGTTCGAGGGGGAGTTCTTCGATCCGCAGGCGTGGAAGCCGGAATACCCGAACCCCGCCTTCGACAACATGCGGCCGGACGATGCCTTCTGGGCGGCGCGCGTCGTGGCGAGATTTTCGGATGAGGCGATTCGGGCGGTCGTGGCGAAAGCGCGGTACAGCGAGGCCGCGGCCGCGGACTACATCGCCGCGGTGTTGATCACACGCCGGGACAAGGTGTTGAACGCCTGGCTGACCGGCGTCAATCCGATCGTCGAGGCGGCGCTGGATCCATCCGGTGTGCTGACGTTCGGGAACGCGGCCGTCGATGCCGGGGTGGCGACGTCGCCCGGCTCGTACGTGCTCACCTGGTCACGGTTCGACAACGTCCTCGGTGCCCGCGAGCCGGTGGGGGACGAGGTCACGGTCACGGCGCCACGTGGAGAGGCGCCCCGTGGGCTGCTCGAACGAAGCGAGTTCATCGCCGTCGCGATTCGCAGCATCCATCCTGCGTACCCTCGCTGGGCGGAGCCTGTGACGGTGTACTTTCGCAGAACACCAGACGGATGGGAAACGGTCGGTCTCGAGCGGATTCCCGCACAGCGGGCGTCACGAAACGCTGCGGAGGGCCTACGGCACTGACACGGTCGTCAACGCGATCCCCGCACCACGCGGGGTCGCCAACGGCACGAGCGCAAATGAGGCGCGTCCGCGGCCGATGGTGACGCTGCGGGCGGCCATGATGCCGACGGTCGCGCCGAAGATCACGTCGCTCAGATAGTGGCGGTTCTCGGACAGGCGCGAGGCCGCGACATACACGGCCAGCCCGTACGCGGGCACGCCAGCCTTCCAGCCGAAATGCCGCTGCAGTACGGTTGCCGACGCAAACGCGCCCGCCGAGTGGCCGGAGGGAAAGGAGAAGCGGGTGCCGTCGGGCCGGCCGCGAGCCGCGCCGACTTTGACGGCCTGCGTGACGGCTTGACTCACGAGCTGCGCCCGAACGAGATCGGCGCCCACGCGGGAGATCGAGGGCCGGCCGGTCACCCGTCCGACGGCGTAGGTCGCGAACGCGCTCCCGACTTGAAACATGGCGCCACCGATCACGTCGCCGGCATCCAACGCGTCCTCCACCCGTCGCGAGGTCGACAGCGTCCCGGTGACCTCACGGTCGGCTCCGTGTCCCAGCAGGCTCAACCCGGCACCCGCGCCGAGCCACAGCAGGTTCTCGCGAGCCGGGAGGCGGGTCAGGTCGGTGCCCACCTGGCGAAACAGCCCTGAAAAGGACGGGGAGGGGTCGGCGGGCGATGGAGTCGGGGATTGGGCGTGGGCGGCTGGCGCCCAGAACAGCACGACGAGCGCCACCCTTGCGGGCCAACACGAGCCTGTCATGATGGATGTACTCCGTGGAGGTCACACAGATGTCGTGGTGTGGAGGGGCAGCACAAGTGATGCCGCCGTCGAGCGGTCGATTGGCCGCGTAACAGAGTTGCCCCCATCCTGGACTACTGTCCTGAGAAGATGTCTGTCCCGTCGCGCCTGACTCGGCACATCGACCGGGCGCTGGGCCCGCTCGTGGACATCCGCCCCGGCGAGGGACCGGCGACCCTCGCGAGCGGAGCGCTCTTCTTCCTCGTGGTCACCTCCTATTACCTGATCAAACCCGTTCGCAACTCCCTGTTCGTCGAGCGCGTCGGCGCGGACAACCTGCCCTACGTCTACATCGGCACCGCGGTCGTCATCGGCCTGTTGATCTCGTGGTACTCGCGGCACGTGGTGGATCGCCTGCCGCCGGCACGGCTGATCCCGACGACATACGGGTTTCTTGCCGCGAACCTCGTGCTCTTCTCGTGGGTGCTTCGCCAGGAATCGCTGGCCACATCGGCGGCCTTCTACATCTGGGCGAAGCTGTACCCCGTCCTGACCGTCTCGCAGTTCTGGCTGATGACGAATGCCCTGTTCGAACCGAGGCAGGCACGGCGGTTGTTCGGGTTCATCGGCGCCGGCGGGATCCTCGGCGGGATCGCCGGCGGCGTGCTGGCCGGCGTCACGGCGGAGGCGATCGGGACGGAGAACGTCCTCGTGGCCGCAGCGGTCGTGATCACCCTGTGCGCGGCGCTCGCCATCTACCTGTACCCCGGGGCGGCGCCCGTGACGCGGCCGGCGACGATGGCCGGGGCGAGCGGTCCCGAACCCGTCCGGTCGGTCGCCCGGATCGTCCGCGAGTCGGCGCACTTGCGGGCGCTCTCCATCATCCTCATGCTCACCATCATCGTCTCGACGGTGGTGGACTGGCAGATGAACAAGGCCGTCGAGTTGTTCGTGGTGGGGGAAGACGCGAAGACCGCCTTTTTCGGACGATTCTTCGCGCTGCTCAACGGGGCATCGTTTCTCGTCCAGGTGGGACTCACCGGGTACATCTTGAAACGGTTCGGGATCGGCCTCGCCCTGCTCCTGCTGCCGCTGGGGCTGCTCACCGGAGCCATCGGCGTGCTCCTTCATCCGGCCTTGTGGACGGCGGTGCTCGCCAAAGGCGCGGACGGCACCCTGCGCTACTCGCTGGATCAATCGACGCGCGAGCTCCTGTTCCTTCCGGTGCCACATGCCATCAAAGCTCGGGCGAAGCCGTTCATCGATGTGGCCGTCCAGCGCGGCGGCACCGGTGTCGCGGGCGTCCTGATCCTGCTGGCGACCACCGTCGCGTCGGTGCCGTTCCAGTACCTGAGCCTCGTCAGCGTCGCGGCGATCGCGCTGTGGATCAGCACCATTCTCGTCGTGCGGCGCGAGTACGTCGGGTCGATCAAGCGGCTCATTCATGCGCGGGACGTCGAGGTGGACGAGCTCGTGCTGGGCAGCCTGGACGCGGACCACCGGCGCCACCTTCTGGCGGCGTTGGAGGGCGACGACCCCGATCGCGTGCTCTATGCGATGAAGCTGTTGGAATTGACCGGAGAGGTCGATCCTCGCGATCGGCACTTCGCCACGCTGTTGAGGCACCCGAGCCCGGACGTCCGCGAGCGCGCGGCGGCGGCACTCGTCAGGTTCGGGGATCACGTGCTGCTCGACGCCATCCAGCCGCTCCTGGAAGACGACGATATCGGCGCGCGGGGAGAGGCCGTGCGGCTCTTGTGCCGGCACTGCGTGGGCGACGAGCTGGTGAACTTTCAGATGCTGCTCGCGGACCCACGGGCGCGCGTGCGCGCGGGAGCGATCGCGGGGTATTTCGACAACCCCGACCGCCGGCTGAGCGAGCTGGCCGAGACAGGACTGCGCCGCCTGGCGACCGAGTCGGGGCCGGAGGGCCCGACCTACCGCCGCCAGGCCGCGCTGTTGACGACGATCCTGCCGGCGACCGAGGCGACGCGTCGAGTGCTGCTCGGTCTCCTCGAGGATCCGGACGAGGCGGTTCGCAAGGCGGCCATCCTGGCGGCGGCGCGAGGCACCCATCGCGAGGTGGTCCCCGCGCTGATTCGCGCGCTGGCAGCGCCGTCCACGCGCGAGGAGGCACGAGCCGCCCTCGTCGCCTTCGGCGACCGCATTCTCGGGACCCTTGCGGACCACCTTCGGGATCCCTCACTGCCCCGCGAGGTGCGGGTCCAGCTCGCGCGGGTCTTCGTGGAGCTGCCCGTGCCCAGGGCCGTCGAGTGCCTGCTCGACGCGCTCGAGGATCCCGATCTCGACGTGCGCTATCACGTCCTGAAAACGCTGAACCGCCTGCGGCGCGATCACGCGGCGCTCCCCTTCGACGCCGACGCCGTGGAGCGAGCCCTGCACCGTGAGGTGGCGCTCCTGGTCGACCTCCAGACAACGCGGGCGACACTGCGGTTGGCGCCCGGAAGCGAGCGCACGAATCTGCTGGCGCACGTGATCGCGGAGCGGGAAGACGACGCGGTGGAGCGGATCACGCGGTGCCTGGGGCTCATCTACCCTCTCGACGAAGTCTTTCACGCCTACCGGGCGATTGCCGGGACGCCCGCGGATCGGGCCCGGGGCATCGAGCTCCTCGACACCGTGCTGCGGCCCGCGCACCGGCTCGCGCTGATTCCGTTGCTCGAGCAACTTGGCCGCACGCCCGTCGACGCCGCTCAGGGCGGGCCGGGCGGCGCGGCCGGACGGCCCTCCGACGCGGTATGGGGCGCGGATCCGTGGCTGTCGGCGTGTCTGGCGTTCGTCGAGATGAAACGCTCGGGCAGGCAGGACCGAGCGGTATCCAATGAGGATCGGATCATGATGACCATCGTGGAACGCGTGGATTTCCTGAGGACCGTCGAGATGTTCTCTCTCGTGCGGACCGAATATCTCGCGAAGATTGCGGCCGTGGCGAAGGAACGAGCGCTGGCTCCCGGCGAGGCACTGTTCGAGCAGGAGACGGCGCCGGAGGCCATCTACTTCGTCCTGGAGGGCGAGATTCGTGCGACGAGGGATGGCGACGAGGCGTGGGTGGCCACGCGCGGGGAGGCCATCGGTACTCTGCCGGTGCTCGATCGGAAGCCGACGCCCGTGTCGGCCGCGGCCGTCGGCCCGGCTCGAGTGCTCCTCGTCGACGATGAGGTCTTCAACGACCTGATGCTCGACAACCCTGCGTTACCGCTGGGCATCGTGCGGTACCTGGCGGCCGAGGTCCGGCGGCTGCTGGGAGATCGGCGCGCGGAGGCCACGCCCGCGTAAGGAGCTGATTGACGCCGCTCACCTCGTCACGGGGCGTTCGGCCGGGTGCATGACGTCAGCCGCCGGGTTCGGCGAACGGTGATCCCGCGCCGCGCCGCTGCGTGGACGCCCGCTCGCGCAGCCGCTCGGCTTCGCGAATCTCCTCGCAGGCCTTGCAGCGGACCGCGAAGGGGAGGGCCCGCAGCCGCGGCTCGGCGATCCCCTCGCCGCATTCGTTGCAGGAGCCGTAGGTCCCGCCCTCCAGTCGCTCGAGCGCTTGGTCGATCAGGCGGAGCGTCTCCGCCTTCATCTGCAGCAGGGCGAATTCGAGGTCATCCTGGATCTCAGCCTCTGAACTCTCCGTCTCGTCACGGACACCGTCCTCGAGCGCTCGGCTCCCCTCCGTACGGACATGGCGAATTCTGTCCTGCATCTCACCGACGATCCGGCGACGGCGCTCCTCGAGCAGCTCGCGGAGCTGCTGGTATCGATGCGTCTTCGTGCTCGTCGTTCGTGCGCCCTGGTGCTTCCCTCGAGCTGCCATGATGAAGGCTCCCCTTCCGCCGCCAACCGTGACCGCCTGGCACCGCCAAGCGAGACCACGCGCGATGCGGCAACAGCCGCCAACTGTTGGTCTCACGGATCCGGAGAACGTTACTGCCCCTCCGCCTTCAGGCCTTCCGCCGCGGCGCGTCGGTCTGCGCCGGCGGACCGGCGAGCCGGCACGGGCTCGTCGGATCGCGGGCCGACCCGACGGCCAGACGCGAGCGTCCGGCCGCGTCGTGCCGCCGCGCGGTGCGGTTGCGCGCGGTCCATCGCCAATCGCAGCCCCTCAGGACGGCTGACACGAATGCTGTGCCGCCCCATCTCCACCAGCCCGCGAACGCGTAAGTCGCCGAGAACGGCGTTGACGGTTTCGCGCGTGACACCGGCCAGCGCGGCCAGCTCCGTCTGGGTCAGCCGCAGCGGAATGAGCACGCCGTGGGCGTCAGCGACGCCGTGCTCGGCGGCCAGGGCCAGCAAGGCCTGGGCAACGCATGCGTGCGCGGTTCCACCGAGCAGAGGCTCGACGCGTGCGCGAAAGCGTCGGATCCGCAGGGCCGTGAGCCTGGCGAGCTCGTACCCGAAGCCGGCCGATTCATGGGCGAGGCGCAGCACATCTTGGGACCACTCCTAACGCGCAGGGATTTGCCTCAGCGCCACAGCGCGACGCCGCCCAGCAGGCCGGCCGTATTCTCGACGACGCGTACGCGGCGGCCCAGTGGAAAGTCGATGCGCGCCGCGTTGCCGCCCCCGATGTGCAGCCGGTCGTAATTGAAGACGGTCTCCAGAATGCCAAGGACCCGGCGGACGCGGCGGTTCCACTTGCGCGTCCCCACCCGCTTGCGGGCGCGGTCGCCCAGATACGCATCGTAGGTCCGGCCGCCGTGCACCGGGTGCTGCGACAGCTCGAGGTGCGGCATCAGGATCCCGTCGCGGAACAGGGCGCTGCCGACACCAGTGCCGAGCGTGACGACCAGCTCGACACCCTTGCCGGTGATGACGGCGAGCCCCTGCACCTCCGGGTCGTTGAGGACGCGAACGGGCCGTCTCAACGCGAGCGTCAGCGCTCGGGCCAGGTCGAACCCCTGCCACCGCGCGCTGCCAAAGTTGGGCGCGGTGCGGACGACGCCGTTTCGAACGACCCCGGCAAAGCCCACGGACACGCGGTCGAACGCCCCCAGCCGCGCGATCAGCGCGACGAGGGTGCGCACCAGGACCACGGGCGGACACCGTGCGGGCGTCGGCACGCGGACGCGATCGCCCACCAGCCGCCCCTCGGCGTCGAGGATCCCGGCCTTCAGCCCCGTGCCGCCGACGTCGACGGCCAGGGTACGCGGGCCGGGGCGAGCCCTCGCGCGCCGAAGAGAGGCATGCGACCGTGTGCGCGTCACCGGGAACTCCGCGAGCCGAGATGCGCGGCAGCCTCGGCATCGGCCCACCAGACGACGGGCGCGCGGGCGGCATGGAGAAGAGACGCCGGGCAGCGGGGATCCGGGCGGTCACCCAGGGCGCGACGGAGGGCGTCCGCCTTCGAGCGTCCGGCGACCAGCACGAACATCGCCGTCGCGTGCGTGAGTGCAGGGAGCGTGAGCGTCAGCCGGCCGCGCGGTTCGACCGGCGCGGTCGTCGCGACCACCCAGCGACGGGCCTCGGTCAACGCGGCCGACCCGGGAAAGAGCGATGCCGTGTGCCCGTCGTCGCCGATGCCCAACAGCACGATGTCGAACCGGGGCCACTCGGCGTCGAATTGCGATCGCAGCGTCCGTTCGTACGCGGCCGCGGCTCGGCCAGGCTCACCCAGGACCGTGGGCATCGGATAGACGTGTTCCGCGCGCACGGGAACGTGGTCGAGCAGCGACTCGCGCGCCATACGGTAGTTGCTCCGGTCGTCGTCATGAGGCACGTTGCGCTCGTCGCCCCAGTAGACATGCACGCGACCCCAGGGGGTGTCGTGGCGGTGATCGAGCGCGAGGCATTGGTAGAGGTCGCGTGGCGTACGGCCGCCCGACAGCGCCATGGACGCCGACCCGTGCTCGCGCGTGGCCGCCACGAGCACGTGCGCGACCTCGCGTGCCGCTGCGGCGGCGAGCGCGCCGGCGTCGGCAAACACGCGAAGATCAGCGGCGATCACGAATGAACCGCTCGAACATGGCGACCTCGTCGCGGCTGCCGGCCGCGAACGGGACGCGCTGATGGATCGACTCGAACGGCCTGTCGAGCACGGCCGAGGCCCCCGTGCTGGCGGCGCCGCCCGCCTGCTCGAGGACGAAGGCCAGAGGCGCGCACTCGTACGCGAGGCGGAGCTTGCCGCCGGGATGGCGCCGATCGGCGGGGTACAGGTAGATCCCGCCTTCGAGCAGGCTGCGATGGACGTCGGCCACCAGCGCGCCCGAGTAGCGCAACGAGTAGGCG